>CAZPFI010000018.1:0-22979 GCA_964585795.1 uncultured Muribaculaceae bacterium | reverse complement strand
ATACTCCGTCGGCAATGTAACCATCGTAGGCAATTTGGGTTTTAAACCTGTAATCCCTGCCCAATACCTTAAGAGCCATTCCGGTTGAGATAGTCTTCATTGTGGATGCAGTTAAAAGAGGCATGTCTGGATTCCATGAGGCAACTGTTTTACCTTTAGAGTCCATAACCATTATCCCAACTGCTGCATCGATGAAGAGAGTATCCTTCTGTAATCTCTGGATGTAACGCTGGATGTTATTGTTCTGGGCGCTCACAAAACTACCCTCAAAAAGGGCAATAAGAACCGTTAGGAAAGTGGCAATCTGTTTCATTTTCTTAAAGTTTTACATAATCCCGCAAAAGTACAAAAAATAATAACTCTTTATAAAATTATAACTACATTTGCCCGGTTAATAATTAAAGACAATGAGTAGTTTCAGAAAAAGGGCATTAGATGAGTTTTCCGGACGGAAAGCAGAACGATTTTTTATGGAAAATGAACCTGTTTCTCAATACTTTGGTCAGAATGTCTTTGATATAGAGAAGATGCGCCGCTACCTTTCGGCCGAGGCCTTCGATGCTGTTCAATTGGCAATTAACGACGGAGTGAGAATAGAAAGAAAGGTTGCTAACCAGATTGCTTCGGGAATGAAGGCCTGGGCAATTGAGAGGGGAGCAACTCACTACACCCACTGGTTTCATCCCTTAACGGATGCAACAGCAGAGAAACACGAGGCATTTGTTGATCCCTCAAAAAATGGTGGAGTTTTCGAAAATTTCCGTGGAGATGCCCTGGTACAACAGGAGCCCGACGCATCAAGTTTTCCTCACGGAGGTCTTAGAAACACTTTTGAAGCACGGGGTTATACTGCCTGGGACCCTACTTCACCTGCTTTTATTATTGACCAGACTCTCTGCATACCATCAGTATTTGTATCATATACCGGAGAGTCTCTGGACATGAAGACTCCTCATCTTAAGTCTCTGCAGCAACTTGACAAAGCTGCTACCGAGCTTGCAAAGGTTTTTGATGCTAAGACAACACGGGTTAATGTAATGCTTGGTATAGAGCAGGAGTACTTTGTGGTGGATGAAGCTCTTTTCCGTGCCAGACCCGATCTTATGCTCTGTAACAGAACACTTATGGGGCATACCTCTGCCAAAGACCAGCAGTTGGAAGATCATTACTTCGGTGCAATTCCTTCAAGAGTTATGTGCTTTATGAAGGACTTCGAAACAGAGGCCTTTAAATTAGGAGTTGTTCTCAAAACAAGACATAACGAAGTGGCTCCCAATCAATTTGAATTTGCTCCCTATTTTGCCGAGGCAAATCTCTCTGTAGATCACAATCTTATGATGATGATTCTAATGAGAAAGATTGCAAAAAAACATAAACTCAAGGTTATTTTTCACGAGAAACCATTTGCAGGCATTAACGGTTCGGGAAAACACTGTAACTGGTCTATGGTTACCAATAACGGAGTTAACCTTCTCTCTCCCGGAAGAACACCCAGGAACAATATTCAGTTCCTTAGTTTTTTCGTATCTGTAATTAAAGCGGTTTATGAACATCATCATCTTTTAATGGCAAGCACTGCCTCTTTAAACAACTCATACAGACTGGGCGGAAGCGAAGCACCGCCTGCAATAATGTCGGTATTTGTAGGAAGAACCCTCTCTGAGGTGCTTGACTCAATAGAGAATATGGTTATCAACGGAGACAGTGACGAAAACAAGGCAATCAAGCTGGAGATAGTTGGCAAAATACCTGAAATATTACCAGATAACACCGACAGGAACCGTACATCGCCTTTTGCATTTACGGGAAACAGATTTGAGTTCAGGGCGGTGGGCTCCTCTGTCAATGTTGCCTCTGCAATGTTTGTGCTAAATGCAGCAGTTGCCCAGCAAATTTCAAAATTTAAGAAGTTGCTGGAAAAAGCTATGAACAAGGGTATCTCCCGTGATGAGGCGGCCCTTAAAATTATAAGACAATTTATCGTCGAATCAAAAGCTATCAGGTTTGAAGGTAACGGTTACAGTCCGGAGTGGCATGCCGAGGCAGCAAGAAGAGGATTAAAAGGCATTACCGACATCCCCGAAGCTTTCCGTGCTTTCCTCGACCCCAAAACCATCTCACTTATGAAAGAGACGGATGTTTTGTGCGAGAGAGAGGTTGAAGCCAGATACGAGGTGCTTAATGAGATATTTATTAAAAAGCTGCAGATAGAGGCAAGAGTTATTGGCGATCTCACCATTAACCACATTATTCCTACGGCTATTAAATTTCAGAATACATTGATTGATAATGTTCGCGGAATTAAAGATCTTTTCCCTGACGAATATAAAGAGATGACAGAGAGACAGCTGTACAGTATTAAAAAGATATCAGGATATCTTAAAGTGCTGAGGGAAGATTTTCACTTTCTGGTTGAAGCCCGAAAACAGGCCAATATTTTGACTGCCTATGCAGAGAAGGCCGCTGCTTACTCAAAAAATGTGATGCCTTACATATCAAAAATAAGAGTAACCGTTGACAAACTGGAGATGCTTGTTGATGACGAATTGTGGCCACTGCCAAAATACAGGGAGTTGCTCTTCTGGAGATAAAGTGCAATAAATGTTCTGTCCGTATGATAAAAGAAAACAGAGAAGCTGCAAAGTATGCCCAAAGGGGTGTCTCCTCTTCGAAGTCAGAAGTACACGATGCCATAAAAGACATTGATAAGGGGCTTTATCCTTACGCGTTTTGTAAAATAGTACCCGATTTCCTCTGTAACGATCCTCTTTACTGTCTGGTTATGCATGCCGACGGTGCAGGTACAAAATCTTCGCTGGCATACGCATATTGGAGAGAGACCGAAGACATAAGTGTCTGGAGCGGAATAGCACAGGATGCAATTGTAATGAATATTGACGATCTTCTTTGTGTGGGAGTTACAGATAATATTGTACTGTCCTCCACAATAGGGAGAAACAAAAATCTTATACCCTCCTCTGTTGTCTCGGCAATTATTAAAGGCACTTCCGGTTTTGTACACAGCATGTCTGCTTACGGTATAAACATTCACCTTACAGGTGGAGAGACAGCAGATGTGGGAGACCTTGTTAGAAGTGTAATAGTTGACAGCACTGTTTGTGCCAGGATAAAAAGGGATGAAGTAATTGATAATTCGCGTATTGAGGCAGGAGATGTTATTATTGGACTTGCATCATACGGAAAAGCAGTCTACGAGAATGAGTACAACTCGGGAATAGGGAGTAACGGACTAACCTCTGCAAGACACGATCTTTTTGACAGTTACCTTGCCTGCAAGTACCCCGAAAGTTTCGACCCTTCAGTACCTGAAGATTTGGTTTACAGCGGATCGAAGAGACTTGACCAGATTGAACCCTCAACCGGGCTCACTTATGGTAAGTTGCTCCTCTCTCCAACAAGAACTTATGCTCCTGTAATAAAAGAGATGCTGAGCAAATACCGCAGCTCTATTCACGGTATGGTCCACTGTTCAGGGGGAGCTCAGACAAAAATTTTAAACTTTATTGATAAACTTAGAGTGATTAAGGACAACCTTTTTCCTGTTCCGGTACTATTTGAAACTTTAAGAAATGAGTCCGATACTCCGTGGGAGGAGATGTACAAAGTGTTTAATATGGGGCACAGAATGGAGCTTTATGTTAAACCTGAATGTACAGGCAAACTCATTGAGATATCGGAGAGATACGGAGTTGAGGCAAAAGTAATCGGAAGGGTTGAATCTTCTGATGTTAAAGAGGTTATTCTTAAGACAGAAAATGGAGAATTCAGATATGGCGGCTAGAACATTTATGCAAAAATTAAACGGGGTGTTCACCTTAATTGGTGCGATTTGTTTTTTAACTCTCTTAAATTCATGTAATTCAGGAGGTAGTAATATACCCGATCTTACAATTGTCAATAAAGCTCTCAATGATCCATCATCTCTGTTTTATGCAAATTACAGAAGTTATCCCACAAAATTGAAACAACTTCCTGTTGGGATGTTCGACTCCGGTACCGGTGGCCTGACAGTTATGGAACAATTTTTAGCGGCAGACTATTTCGACAATAAAACCGGTGAGGAGATACCTGACGGGATACCCGATTTTGATGGTGAAGATTTTATATATCTTGCCGATCAGGCCAATATGCCTTACGGAGTGTATCCATCACAGGGAAAAACAGATTTTTTACGCGAGCTGATTATTAAAGATGCACTCTTCCTTACCAGTGGAGTTCAGAGAACTAAATTAATTGTAATAGCTTGTAATACAGCTACTGCATACGGATTGGATGATGTTAGGGGATTGATGCACTTGAGTGGTACGGGAGTTAAGGTTTCTGGTGTAATAGAGGCGGGAGCAGAAGGAGCAATGTCGGTTATTTCACCCAATGAAAGAACACCTTATGCCGTAGGAGTTCTGGCCACAGTAGGTACCATTAGCTCCGGCGGGTATGAGAGTGCAATAAAAGGATATGTCAAGAAGAGATCTTACAGTGGTGAAATTAAGGTTGTCAACCAGGGAGGACTAGGTTTTGCAGAGGCAGTTGACAGTGAAACTGACTATATATATAACGGGGCTAAAGAGGTGAGATCGAATTACAGAGGACCTGCTATGGGACAATTCCCGGATGGTATAGACACATCTCTGTTATGGATTTATAATTTCGACAATTCTGCTAACTCTCTTTTAACATCGACAGACAGCGATGGTAATCTATCCGGTATTCAGTTAAACTCAACCGGTAATTATGCTCGTTTTCATATGGTAACACTTATTGAAAAACACCGGAGGGATAATCCCGGTACCAGATTGAAAAGTGTGATACTGGGATGCACTCACTACCCATACCTGACTGATACCCTGATAAAGGTTGTTGATGAACTGAGAATGGTTGAGCTTGATGGTATAAAAATATACGATGATGTTCTGTCAGAGGAGCTGATATTCATAGACCCTGCTGTCAATACCGCAAAAGAGGTATTCAGAACCCTCTTCAGAGATAGGAACCTTTCCGGTAAATCAACGGGAAATAATCTCAAAGGCTACATCTCTGTCACCAGAGACGATCTTGCTGAAGAGCATAAAGACAAGAATGGCAACATGACATTTGAGTATAAGTACGGCAGAGAGACAGGAAGCGATTACAGTGCCGTAAATGTAGTACCCTTCTCAATACAAAACATTAACAGAGATAATCTGAGAAGAATTAAGGAGAGACTCCCCTTAACATATCTTCTTATTAAAAACAATATTGGCCCGAATGATCTTTAGACCGGAAATAACATCAGAGGAGCTTGACAATCTGCCCATAGCCCAGTTTGACGGAGAGATTGTAATTATTGACTCCCTTGACAGTAACTACTACAGAGCAATTGAGTACCTAAGAGTGCAGAAGATTATCGGTTTTGATACAGAGACCAAGCCCTCTTTTACGGCGAATACAAAAAGACACACAGTTGCATTGCTTCAGCTTGCAACAAATGACATTGCATTCCTCTTCAGATTACAAAAAACAGGAATTCCGGCAGATCTGGCAGCAATTCTCTCCAGTGAAAAGATATTGAAGATTGGAGCCGCCGTAAATGACGATATAAAGGCACTTCAGCATCATACTAAATTTAAGCCGGCCGGCTTTATAGACCTTCAGTCTATTGCCTCCTCCTGGGGAGTTAATGAGAAGAGTGTAAGAAAGATGGCTGCCATTATACTGGGAATAAGGGTTTCCAAGTCTCAGCAGTTGTCCAATTGGGAATCACAGGAGCTGACTGACTCACAAGCTCATTATGCTGCAATTGACGCCTGGATTTGTCAGCTGATGTACAGAAAACTTTCGGGGGTACCTAAAAACAAAAATGGTTAAGATAGTTCTAAAAAAAGGAAGGGACCAATCTTTGAAGCGTCTCCACCCGTGGGTTTTCTCGGGAGCAATTGCACGCATTGAAGGAGACCCCTATGAAGGAGAGTTTGTCTGTGTTTGTTCTATATCGGGAGATCTTTTAGGATATGGACACTACCAGACAGGAAGTATTGTTGTAAGGATGTTGAGCTTTGATAACTCTGCAACCGTTAAATCTTTCTGGGATAACAGGATAGCTGCTGCTTACAGGATGCGGGAGATTGCAGGATTAACTTCAGATAAAAGTGTTAACTGCTACAGACTGATACACGGAGAGGGAGATTGGTTGCCCGGTCTTGTAATAGATTATTATAACGGAGTTGCTGTAGTTCAGGCACATTCAGCAGGAATGTACCTCTCTGTTGATAAGATTGTTGCTGCACTTGAAAAGTTATATAAAAGTTCGCTTAAAGCAGTCTACTGCAAAAGCGTATCAACAGCTCCCAGAACGAATGAACTTAATGTAAAGGATGGTTATATCTACGGTAATTCAAACGAAGACCACATTATAACAGAGAATGGTCATCTCTTTAGAGTAGATTGGGAGCAGGGGCAGAAGACAGGTTTTTTTCTGGACCAAAGAGATAACAGGCAATTGGTAAAGAGACACTCTGCCGGCAAACGGGTTTTAAATCTGTTTTCATATACAGGTGGTTTTTCTGTCTACGCACTCTCCGGCGGAGCTCAACTGGTAGATTCTGTTGACAGTTCAAAAAGTGCTTGCCTGCTGGCAGAGGAGAACACAAAGCTCAATATATTCAATAACATAATAACAAGTGATGCCAGGCATAATGTAATTTGTTCCGATGCTATTGATCATCTTAAGGGTGTCTCTGACAACGAATATAATATGATTATAGTTGATCCCCCTGCATTTGCAAAAAACCGGAGTGCACTAAAAAATGCACTAAGGGCATATCAAAGGATTAACAGTGCTGCAATATCGAGAGTAGCTAAGGAGGGCATCATTTTTACATTCAGTTGCTCCCAGGCGGTTGAGAGGGATATGTTTTATGAGACCATTTTCTCGGCAGCAGCCCATACCGGAAGAAATGTTCGTATTATGGAGCGTCTTACCCAACCGGCAGATCACCCCGTAAATATATACCATCCGGAGGGAGAGTATCTGAAAGGATTGATGCTTTATGTAGAGTAAGTTCAATTTATTAAACAGTATTATGGAAAAACTGGAAATTATTGCCGGGAGTAAAGAGGAGGTTTACGAACAGTTGCTTCCCCAGATAGCTGCATTAGTTGAAAATGAGACTGAATTAACTGCAAATTTGGCTAATATAACAGCTGCTCTAAAGGAGGCTTTCGGGTTTTTGTGGGTTGGCTTTTATCTTGTAAAGGAAGATGAGTCGTTAAACCAGTCACTTGTTCTTGGGCCTTTTCAGGGACCTGTTGCATGTACCAGGATACCCTTTGGAAAGGGAGTTTGCGGAACATCATGGAAAGAGAAAAGGACATTGATTGTACCCGATGTGGAGAAGTTTCCGGGTCATATTGCATGCAGTTCATTGTCGAAGTCAGAGATTGTGATACCAATGATTACAGGTGATAAAGTGATTGGTGTTCTGGACATTGACAGCAGCTCTCTCAATACCTTCGACCAAACAGATGCTGTTTTTCTCGAAAAATTGCTGAATGATTATTTATCAACTCTTTAACATGAGAAATAGATTAAGATTACTGATATTTTCAGCTCTATTAATTTTAGCAAGTGGCTGTGGTGACAAAGACTTTCTGTTATCGGACGGCGTAAGTAAAGAGTTGGCTCTTTACAGAAAAGGAGTCATTGATAGTGTAATCTATAACCTCCATTTTGATATTCCTCCGGAGAGAGAGGATAATATAGAGTCTCAGTTACAGATAGAGCTTTATCTGAAGGATGTGAATGATGTTATTCTGGATTTTAAATTTTCTGAAAATAACTAAGATGGAGTAAAGAGGGTGAGTATTAACGGAAAGGATGTTAAGCCCAAAGTTATAAACGAACACATATTAATAAAAAGAGCATCATTAACCAAGGGTCTTAATAATATTTCAATATTTTTTACTGCCGGTAATCAATCACTGAACAGAAGAGACAATCTGTTGTATACTTTACTTGTCCCCGACCGGGCCAGAACCCTTTTCCCCTGTTTTGACCAACCCGATATTAAAGCCCTCTATAACCTTTCGCTGGAGGTGCCTCATGGATGGGAGGCAGTAGCCAATGGTAAAGTTATATTGGCAGATACGCTTGATAATCAAAGAGTACTTCTTAAATTTTCTACGACTGAGCCTATCTCTACCTACCTATTCTCTTTTGTAGCAGGAGTTCTTAACAAAACTCTTCACTCAGATGGTAAAAGAGATATCTGGATTTATCACAGAGAGACAGACAAATCACGGATTGACCAAACCGATGAGATTGCACGATTGATATTCAGCTCTTTGCAGTGGATGGAGGAGTACACAGGTATAGAATACCCTTTTACAAAATATGATATTGTAATAATACCCGGGTTTCAATATGGAGGTATGGAGCATATGGGAGCAACACTTTACTCCGACAGAACCATGTTTCTCGAGCCGGGAGCTACAATCAACGAAAAGATGAGCAGGGCGAAGCTTATAGCACACGAAACCGCACATATGTGGTTTGGAGACTATGTTACAATGACCTGGTTTGACGATGTATGGACCAAAGAGGTTTTTGCAAACTGGTTTGCCTCTGCTATGGTTTCTCCTCATTTTCCGGAGATTGATCACCAGTTCAATTTTGTAAATACATTCTTTCCTCCTGCCTATGCCGAAGAGAGAACCCCGGGTACTAATCCTGTTAAACAGGAGTTGGATAACCTTAATAAAGCAGGGTTGGTTTATGGCAACATAATTTACAATAAGGCCCCGATTGTGATGGAGAAGCTTGTAAGAAAGATTGGAGAGGATAAATTCAGAGAGGGAATAAAAGTGTTCCTAAGTAAATATGCCTATGCCAATGCTTCCTGGGAAGATCTTATTGCTATCCTGGACTCTCTTACAGATGAAGATCTCACCTCCTGGAGCCGTGTGTGGATAGAGGAGCGGGGAAGACCTCATATAAGAGCAGAAAAGAGTGGGGAGGGTTATCTTTATCACCAGCAGGACCCTTTTAACAGAGGAATAATCTGGGAACAGGAGATTGTCTCGCGTAAAATCCTTAACTCCGATGGTATGGGGTATGCCCTGTTTATTCTTAAAGAGGATGAATCACAGGAATACTTTAACAGACTCATTGAGGGTGATATTAAAGAGAATATATCCAGATTGTCTGTGCTGATTAACCTGTACGAGAATATGCACGAAGGGTGGCTGACACCCCAACAATTTGTCTCTAATGCTTTACAATATATATCAAAAGAGAGAAATATCATACTCTTTTCAAGGGCTGCCGGGTACATTGTAAATGCTTTTCACTCCTATTTAAACCCATTATCTGACACAAATGACAACAACCTTGTTAAAGAGGCAGAGAAGGTACTCTGGAGTATTGTAACAGGGTGTGAAGAGCTGCAGATAAGAGAGGTTGCTTTTAGAACTCTTCTTGACATATGGATATCTCCCGAAATTACCCGTACTCTTTACGGCATATTGGAGGAACCATCCAATTTCAAACTGGTAAATCTGGGAGAGAGAGATCTTATGCGATTGTCTTACGAACTTGCATTGAGGATGCCCGATAAATATCAAGAGATTAGAGATATT
This sequence comes from uncultured Muribaculaceae bacterium, assembly GCA_964585795.1. Classification (GTDB taxonomy): domain Bacteria; phylum Bacteroidota; class Bacteroidia; order Bacteroidales; family UBA932; genus Bact-08. The sequence goes on along the minus strand of CAZPFI010000018.1, from coordinate 13,346 downwards.
CAGTTATCAGGCATGAATAACGCCGACAGGATCAAAGGGTTTAAATTCATATACCCTTCAGTATCACAAAAAGCTGAAGTCCGAGACTCTGTTTTTAACTCCCTCAGAGACCCTCTCAACAGGGTGGTTGAACCATGGGTACTGGAGGTAATGGGATACCTTAACCACTTTTTGATGAGAGATAACTCGCACATGTATATTGTTCATTCTCTTGAGATGCTGGAGGATATTCAAAAAACCGGAGATATTTTCTTTCCGGTAAACTGGTTGAGGGCACTATACAGATCTCACCTGGCAGGTATTTCGGGAGAGATAACAACCAAATTCCTGAATGACAACCCTGGTATCGATCCCTTATTAAAATTAAAAATTCTTCAGCAATCGAGTCACCTCTTTAGAGAAGATAAAAGATGAGCAGCCAGTCACGGGCAATGATAATGGGAGGTTTTGTAGTTCTTTTCTGGGCTACGGTTGCAACTGCATTTAAAATTGCATTGGGTGAAATGCACTTTACAATGCTGTTGCTTATAGCATCTCTCTCTGCACTGTCGGTTACATTTGCAGATCTTGTACGAAGAGGCAGATTGTACGAGTTACTTATAATACTCAACGATAAAAAAGAGCTACTTAATGTTGCAAAATCGGGTTTTCTCAATCCGTTCCTTTACTATCTGGTTCTGTTCAAGGCATACTCACTTTTACCCGCACAGATAGCACAACCATTAAACTACTCATGGCAGGTTGTACTTATTATTATGATTTCGATACTGTTTAAACAGAGGTTAAAATGGTATCAGGTGTGCGGGATTGCAGTCAGTTTTACTGGTATTTTGCTACTGTCGTTTAACCACTCTGCTTCAGCTGAGGGACGGCTATCTCTGTACGGAGTAATACTTGCACTGGGAAGTGCTTTCATCTGGGCAACATACTGGCTGTCCAACATAAATGCAAAACACGACTCTTCGGCTGTGCTTTTTTTTAACTTTTTGTCCGGCTCTCTCTATCTCATAGTTATTATGCTCTTTACAGGGTTTGAAATGCCAACTTTAAAAGGTCTTCTGGCAGGAATTTATGTTGGCTTTTTTGAGATGGGAATAACATTCATTCTGTGGGGAAAGGCACTTAAACTGGCAACAAACCGGGTAATTCTTACACAATTGACATATCTCTCACCGGTTCTCTCCCTGTTGCTTATTGGTGCTGTGTTAAAGGAGAGTATAGGCATTCTTACTGTGGGAGGCCTGTTTCTTATAATAGGGGGTATCCTTATAAGCAGTTTGAAATTCTCTAAATAATTCTCTCCTCTTTGGCAGGGATAAAATTTTTAGTTATCTTTGTCGGCTCATAACGGTACCCTGGCCGAGTGGTTAGGCAACGGTCTGCAAAACCGTGAACAGCAGTTCGATTCTGCTGGGTACCTCAAAAAAAGAGGGTGTCTGTTGAAATATCAGACACCCTCTCCGTTTATTTTGAAGTTTTTTATAGTTCTTCGAAATTGACGTTAGAAAACTGGCTGGTAACAGTCTCCTTATCGGCTCTTTCTACTGTATTTGGAACTCTCTCTTTTATGTACTGGATAATCTCTTCCAATCCCTGGGAAAATTTGTCGAAATCCTCTTTGTACAAAAAGATTTTGTGTTTGTCATAAACAAATCTTCCATCTTTGTCCACCCGTCTTTTACTCTCTGTAATGGTAAGGTAGTAATCGTTGTTCTTGGTTGCCTTTACATCAAAAAAATAGGTTCTCTTGCCGGCTCTTACCGGTTTTGAAAAGACATCATCTCCGTTGCGCTCCTGTGAATCGGAATTGTCATAATCCTCTATGTACATTTTTGTCGATTTTAAATTTGCTGTACAAAGATAAAATTATTTTTTAAGCACAAAAATCTATCTTTGCAAAATATTTAACATACAAGCTATTTATGATCAGCAGGAGATTAATCCGTATCAAAGTCTTTAAGGTTCTTTTCAGCCGAATAAATTCATCTTCGGATTCACTTAAGCAAGCCGAAAACGAACTGTTGCTCAGTTGTAATAAAACACTGGAACTCTACTATTTCCTGCTTTCTCTGCCCCTGGCCGTCAGAGGTGTGGCAATTAATAAAATAGAATCGGGGCTCAAGAAATTTCATCCTACCGAACAGGAGTCAAATCCAAACATGAGATTTGTAAATAACAGATTTTTAGAGGTTCTGGACAACGATAAGGAGTTAAGACAGTTTTGTTCAAAAAATGGATTAAACTGGAATGATTATCCTGCGTTTGTTAAGCAGGTTTACAACTCTTTTCAGCAAAGTGAATACTTTAACCGCTACATGAGCAATCCGGAGTGCTGTTTTAATGACGATCTTAAAGTAATAGTCAATTTTTTTGAGCAGGAGCTGGAGGACAATCCCGAGCTGGAGACCATACTGGAGGATGCAAATCTGTACTGGAACGACGATCTTGCATATGTGATTAATGTAATTCTCAAAAGAGTTAAATCTTTCGATGTACTATCCACTCCGGAGCATCCTCAGGTGTTTCTTAAAGAGGATGACAGGGACTATGCGCTTAAATTACTGAATCTGTCAATGATTCATTATGAACAATATACTCAACTACTTGCCAAATATGTTCTTAACTGGGAAACCGACCGTCTGGCATCTACCGATATTGCATTGATTGTCCTGGGGATAACCGAGGCAGTTTCATTCAGGGATATACCTCTTAAGGTAACAATTAACGAGTATGTAGAACTGTCTAAGTATTACAGTACGCCAAACAGTAAAGTTTTTGTAAATGGCATGCTGGACAAAATATTACTTGCTCTTAAAGAGGAGGGAAAGATTGAAAAAAGCGGAAGAGGTTTGGTTGGGTCGGCAGAATAGTTAATTTTGTACTTTTAATTAATGTATTATAATATGAATTTTAATGTAATTCTTCAACAACCTGCCGAGGCGGGTACAGGAAACTGGAGTTTTCTGATTATGATGGGGCTTATCTTTGTTGTGATGTACTTCTTTATGATAAGACCACAGCAGAAGAAACAAAAGGATTTGATAAAATTCCGTAATAGTCTGGCAAAAGGAGATAAAGTGGTAACCGTAGGCGGTATCTACGGAGTTATATCTGAGATAAAAGAGCAGTATGTTCTGGTTGAGGTTGACAGCAATGTCAAGCTAAGAATAGACAAGTCGGCAATTGTAAAAGATATCTCTGATATACCGGCCCAAAAATAGTACCCTGTGTCTTTATGGGGAGTTTAATCAGATCACTGGTACCATCGGAAAGAGGCAGACAAATATTACTATTTATCTTCTGCCTCTTTCTTGCATTTATTATATGGCATGTTCACAAATTATCTGATAGCTATACCCATTCATTTCAATTTAAGGTTACTGCCAAATCTGCCCAACCGGTCAGTTATCAGCTTGAATCTGCCAGCAATCTTGTAATACGCGGCCGGGCATCGGGCTTTTATATACTACAGCAACGATATTCGAAAAAAGTGCCGGTTATTAATCTTAATGCACAATTGAGACAGATGAGGATTGTACGGGAGAGAGAGGAGAGGTATTATATTTTGCCCGAAGAGATAAAAGGGCTTATTACCGAAAGTATAGGTTCAAAAATTCAGCTTGAATCTGTGGTGACGGACACTTTGAGGTTTGTAATTAAACGATAGTGACGCTTTATGTACTGTTTAGTTTGCACAGGTGGGATAGGTAGCGGGAAATCTTATGCAGTAAGGATATTCTCACGGCTGGGTATTCCTTCATATATAGCCGATTCAAGGGCAAAAGAGCTGTATGATACAGATAAATCTCTGTTAGAAGAGCTGGTAAAACTTTTGGGTCCGGAGATAGTCCGGTTGGGAAAGCTGGACAGAAAAGCAGTTGCCGCAAAAATATTCTCAAACAAAGAGTTACTTGAAAAGGTCAACAATATTGTGCATCCCAGGGTCCTTCGCGATTTCAACGAATGGAAGGAGAGGAGAGAGGATGAGGGGGCAGAGATTATAATCTTTGAAAGTGCCATCTTCTTCGAATCTCCAATATTTCATCACATAGCAGACAAAGTGATAGTTGTAACTGCTCCGGAAAATGTAAGAATAAACAGAGTGGTTAAGAGGGACAAAATATCAGTAGAACAGGTAAAACAAAGAATTTTGAGCCAAAGCAACGATGAGGAGAAGATAAAGGGGGCAGACTACATAATAACAACAGACGGGAAAAAAGCCGTACTGCCTCAAATACTGAAAATTATTGAATTGATAAAACAAAAAGAGAACTAAATGGGATTGGGCAAATGGATTAGCGGAGCAATAGGATGGGCAGTTGCAGGGCCTTTAGGGGCTGTTCTCGGTTATACAATTGCCTCTTTTATGGAGGGAAAAGGTGCCGGGTCGGGAGGGGCGGAAAAAGAGAGAAACAGTTTTCTGGTAAGCTTGCTGGTACTGTCATCTGCTGTTATGAAGGCAGATGAGAGAGTGTTAAAATCGGAACTTGATTATGTTAAAAGGTTTTTAAACAGGAATTTCGGGCCTGACGCTGCATCTGAAGCAGTCATATATCTTAAAGACCTTTTAAAAAGAGATATTGACATAGAGTCTGTGGGCAGGCAGATTTCTCTTAATATGAATAATGAGGCAAGGATTCAGCTTCTTCACTACCTTACCGGCATAGCAATGGCGGACGGGGCCGTAAGCAGCCGCGAACTCTCAGTCCTTAGAGCAATTGCTGTTGCAATGAGGTTGAATTTCCAGGAGAGTGAGGCAATTTTTGCAATGTTTGACAATGGAACAGAGGCAGCATACAAAATTCTTGAGATAGACAGTAGTGCGAGTAATGATGAGCTAAAGAGAGCATATAAGAGACTGGCCTTAAAGCACCACCCGGATAAAGTATCTAACCTGGGTGCAGATGTGCAAAAAGCTGCAGAAGAGAGATTTAAAAGTATCTCTGAAGCATATGAAAAAATTAAAAAAGAGCGTGGAATAATTTAAAAGAAGAGTATGGAAAAAACAGATTTAAAAAAAATACTTGCAATTGCCGGTCAAACCGGTTTATATAAATTTATAGCACAGGCAAATGCAGGTGTCATAGCAGAATCTCTGTCTTCAAAAACCAGAGGGATGTTTGGAATTAATGCCAAAATAACCTCTCTTTCAGACATCTCAATTTACACACATGATGAGGATGTACCACTCATCACTGTTTTTCAGAAGATGAGGGAGTTGCTTGGTGAATCACCTGCGCCGGATTCAAAGACAAAGCCCGAAGAGCTTAAATCTTTTTTCAGGAGAGTGCTGCCGGATTATGACCAGGATCGTTTCTACCTCTCACACATGAAGAAGGTGGTTGACTGGTACAATAGCCTTAAGAATTTTGCAACTCTGGACTTTGTGCAGGAGGCAGAAACAGAAACCGAAGAAAAATCCCTCTAAACTATGGGGAGGAGGATTCAGCTTATAACTCTTGGCTGCTCCAAGAACAGAGTGGATTCAGAGCACATTTTAAAGCATATTGATTCGGGTGGAATTGAAATTCTGACATCAGATGCAATTACAGAGGAGTCGGGTGTTGATACAGTAATAATCAACACCTGCGGTTTTATAAAGGATGCCAAAGAGGAGTCGTTAGAGGCAATTTTCAATGCTGTTGAGGCCAAATCGAGGGGGTATATAAAGCAACTGTTTGTCTTTGGGTGTCTATCACAGAGATACAGAGCTGAACTTAAGAGTGAAATTCCTGAGGTAGATGGTTTTTTTGGAGCTTTCGACTCAAAATCTGTTGTTGAAGCACTTGGACTAAAATGGGATAACCGCCTTAGCAATATGAGGTATCTGACAACACCCTCACACTATGCATATCTCAAGATATCTGAAGGGTGCGACAGAGTTTGTTCATACTGTTCAATACCACTTATAAGGGGCGGACACAAATCGGAAACCATTGAAAACCTTGTAGAGGAGGCGGAACATCTTGCCAAAGAAGGTGTAAAAGAGTTAATTATTGTTGCGCAGGATACAACATATTATGGTTTGGACCTTTATAAAAAGAGATCCCTGGCTCCATTGCTCGAAAAACTGGCACTTGTAAATGGTATTGAGTGGATAAGACTATTATACTCCTATCCTGCCTCTTTCCCATTGGATGTTCTTGATGTGATGGCAGAAAACAATAAAATATGCAGATATCTGGACATTCCGCTACAGCATATAAACGATAGTGTTTTGTCTAAAATGAGAAGAAACATTAACGGAGAGGAGACAAGAAGAGTAATCGATGGTATAAGAGAGAGGGTCCCTGATATTGTCTTAAGAACAACAATGATAGTAGGGCATCCCGGCGAAACTGAAAAGGCATTTAAAGAGTTGCTGGATTTTGTTGAGAGTACACGCTTCCAGCGGCTTGGTGCGTTTACATATTCAGAAGAGGAGGGTACCTGGGGAGCAATGAACCTTAAAGACAGAGTATCCGAAAAGGTTAAGCAGGAGAGGTACCTTAAACTCATGGAGGTACAAAGCGCTGTATCATATTCGTATAACCAATCCCGTAAAGGAACATTTGAGAGAGTTATTATCGATTCGGTTAATGATGGTGTTGTTGTAGGGAGAAGCTCCGGAGAGAGCCCCGAAGTGGATGGGGAGATAATTATTACCTCCGACAGCTTAAAAACAGGTTTTAAACCTAAAGAAATTATTGGTACATTTGCCAATGTGCTTATTGAAAAAGCAGATGAGTACGACCTTTATGCAAGAGTTGTTTAAAATTTTGAATAATCTAATAATTACAGAATATGAAATTACTTGAAGGAAAAGTGGCATTGGTTACAGGTGCTGCGAGAGGAATAGGAAAAGCTATAGCAATTAATTTTGCATCAAATGGTGCAGACATAGCTTTTACAGATCTTGTTATTGACGATAATGCCCTTGAAACAAAAAAAGAGCTGGAAAATATGGGTGTAAAGGTAATGGCACTGGCATCCAATGCTGCCTCTTTTGATGAGGCCCATGCAGTAGTGGAGCAGGTAGTAAAAGAGTTGGGACGCATTGATATATTGGTAAATAATGCCGGCATAACAAAAGACGGCCTTATGATGAGAATGTCTGAACAACAGTGGGATATGGTAATAAATGTCAATCTGAAGAGTGCTTTTAATTATATACATGCTGCCACTCCTTTTATGATGAAACAAAAGAGCGGTTCTATCATAAATATGAGCTCTGTGGTTGGGGTGAGAGGTAATGCAGGGCAGGCAAACTACTCATCATCTAAAGCGGGTATGATAGGTTTGGCCAAATCAATTGCGCAGGAGCTTGGCTCAAGAGGTGTAAGAGCCAATGCTGTTGCTCCGGGATTTATAATTACCGAAATGACCGATAAGCTGCCCGAAGACATTAAGAAACAGTGGGCCGAGCAGATACCACTAAGACGCGGTGGATCGGCAAAAGATGTTGCTGATGTATGCCTGTTTTTGGCCTCAGATCTTTCTGCCTATGTAACCGGCCAGGTGATATCTGTCTGCGGTGGAATGAGCATGTAAAACTATATCTTAAAAAATTTTTACTATGAAAAGGATCTTATCATTTTTAATTGCAGGTGTGGCAATTTTCTCCTGCACAGTTACCGTTGATACCGGAGATGCAAACCGCGACGGGCTTAAAATCATGATTCAGGTTGACTTCGAAGGAGTCACATCGGTAGTAAACTTCGATGAGATCTATCCCGGCCATATTCATTTCGAAAGAAATGTTGAGATTCTCACCAAAGAGATAAATGCAGCTATTGAGGGAGCCATTGCAGCCGGAGCAACAGAAATTATTGTGAGGGATGGCCACTCCGGCAATATCAATGTCGATCCTCTGCTCCTTGATAAAAGGGCAAAACTGACAAGAGGCAGATTACCGGGGACACCACACACAATGGTATTGGGTATTGACTCTACTTTTGATGCACTTTTGTTTATAGGGGCACACTCAAGAGCGGGTGTCGAAGAGGGAGTACTGTCACATACAATGTCGCTTAAGGTTCTCGATTTCCGGATTAATGATGTACCACTGTTTGAAGCTGCCTACAACGCGCTTTATGCAGGTCAATTTGGAGTTCCGGTTGTTTTTCTTTCCGGTGACGATGCTGCTTGCAGAGAGGCAGTTGAGAACTTTGGAGAGATAGAAACTGTTATAACAAAGTATGCTTACGGAAGAACTTGCGCAATGAACAAATCTCCTGAAGTGGTTTACAATGAGATAAGAACAGGGGTGAAACGCGCTCTTTTAAACATAGGGAACGGTAAGGTGTTCACTATGGATAAGCCATACAGAATGGAAGTTAAAGTAAAAGGAGAACAGCCTGGCACCGAGATTGTAGTAAAACATACTTCAGACACCCTTGAGAGTGTAATGAGAACATTCTGGAAAAATTTATAATTTTAGCTATGGAAAAGATTTCTAAAAAAACACTGGTATTGTTGAGTTCAGTTGCATTTTTACTGTTTTCATGTGCACCTGTCGTAGAGATCTTGAATTTCGATGTTAAAGCCCCTGCTGTTTATCCTGTAAATTTTGACGACAAATCTGTCTCTGTTTTTGTATCGGTATTCCCTGATGACTCTCTTGATCAAGCTGGTACAGATTACAGAGAGAGCATGGGGATAATGTTTTTAAACGACACTTCCCATATGCTGAATCTTGCCCTGGGCATAGCATCAACCATTGAGGATAAGCTCTATCTAGACCAGGAGGGAGTTTATATTTTTAAACACTTCCCCCAAAAGGAGACTGAATACGATTTGTCCTATATTTTTACCCTTTCGCTCAATTCCAACTCCGATATTATTATTGTGGTTGATACAGTAGAGATTGGAAATGTGGACATTTTAAGGGACATTGCCAGATCTTACCAGGGGAGTTATGCAACCAGCTACATATTTGCTCCATTCAGAAGTGTAGTTAAAGTTTTCGATGCAATTACCGGCCAAAACCTGGCCCGGATAAATCAAACAGATACCATATACTGGGAGGTGCTTACCCGTAACGATTTAAGACCGGAAGCACTGAGGTCCAGAGCCGAACAATCACTCGGTGATGTCTCTGCAGCTATTGGTAAAGAGGTAATATCTCTTCTCTTCCCACGGTGGGTACCCCAGGAGAGGTCGCTATATTACTATCCTACACACGGATGGACAATGGCACTTGATAATGCTATTGAATTCAGGTGGAAAGAGGCAATGGATTTCTGGATGGTGCAAACAGAAAAAAAAGATGCCGTTAAAGCTGCAGCCGCTGCATATAACCTGGCTGTTGCATGTGAGCTTACAGACAGATTGGAACTTGCCATTCAATGGGTGGATATCTCTCTGCGAAAGTATGCGTTACCCGGAGTAAAAGAGTACAAAAACAGTCTTACCGGCAAGCTTGAAAAAGTTGACAGATAACAGAGATACAATAAAAAGGAGACACAGGAAGACAATTCTTTTCAATGATAAAGAGTTGGCTGCTCTGGAGTTATATTGTATGAAATACAAGGTGAGTTCTGCATCAAAATTCTGCAGGGAGGCGATTATATCCACAATACTCAGGCAATTTGACGAAGATCATCCAAAATTGTTTTGATTAAATAAAAAGGTGGGTCTGTAAGCCGGATTCTGTACTCTTGAGTCTCTATCATCTATCTGTTGCAGCCTACCCCCCGGCAACGGACGAGCAACCCTTAACACCGGTATACATGGCCTTGCAGGAGACTGTTCGTACCCTTGCGTTGTCGCCAAAACAAGTCGTGGGCTCTTACCCCGCGTTTTCACCCTTACCCCTCAGGGCGGTTATTTTCTGTTACGATTTACCCGAAATTACTCCCGGCTGTGCTTTCCACAGAGTCTTGCTCTCTCCTGTCCGGACTTTCCTCCCCTGTATGAAACAGAGGCGATAGAGCGACCCACCTGCTGCAAAGGTACGAAAAATGGTTTGATGGTTTAAAAATTTAGTATCTTTGCATCGCATTTAACATGCTTGGGGGTGCCCTACGGGCTGAGATCATACCCTTTTCACCTGATCAGGATAATGCCTGCGAAGGGAAAGCCAATCTCTGAAACATACCCCCCTGCAATTTAATAAATTATTAATTATGAAAAGATTAACTTTATTAAGCGGGGTTTTTTATTTCACCTTTTTTACCCTTGTACCATTAACAGGACAAAATGAAAAAATAGCAGAAACCAAACTGGATAGTATTGTGGTTGAGGCATACAGAGCAGACAGGAATACCCCTGTCAGCCATACATTCATTAACAGAGAGCAATTAAAGCAATCTTCACCGGTTCATTCAGTCCCTATGTTATTATCCCTTATGCCATCTGTTGTAGCTTCGACAGAGGGTGGTAACGGTCTCGGATATTCCTCACTAAGGATAAGAGGCAGTGAAGCATCCCGCATAAACGTCACCCTAAACGGTATTGCACTTAATGATGCAGAGTCGCAACAGGTCTTTTGGGTTAACATTCCCTCATTCTCAACATTTCTGCAGGATATTCAGGTGCAGAGAGGGGTTGGAACATCTTCAAACGGACCGGGAGCTTTTGGTGGAAGCATTAATATGAAAACTCTCCATACATCAAGAGAACCGTACGGAGTTGCCGATTTTGCGGCAGGAAGTTACAGAACCTTCATCTCAACTGCAGGTGCCGGAACGGGATTGTTAAGTAACGGTCTCTCTTTTGATATTCGTTACTCCCGAAACCTGACAGACGGGTATATAAGAAACGCCAAAGCCGACTTAACCTCCCTGTATGCTTCTGTAGGGTGGTACAGGGGTGACAATGCTTTAAAATTCAACTATATATTTGGTGATCAAAAGACAGGAATTACCTGGGAGGGAATCTCACGCCAAAAGATGGAGGTTGACAGAAGATACAATCCGGCAGGATTATTCTATGATGCAGCCGGTAATGTAAACTATTACGATAACGAAACGGACAACTATACACAGCATCACTACCAGCTGATCTTCAGCCACAGCTTTACGCCTTCTCTCACCATGTCAAGTACACTGCACCTTACCAATGGTGATGGTTACTACCAGAATTATAAGATGAACAGGAGGTTTTCGTCATACGGGTTACCCCCGCAACTTGTCGGAGGTAAGGTTTACAGCAGATCGGATGTTATTTTACGACAATCGTTAAGCAATACTTTTACTGCAGTTAACAGCAATCTTAAGTATTACGGAGATGTTACCGAAATAACTGCAGGTTTGTCTTACTCGTACTACCACGGAGATCACTTTGGAAACCTGTTAAAGGTTATCTATAATGAGAACATACCCGATAACTACCAATGGTATTTTAACAGTGGTTTTAAAAGCGATTTTTCAACATTTGTACGCTCTGAGGTAAATATGGGAGATCATCTGGTTATGTTTGCAGATATTCAGGTGAGAAGTGTTAAGTATACTTTAAGAGGAGATGATAAAGATTTTGTATCGCTAAATTGGGACAGAACATACACTTTCCTCAATCCAAAAGCGGGATTTACACTCAATTTCAGGGGTAGAAACCAGTTTTATGCATCAATTGCTGTTGCGGGAAAAGAGCCGGGTCGTTCCGATATCAAAGAGTCAATAAAGGCACACAGGGCCGATGAAATACTACCGGAGAGATTATTGGATTACGAATTCGGGTACAGATATTCAGGAGATAAATTGAAACTCTCTGCCAACATATACCTTATGGAGTATAATAACCAGCTGGTTCCAACCGGAAAGCTCAGCGAAACCGGATATGTTATTAAGGAGAATGTGAAAGAGTCTCACAGAAGAGGTGTCGAAATGATGGCAGAGTGGTCTCCTTTTAAGGCACTTCAATTTAATGCCAACATCACTTTGAGCAGAAATGTAATAAAAAATTACACACAGTATCTGGATCAGTTCGACTCAAACTGGAGTGTTGTCTCTCAAAAAGAGCTCTTTTTTGACAGAACCCGAATTGCCTTCTCACCTCCTGTAACCTCGCTGGCTATGGTTTCTATTAATCCCTTTAAGAATACATCATTTTCACTATACACCCGGTATGTTGGAAGACAGTACCTTGATAATACCTCCGATTTAAATCACTCTGTACCTTCCTATGTTGTTTCCGGCTTAAACTGTATGACAACCTTTGAGATGAAAAAGGGCAGGTATGTTGATATTATGCTCTTTATTGACAATCTGTTTAACAATTTATATTTTTCAAACGGATGGATATACAGGGCAGAATTTACCGACGGAACACCATATGCAGAGGAGGGAATATATCCACAGGCAGAGAGAAATTTTACTCTCAGGGTATCATTCAGGTTTTAATACAAAAAAAGGATGAATTTTGTTGAAATTTTTGGTGCTGTTGCAGGGTTAATATTTGTAATTCTGGAGATAAAGCAGAAGAGGGCTATGTGGGTAGTGGGAGGAGTATCTGCAGTAGTATATACATTGGTTTTTTTGCAATCGTCACTGTATGCCGCAATGGGTTTGCAGCTTTACTATCTGGGAGCTAGTTTTTACGGATGGTTTAAATGGAGAGCAGGAGATAACGCACATCAGTTGGCGGAAGCCCGTGTTATAAAAATGCCTGCAGGGAAAGGATTGGTATCATCGCTGTTTGCTGTGTCCGGCTTCTTTATAATCTGGTTTATGCTTTCAAAAAGCTCCGATCCTATGCCGGCAACTGATGCAGCAATAGCTGCCCTTAGCATGCTGGCAACATACTGGGTTGCCAACAGGTTTATTGAGAACTGGATTCTGTGGATTGCAGCCAATATTGCTGCAGTGTATATGTATTTTACTTTAGAGCTCTATGCAACTACTGCTCTTTATATTATATATGCTGTTGCTGCGTTGGCAGGTTATGTCCACTGGAGAAAGTTCCCAAGGGTTTTGAATTAGTCTCTAAAATTCCTATTTTTGGCGGACTAAAATTGAAAAAATATGCGTTTAATTGCAGATTCAGGTTCGACCAAGGTAGATTGGAGAGCCATTCACAGCGACGGCTCTGTGCAGGAGATTACCACGGCAGGTATTAATCCGTTTTTTCAGACAGAGGAGCAGATTGTTTACGAACTACAGCAGAATTTACTGCCCGACATCAGTGCGTCTGTTAATGAAATTCATTTTTACGGAGCAGGAGTCTCCTCGCCCGAAAAAATTCAGGTTTTAAAAAACTGCTTCAGAAAAGTGTTTCCCAAAGCCAGGTCAAATGCCTATACCGATCTTCTTGCTGCTGCAAGAGCTCTGTGCGGTAAAAAACCGGGGATAGCAGCTATTATCGGTACAGGTGCAAACTCATGCTTTTATGATGGTTCGGAGATTGTTGACAATGTTCCGGCCTGTGGC
>CAZPFI010000017.1:0-23599 GCA_964585795.1 uncultured Muribaculaceae bacterium | reverse complement strand
TTTATTGATATTAAGAATGGCTTCGTTTACCGATACACAATCGTTGTTTCTGATTACCCGCTCTTTATAGAAGGCGTTGATTTGATTCTCTGTTGCAGGAAAGTTCCTGGGAACACTCTTGAGAGCCTTGTTCACCAAAGCTGCTGCATCTACATAATTGCTGACTGCCGATCCTGAGGCTGCTTCTGTAATAGTTGCTGAAGCTAAGATTGCTAAAAGAGAAAAGAACAAAATTTTAATTTTCATGACTGAATTGATGATTTATGGTTTTTCTGCTTAATAGACGACAAGCCCTTGCAAAAAGTTGCAATAATTTACCAAAATCTTTCAATCATTAAAAAAATATAACTATAGAATGTTTAAAGTCTGCTCTTTAATTTTCTCCAGTTCATCCTTCATCTCTACAACCAACTTTTGAATATTTGCATTTGATGCCTTTGACCCCAGAGTATTTATCTCTCTGCCCATCTCCTGTGCTATGAAACCCAGTTTTTTCCCAGGGGGCTCCTCTTCTTTCATTGTCTCCAGAAAATAAGAGCAGTGTTGCTTAAGACGAACTTTCTCCTCTGTAATGTCGAGTTTTTCTATGTAGTATATAATCTCCTGTTCCAGCCGGTTTGTATCAACACTTCCAGATAACTCTTCAATGCGTGCACGCAGTCTGTCCCTTATAATATCTGTTCTCTGCCTGTCAAACTCATCTGTCATGCCGGTCAATTCAACAATTCTATTAACTCTTGCAATAATGTCCTCCTCCAGTTTTTTACCCTCTGTCCGTCTGAATTCAATTAATATGTATACTGCCTTGAGAATTGTATTTTTTATGATTTCCCACTCCTCATCACTCTCCGGGTCATTATCTTTTTTATGGTTTTCAACAACATCGGGCAATCTCATAATAATCTCTGCCGAGCGGGCTATATCAATTCGTTCTTCTTTGTCCGAAAAAATCTCCTCCAACTGCCTAAGGTAGGATTGGAATATCTCGCGGTTTATTGTTCTTCCCTGATTACCGGTAAGAGGTTCTGCCGTTGCAAAGATATCGATACTGCCTCTCCGGAGCAATGAAGATATAAGTTGTTTAACCTCAATCTCTTTGTCACGAGGGATTAACTGGGTCTTAATTGAGATATCAGTCCCTTTTCCGTTTACAGATCTTATCTCAACTGTTATTTTGTTACGGCCCGACAGAGTTTCAGCTCTTCCGTATCCGGTCATTGAGTGTATCATGGTTTTGTTGTTTGCTCTTTTTATACCTGCTAATATTGAGCAAAGTTAAGAAAATGAGAGTAAGAAATCTTATATTTGCCACCTAATAGTTTTAGCAGATGGATGAAATTCTTAAAGACTCTCAGGAAGAGCGTTCACTAAACTTTCTGGAGGAGATTATTGAAGCCGACCTGGCTTCCGGCAAACATACAGAAATACTTACTCGTTTTCCCCCGGAACCAAATGGTTATCTTCATATTGGACACGCAAAAAGCATATGCCTTAATTTTGGACTGGCTCGTAAATATGGCGGTAAGACAAATCTTCGCTTTGATGATACAAATCCGGTTAAAGAGGATACCGAATATGTGGAATCAATAAAGGAGGATGTCAAATGGCTTGGTTTTGAATGGAGTCAGGAGCTTTATGCATCCGATTATTTCCACCAGTTGTACATTTGGGCTCAAGAGCTTATTAAGATGGGTTTTGCATATGTAGATGATCAGAGTCAGGAGGAGATCCGCCTTAACAGAGGAACGGTGACAAAGGCGGGAAACCCCAGCCCTTACAGAGAGAGAAGCGTTGAGGAGAATCTGGAGCTGTTTGTCAACATGAAAAATGGTTTGTATAAGGATGGAGAGAGAGTGCTAAGAGCAAAAATTGATATGACTCATCCAAATATGCTTATGAGAGATCCTATTCTGTACAGGATTATTCATGCACATCATCACCGTACCGGAGATAACTGGTGCATCTACCCAATGTACGATTATGCTCATGGTCAGTGTGATTCAATAGAGAAGATAACACACTCAATCTGTACTCTTGAGTTTGATGTACACCGCCCTCTTTACGATTGGTTTATAGAAAAACTGCAAATTTTTCCTTCCAGACAATACGAATTTGCCAGACTGAATCTTACATACACCGTAATGAGTAAAAGGAAGCTCCTTGAACTTGTAAACAAAGGTTTTGTGTCGGGATGGGACGATGCCCGCATGCCTACCATTTGCGGCTTAAGAAGGAGGGGTTACACTCCTGAGAGTATCAGACTATTCGCAGACAAGGTTGGTGTAGCAAAAAGAGATAATGTAATTGATCTCTCTTTACTTGAGTGGTGTGTGAGAGAGGATTTAAATAAGAGATCGAACCGTTATATGGTTGTCCTCAATCCGGTCAAACTTACCATTACAAATTATCCGGAGGGGAAGACAGAGGTTTTCTCCCCTCTCCTGAATCCCGAAAACAGTGAAGCGGGTAGCAGAGATGTTATTTTTTCAAGAGAGCTTTACATAGAGAGAGATGATTTTATGGAGGATCCTCCAAAGAAATATTTCCGTCTTAAGCCGGGAGGAGAGGTGAGATTGAAATACTCTTACATAATTAAATGCGAAAGTGTAGTTAAAGATGCAGAGGGTAACATTACAGAGGTTATATGCACTTACGATCCAACCAGCAGACCGGGATCCGGGGAGTGGCGTTCGGTAAAGGGAACCATCCACTGGGTATCTTCGGAGCATATGGATGAGATTGAGGTCAATTTATTTGACAGATTGTTTTTGAAGCCAGATATGGATAACCTCGAAGATGGCAAAGAGTATACAGATTATCTCAATCCACACTCTTTGGATGTTGCCAGGGGATATGCCGAGAAAGCACTATACTCCGATAATTCCGGTATTGCTGTTCAGTTTGAGAGATTGGGTTATTTTATTAAAGATACCGCATCTGATAGCCGGATTGCCGTTTATAATAAGACAACAGGGCTGAAATCTACCTGGTAAACACTCCGTGTTTTTTCCATAGCCCTGTTTTATAGTATATTACTGCACCTGCACAACCTGCTGTCCATCCTATTGGAATTGACCACCATATTCCCGCAGGTCCCATGTGTTGAGATAACAACCAGGCCAGTGGTATTCTAATAAACCAAAGAGACAATGTAGTTATAAGCATTGGGATAAATGTTGCACCGGCCCCTCTTGTCACTCCGTTAAACACAAACATGGTAGAGAATAGTATGTAGAAAGATGTGACAATCAACAGATACTCCTTTCCAATATTTACAATCTCTTCAAAGTGAGGAGAGCTTTGGTCTGTAAAGAGCCGCATAATCTCACCAGATGCCAGGACAACTACCAGAGTTAGGAGAAGACAGATAACCGTTGAATAAATTAGTGTCTGGTTTAAACCTCTTTTTATTCTGTCAAATCTTCCGGCACCAAAATTCTGACCTGTAAAGGAAGAGAGTGCAGCAGAGAGATTCATTGCCGGCATAGAGACAAACATATCAACTCTTCCTGCAGCGGTATAAGCAGCAAGTACCGCAACCCCATAAGGAGATACTATTGAAAGAAGTGCCATAGATCCCAGCCCTACAAGAGTTTGTTGTACACCGGATGGTAACCCTATTTTGAGTGATTGTTTGAAATTTTCACGATCAAATTCCCACTTTTTGTAATTAAGATTGAATCGGATCATGCTATCCTCTTTTTTGTTAAGATGATACCAAAGAGCTAGCCACGATATTATACTTGCCAGAGCTGTTGCCCATGCCGCGCCCTCAATTCCCCATTTAAACACCAGGACAAACAGAAGATCGAGAATGATATTAATCACAAGAGAAGTAACCACAAAAAATACCGGGGTTTTGGAGTTGCCAACACCTCTCAGGATTGAAGATATTCCAAACAATCCAAACATAGGGACAGTGGTCGTGAGGATAATGATATCGAAATACCTCACTGCGTCGGGTAAAACCTCGTCGGGGATAGACAACATTACAAATATTGGCCGGCTGAGGAAGAAAAAGATTACAGATAGAGCAACAGAACTTATTATCAAAAATATCTGAAGTGTATCTGATGTAATTTTAACCTTATGAAAATTCCTGGCTCCAAAAAATTGAGAGATAAGTACCGAACCACCCATAGCAACACCACCAACAAGAGCGGAGAGTGTAAACAAGATGGGGAAACTTGCACCAACTGCTGCAAGTGCTACCGACCCCACATACTTACCCACTACCACACTGTCAATAATGTTGTAAAGTTGATGGAATATATTACCTACCAGCATAGGAAGTGCAAACATGATAATCTGTTTACCCTCTCTGCCCTGTGTCAGATCGTTCATCAAATTTTCAATTGAGAAGCAAAGTTAAGATTAAAAAACTATTTGATAACTGTTTTAAAATCTTCTGATATAAGAGTGACAGAAGGGCTGAGTCCCTTTTTTAATATAGTAATCCTGATGATACTCCTCTGCTTTATAAAATTTTGATGCTTTGGTAACATTTGTCTTTACATCGTATCCTTTAGATTTAAGAGTCTTGATCAACTCCTGGGCAGTCTGGCGTTGAATATCATCCAGATAAAAAATTTCTGACCGGTACTGAGGTCCGATATCGGGACCCTGTCTGTTTTCTTGTGTCGGATCGTGTATCTCGAAAAAAAGCATAGCAAGGTCACGGTATGAGATTTGATTTGCATCAAAAATAACTTCAACGGCTTCTGCATGTCCGCTTCTGCCGCTGCTAACCTCTCTGTAATCGGGAGAAGAGGTTTTTCCGCCCGTATAGCCGCTAACTACCGAAATTACTCCTCTTTGTTGCTGTAAAAGATGCTCAACACCCCAAAAACAACCTCCGGCAAAAATTGCTCTCTCTCTCTTCTCCGGAACAAAAACAAGTGATACCGAGTTGACACAGTGACGCGTGTTTTTTTGTGTAAACCTCTCACCTGTAAACACATGTCCAAGGTGTCCGTTGCAATTGGAGCAGACAATCTCAATCCTTACTCCGTCTGCATCTCTAAGGCGGGTTACTGCCCCTGATATTTCGTCGTCGAAACTAGGCCATCCGCATCCTGAATCAAATTTATCCTCAGACCTGTAGAGTGGGGCATCACACTGCTTGCAATGATATGTACCCGGCTCCTTATGTTTATAAAATTCTCCTGTAAATGGTCTCTCTGTACCTTTGAAAATTATAACCCTTTTCTCTTCGGGTGTAAGCTCTCTTTTGTTCTGTGCATGTAATGTCATGTTGGTCAATATTACAAGAAATGTTGTAAATACTATAATGGTTCTCATATTTTCGATGATTGCTTATTATGATTAAAACAAAAAACCGCCTCTTTGGTTGAAGCGGTTATCTCTTAAAAAGCAATATTTATTCATTTGCCCATATTCTCATCTGTGCAATTTCGGACGACCACAACTCTTCGTCGGGTGTCTCAAGGATAAGCGGAATGTTATCCAATCTGGAATCCTTCATCAAAATTTTGAAAGGATTTACTCCAAGTGTTCCGGCACCTATTGAGTCGTGCCTGTCAACTCTTGAGTTTAAGCCCTTTTTGGCATCATTCAGATGCATACCTTTAAGATATTTGAATCCGATTGTTTTTTCGAAATGCTCAAATGCCGATTTGATACCATCAACTGTAGAGAAATCGTAACCGGCAGCAAAGGAGTGGCATGTGTCAATACAAACACCAACTCTCGATTTGTCTTCTACAAAGTTGATGATGAAAGCAATTTGTTCAAAGGTATGCCCAAGATTTGTGCCCTGTCCGGCTGTGTTTTCTATCACGGCAGTTACACCGGTGGTTTGATCAAGTACAATGTTTATAGATTGGGCAATGGTTTTAAGGCAGGTCTCAATATCTACTTTATTAAGGTGACTTCCCGGATGAAAGTTTAACCTGTCAAGCCCCAATTGCTCACAGCGTCTCATCTCGTCTAAAAAGGCATCTCTCGATTTTTTTAAACCCTCCTGTTCGGGGTGCCCAAGGTTGATGAGATAACTGTCATGGGGTAAAATTTGAAAAGGTTTGAATCCATACCTTTCACAATTACTTTTAAAAGCTTCGATGCTCTTTTTTGAAAGCGGGGGTGCTGACCATTGCCTCTGATTTTTTGTAAATAGTGCAAAAGCATTGGCACCTATTTGATGAGCGTTAAGTGGTGCGTTTTCCACTCCGCCCGATGCACTGACATGTGCTCCCAGATATTTCATATTTAACTTATTTGTGAATAATCCTTTGGTTCTTTTTTAAGTGATGCAAGTGCTGTTTTCAGCAATAGATTTTTCTGTGTCGAAAGCAGAGGATCGTCATCCAGTACTGTCATTGCATATCTTCGCGAATCTTCCAGTATCTGGGAATCTTTGGCAAGGTTTGCAATCTTAAGATCAACGGGTAAACCACTCTGTTGTGTACCCTCCATGTCACCCGGACCCCTCATTCTCATATCTGCCTCTGCCAGCTCGAAACCATCTGTAGTAGAGCACATCAGCTCAATTCTCTTTTTAGACTCCCTGCTTAACTTAAAACCCGTCATCAATATGCAATATGACTCTTCGTTTCCTCTTCCCACTCTGCCCCTTAACTGGTGTAGCTGCGACAAACCAAATCTCTCCGCACTCTCGATAAGCATTACAGATGCGTTTGGAACATCCACTCCAACCTCTATAACAGAAGTTGAAACCAGAATGTTTGCTTTGCCCGAAGCAAAAAGATTCATGTCATAGGTCTTATCTTCGTTCTTCTGCTGGCCGTGAACCACTGCAGTTACAAACTCAGGGGCTTTAAAGTGGTTGATTATGTCGAGATAACCCTCCTGAAGGTTTTGATAGTCCATCTTTTCACTCTCCTTAATGAGAGGATAGACTACAAAGACCTGCCTTCCTTTGTGTATTTCACTTTTTATAAAAGAGTATATTCTACTTCTCTGATTATCTGTAGAGTGAATTGTCTTCACAGGTTTTCTTCCGGGGGGTAATTCATCTATAACAGAGACATCCAGATCGCCATAAAGTGTCATTGCAAGTGTTCTTGGTATTGGTGTGGCAGTCATAACCAGTATGTGTGGAGAGGCGCTTTGTCCTTTACTCCAAAGCTTCGATCTCTGTTCAACTCCAAACCTGTGTTGCTCATCAATAACGGCAAACCCCAGGTTACAGAATTGAACAACATCTTCTATAAGAGCGTGTGTGCCAAAAAGTATGTGTACAGTTCCGTCAAGAAGCTGACGATGAATCTCTTTTCTCTCTTTTGCCTTAGTGTTGCCTGTGAGTAAAGCGCAGTTTATCCCTGTATCTTCCAGTAATTTTACAGAGCTTTTATAGTGTTGTACAGCCAGAACCTCTGTAGGTGCCATAATACAGGATTGGTATCCGTTATCAGCGGCCAGCAGTGCAGTAAATATGGCCACAAGTGTCTTTCCGCTCCCCACATCACCCTGTAGCAGCCGGTTCATCTGTCTCCCGCTGGTAATATCTGCCCTAATCTCCTTTATAACTCTTTTCTGAGCATTGGTAAGTTCGAATGGTAGTTTTTTGAAACATTTGTCAAAATAATCTCCTACCTTGTTCATGATTAATCCATTAATGGCCTTTTCCCTTATTTTCTTCTGCTTGAGAAGAGAAAGCTGAAGATAAAAAAGCTCTTCGAATTTAAATCTGAACTGAGCTCTCGACAGTATTTTTAAATCATTGGGGAAGTGGATATTTTGAACCGACTGCTGAAATGGCAGTAATTTTTTCTCTTCAATGATGTATGCCGGCAGAGTCTCTTTCAGAGATCCCTGACAAATACTTAAGAGCGACGAAATGAATCGTGCTATCTGTTTATTTGTTATGCCGTTGTTTTTAAGTTTTTCTGTTGAAGAGTATACCCCGATCATATTTCCGACATATATTGGATTGTCATCGGTAGTTGGTTCAATTTCGGGATGTACTATATTTGTAACCTGGTTGAAAGTTGTGGGTTTTCCGAATATTATATATTCACTATTTACTTTTAACCAGCTCTTTATCCATTTGATTCCCTGGAAAAAGACCAGGTCGATAACACCTGTAGCATCTGCGAATGTTGCTACCAGGCGCTTGGAGCGGCTTTTCTCTCCTGCTGTTACTATTTTGGTAATCCTCCCCCTGAGTTGGACATAGCTCATTGCAGGCTCAATCTCGGCAATTGAGTATATTTTTGTTCTGTCAATATAACGAAATGGGAAAAACAGCAGCAAATCCCTGAATGTTTTAATGGAAAGTTCTCTGGTAAGAAGTTCGGCCCTTTTGGGACCAACCCCGGGTAAAAATTTAATATCGCTGTCGAGAATTGTTGACATATACAAATATAAGAATCTTATCCAAATTTTGTATCTTGCAAAAATTTACCATAGTTAGTACATATGAACAATAAGATAGTTGTAGGAATTACACAGGGTGACAGCAATGGGGTGGGCTATGAAGTGATTATAAAATCGCTTTCCGATCCGAGACTTTTGGATATCTGCACTCCGGTTATATACGGATCTTCAAAGATTCTTGCTTTTTACAGGAAGGGTATCCCCGATCTCGAAAACTTTGCCACAAACATTATCTCAAGAGTTGAAGAGGCACATCCGAAAAGGATTAATATTATCAACTGTGTGCCTGAAAACTTCATGGCAGACCCGGGTAATCCTACCGAAGATGGCGCCAAAGCAGCACTTATCGCGTTGGAAAACTGTGTACAGGATATCAAAAGAGGCGTTTTGAATGCCATTGTAACTGCTCCTTTCAGCAAATATTCTGTATCTAAGGAGGGATTCTCTTTCCCCGGTCACACAGAGTATCTTACAAAAGAGTTTGCAGGGGATGAATCTTTGATGTTTATGATATCCGGCATGTTTAAAGTGGGTCTTGCCACAAATCACATACCTCTCTCCCAGGTTTCGTCCGGAATTTCAAAAGAGAGCATCATTAAAAAACTCTCCATCATGAGTCAATCGCTAAGAAAAGATTTTGCAGTTGACCGTCCGAGGATTGCAGTTTTATCCCTAAACCCCCATTGCGGTGACGGAGGTCTTTTGGGCTCGGAAGAGGAAGAAATAATAAGACCTGCAATAATTGAGATATCAAAAAAAGGGGAGTTGGTGTTTGGCCCCTTCTCTCCCGATGGTTTTTTTGCTTCGGAATACAGCAAGCAATTTGATGCGGTATTGGCTATGTATCACGATCAGGGCCTTATACCGTTTAAATCATTGTCATTTGACACAGGAGTTAATTTTACTGCCGGTTTGCCGGTGATAAGAACTTCCCCCGACCACGGTACAGCATACGATTTGGCCGGGAAGAACAGGGCTTCGCATAACTCCATGTTATCTGCCATATATATGGCATGTGATGTTTACAAAAACAGAAACCATTATAAGGAGTTGCGTGCCAATCCTCTTAAAGTGGAGATGCCAAAAGGCGAAAGAGAGAATGATTAGTATCTATACCGACGGTTCTGCGAGAGGTAATCCCGGTCCGGGTGGGTGGGGAGCAATTCTTAAATCGGGCAGTCACTATAAAGAGATATCCGGCGGATACTCCTGCACAACAAACAACAGAATGGAACTAATGGCTGTTATTGTTGCTCTTGAGCACATTAAGAGACAAAATGCACAGATTACCATCTATTCCGATTCGACCTATGTTTGCAATGCTGTTAACAAGGGTTGGTTGCAGGATTGGGAGAAGAAAAGATTTGCCAAAAAAAAGAACTCCGATTTGTGGACCAGATTTCTCTCAGTTTACAGAAGACACAGAGTGAACTTTATCTGGATAAAAGGGCACAATGGACACCCCGAAAATGAGCGTTGTGACAGACTTGCAGTTGAGGCGTCATTTAAAGAGAACCTGCCTGCTGATGAGGGTTATATTGCCTCGGAGAGTAGTCCTGACCTCTTAACCACGGAGTAAACCCTGCCTCTCTTATTGCTTTTTGTATACCTTCTGCATCGGTATGGTAATCAGCTCCTGCTGACGACACCACATTCTCTTCTATCATTATGGAACCCATATCGTCTGCACCGGAGTGAAGGGCAATTTTTGCCGTCTCCATCCCTATAGTAAGCCATGATGCCTGAATGTGTTTTATGTTGTTTAAAACTATTCTGCTTATTGCAACCATTTTCAGATACTCTATAACTCCCGGGCTTTTAATCTCCGGATAGTCTTTCGACAACTTTGTATCTGCAATCTGCATCGGCCAACAGATAAATGCTCTGAAACCTGGGCTTCCAACGGGTTTGCTGTTTTGCAAATTCCTTAAGAGAATCAAATGCTCAATCCTCTCTTCTATTGTCTCAATATGACCATAAACCATTGTTGCAGTTGTTCCTATGCCAAGTTTGTGAGCACATTGCATAACATTTATCCAGGATTGAACTCCGGGTTTTCCCGGAGAAAGAATCTTCCTTACCCTGTGGGAAAGAATCTCTGCTCCTGCACCCGGAAGTGTATCCAGACCGGCTGCAATAAGTCTCTTCAGTGTCTCTTCTACTGTCAGAGAGCTTACTCTTGCAATATGGAACACCTCCGGAGGCCCCAGAGCGTTTAGTTTAAGCTGGGGATAATCCTGTTTTAGAGAACGGAAAAGCTCTTCATAAAAGATTATATCCAAACCCGGATGCAGCCCTCCCTGTAATAAAAGCTGATCACCTCCCAGACGGAAAAGTTCATCTATTTTGTTTCTGTACTCTTTTGCAGATGTTATGTAAGAAGTATCTCTGTCAGTTATTTTACAATGAAAGTTACAAAATTTGCATCCCGATATACAGACATTGGTATAGTTTATATTTCTGTCAATCTGCCAGCTAACCTTGTTCCCTGGATTAATAATCTGACGAATGCGGTTTGCTGCATTTATAAGCCCGGTAACAGGAGCTCTGTTATAAATTTCAACTGCCTCGTCAATAGAGATCTCTTTGCCTTCTGTTGCTCTTACCAATATGTCATTTACCCTCATGCAACAATAAATTCGTCTATCCGCAAAAGTAAAAGATTTATTGAGATAATGTTACAAAATGGATATATTTGTAATAAGAAGTAAAAAATCACTTTATATAATGGAGAATTTCTTTGAGAGAGATAATCTGCGATATGCAATGATTGGCAGTGGCAGTTGGGCTACAGCTCTTGCAAAACTGCTGCTGAACAACCAACAGAGCATTGTCTGGTATGTCAGGGATGAAGAGATGATAGATCAGATGAAGAAAACACATCATAATCCATATTATCTGCAAGCAGTTAAGTTCGATACCGATAGAATTCATCTTAGTTCCAATATTAATGAGGTTATCGAGATGGCAGATGTTCTGCTTTTTTGCATACCCTCTGCCTACTTTCTGCCTGAGGCCCGAAGTATAGCTAAGTCACTTAAAGATAAGTTTATAATAAGTGCAATAAAAGGCATTATACCCGATGACAACATTACCATTGCAGAGTATTTCAATATAAATTTCAATGTACCCTTCAGCAGAATCGGGGTTGTTAGCGGCCCCTGCCACGCCGAAGAAGTTGCAATGGAGAAGCTTTCATACCTTACCCTGTCAAGTAAATACATTGATGTTGCAAGGTCTATGTGTGATGTCTTCTCTTGCAGTTATATAAAAGCTTTACCCGGAACAGATATTTATGGAGTTGAGTATGCTGCTGTGTTAAAAAATATATATGCAATTGCTTCCGGGGTGTGTCACTCACTGTCATATGGAGACAATTTTATTGCAGTTTTAATAACCAGTGCATTTCATGAGATGAGAGATTTTTTGAATGCATCTCATCCCGACCCTGCAAGACAAACCTCTACCTCAGCATATCTCGGAGATCTTCTGGTTACATGTTATTCTCAGTTTAGCCGTAACCGTACTTTCGGGAGCATGATAGGTAAGGGTTATTCTGTGCAATCGGCACAGGTTGAGATGAATATGGTTGCCGAGGGTTATTATGGAGCAAAATGCATTTACGAAATAAACAGAAAATACGGTGTTCATATGCCTATAGCAGAGGCAGTTTACAAGATTCTTTATGAACATAAATATCCTGCTTATGTGATTAAACAGCTTTCAGAAAATTTGCAATAATATATGAGTAAAGAGAGTATCATAGAGATTGATATCAAGGGAGTACAATCCTTTTTTACCGATAAACAGTATGCAGAATCTATGTCCGATGCAATACGCTCATTTGATATGCTAACACTCAGGCAAGGAAGAGGAGCCAATTATACAGGATGGCTCGATCTGCCTTCACGAATAGAAAAGAGCATAATAGAACAGATAAACACTATTGCACAGGAGTGGAAAGGAAAAGTCAGATTCGTTGTGGTTATCGGAATAGGTGGATCATATTTGGGTGCAAAAGCTGCAATAGAATCTCTCTCCAACAGTTTTGCTCACTACTATCATAAAAGTGAGTGGCCACAAATTCTTTTTGCAGGACAAAATCTGTCGGGTGAATACCTGTCCGAACTTAAAGATCTGCTTGACAAGAACGAATATGCAGTAGTTGTAATTTCTAAATCGGGCACCACGACAGAGCCTGCCATTGCCTTCAGGGTGATAAAAGAGCATATTGAACAGAAATATGGCAAAGAAGATGTTAAAGCCAGAGTAGTTGCAATAACTGATATCTCCGGAGGTGCTCTAAGGTCTCTTGCAGAAAAGGAGGGTTTAAGAACCTTTGTTATCCCCGATGATGTTGGAGGCCGATACTCGGTGCTTACGCCGGTAGGTCTTCTTCCGCTGGCTGTTGCAGGTTACAATATTGAGGAGTTGCTTGAAGGAGCTTCAAAAATGGAGCAGGATTGTAAAAAGAGAGATGCAGATAATAAGGCGATAATCTATGCAGCATTGAGAAATTTACTTTACCAGAACGGGAAAAAAATAGAGATTCTGGTAAATTTCAGTCCAAAGCTGTCTCTCTTCTCAGAGTGGTGGAAGCAACTATTTGGAGAGAGCGAAGGAAAAGAGGGTAAGGGAATCTATCCGGCTTCGGTAAATTTTACCACCGACCTTCACTCAATGGGACAGTATATTCAAGATGGAGAGAGAATACTGTTTGAGACCTTTTTGAATATTGAGGAGTCTGCTTCAGATATTTTAATATCGCATGATAATGAAGATCTTGACGGTCTCAATTTCATTGCCGGGAAAAGTGTTGAACAGTGCAATAAAATGGCACAGAGTGGTACCAGACTTGCTCATATTGACGGAGGTGTTCCTGTAATTACCATATCGTTTAAAAAGATTGATGAATACAATCTCGGTGCACTGTTCTACTTCTTTGAATTTGCCTGTGGCATAAGTGCTTATATGCTGGAGATAAATCCTTTCGATCAGCCGGGAGTGGAAGATTATAAAAAGAACATGTTTGCCTTGCTTGATAAACCCGGTTATCACCAATTAGCCGAAAAGCTTAGGAAGAGACTTTAGTCTTAATATTCAGATAGTTTAAAATGAAGTTTTTAGAATCTGTTGCCTTGCACTTTTATCAAAATGAGAGTGCTAAACTGAGTGAGTTTTGTTTTGTCTTTCCCAACAGAAGATCGGGGCTTTTTTTTCAAAAATATCTGGGTGAGATTGTTCAGAAACCGCTCTTCTCTCCCAAAATTTTTACCATTAAAGATTTTATAATTTCTGTTTCGGGAATGAGTGAGGCAGATAAGATTGACTCTCTTTTCCGGTTGTACAGCATATACAAAGAGATCTCCGGATCGCCAGAAAGCTTTGACGATTTTGTCTTCTGGGGTGAGGTAATTCTGGATGATTTCAATGATGTAGACAAATTTATGGCTGATGCACGGTTACTGTTTGCTAATATAAAAGAGTTAAAAGAGATTGAGAGTGATTACTCCTTCTTGTCACAAAATCAATCAGATGCTATTCTATCTTTCTGGGAAGGTTTTCTGCCTGTCGGTAACAGCAGAAATAAACAGAATTTTAAAGCAATGTGGCAGCTTTTATATCCCATATATTCAAAATTCAGGGAGCAATTAGCCCTGGAGAATACAGGTTATGAGGGAATGATTTTCAGACAGGTGGCATCGGATTTAAAATGCCTGGATAAGCTGACAGATTACAGAGAGATAATATTTGTCGGTTTAAATGCACTGAATCGCTGTGAAAAAGAGATATTGACAGAGCTTAAAAGAAGGGGAATGGCCGATTTTTACTGGGATTATTACGGCGATTTTATTACTGACAGTCAAAACAGGGCATCTCATTTCATGACAGAAAATCTAAACTCTTTCCCATCCAAAAGAGATATCAAATTTGATATATTTGAAACACCTCAAATAGAGGTTATAGGTGTCTCATCCGGGGTTATGCAGACAAAGATCGTTTCCGGGATTCTGGAAAACTGCGGGAAAGCGATCGAGAATGCAGTTGTTTTACCAGATGAAAGATTATTACTTCCGATGCTCTATTCCATTCCGGAGAGGTTTTCCGAAGTTAATATAACAATGGGTTATCCACTTAAAGGTTCACCTGTTCTCTCACTTATACAATATATTTCAGACCTTGGAAAAGACAATGGAAGACTGTATTATAAAAGAGTATTGTCAATACTGCAACATAACAATGTGAAGATGATCTGTGAGGGAGGGCTCTCAAATTATATCGAAGAGATAAAATCAAAAAACATGATTTTTATTTCACCCTCATTTTTTGATGATAACCCTTTTCTAAAACTTATTTTTACTCCTGTAGAACCTGATAATGAGTCAGCCCGCCATATGTGTGAAAAGTTGGTTGATATTATGGATTATCTGGCAGAGAGCCACCATACAGGCAGAATAGAGAGAGAGTTCATATACTATATAAAAGCGACATTGGTTAGAATATCAGGAATAATTATACCAATGAATATTGATACATTCTCCAGATTAATGACACAGATACTGGGATCGTTATCAATTCCATTCAGGGGAGAACCTCTTTCGGGGTTACAAATTATGGGAGTGTTGGAAACAAGAGCTTTAGACTTTGAGAATATTATTTACTGTTCGTTAAATGAGGGAACCTTTCCCTCTTCCGGATCCTCAAACTCATTTATACCGTATAATATCAGACGTGGTTTTATGCTTCCGGTTAAAGAGTATAACGACGCTATAGCATCTTATCACTTTTACAGATCGATATACAGAGCAAAGAGAGTCTGGTTACTTTACGATACCCGTACAGAAGGGCTCAATACTGGTGAGATGAGCCGTTTCATTTTACAGATGAAGTATCATTATAACCTTTCATTGAATGAGAGCAGAGCTGCTTTTAAAGTTAAAGCACCTTTGGAAAAAATTGTAGAAGTAGAAAAATCAGCTGATGTTATCGCCAAGATGGAGAGTATGTTTCTTACCGGCGAGAGAAAACCGCTCTCGGCTACTGCCATAGGGACTTACATTCTCTGTCCGTTACAGTTTTATCTCTCGTATGTTGAGGATGTAAAAGAGGAAGATAAGTTAACGGAGGAGATAGAGTATAGCGAGTTTGGTTCTATTTTTCATTATGTAATGGAGAGACTCTATAGTAAATATACGGGTAGATTGGTTTCGGAGAGAGACATTAAGGAGCTGATATCAAACAGAGATGTAATTGACACTTTTGCAAATGCAGCTTTTTTAAAATATCGTAATATTACCGAGTTCAAGGGCTACAATCTGTTAATTAAGAACTTAATTATAAGATATGTACAACTTGTTCTCAAATATGATTTAAAATTGACCCCCTTTGAATATATAAGCTCCGAGAAAAAAATTGAAACAAAGCTCTCCTTTAATCCGGGCAGAGAGGTTTTGTTAAAGGGTTTTATTGACAGAATTGACAAAGTAGACACCTTTTTAAGGATTGTAGATTACAAAACCGGAAAGGGTGATCAAAAAAATTACAGAGATGTAAATGAGCTTTTTGAATCTGCAGGGTTTGAGGATAAAAAGGTGGCTTTTCAGATGCTTTTTTACGCAATGATTCTTGATGTAAAGCAAGAGATAAAGATTGCTCCCTATATTTTAAGAAATATGGGGAAGAGTGGAGGTAGTGACCAAAAAGAGATTAATCCCACAGATGTAAAGATTTTCCGGGAAGGATTGACCGAGGTTATAAAAGAGATATTCGACAGTGGTGTTAAATTTTCCGGGAATAGGGGATCGAACTCGTGTAAATGGTGCCCTTATTCATCAATTTGTTTTTAATTGAGATAATATGGGGAAGCTTAAGATTATAAAGGCATCTGCAGGTTCGGGTAAGACTCACACTCTTACCAGAGAGTATTTATCGCTGCTCTATAAAAAAGAGAGGGCGTACAGGAATATTGTTGCAGGTACCTTTACAAACAAAGCTAAATAAGAGATGAAGAGAAGAGTGATTGAAACTCTTTACAAAAATTCATTTACCGACCCTGATGCCAGAAAAAAGCTGCTGGAGATACTGCACGATTACTCATCTTTTAACATACTTACTATTGACAGATTTTTTCAACAAACCTTAAGAGCTTTTGCAAGGGAAATTGGAAAAAACAATAGCTATAGCGTAGAGCTTGACGATGATATGGTGTTAAGTGAAGCCATTGACAGTATGATATTAAATTTAGACCTGGATAATAACTCACAGCTTTTAGACTGGTTCACCGAAATTAGTTTCGATGCTATTGAACAAGGAGACAGTTGGAATTTAAAAAAAGGCATAAAAGATTTTGCCGGGCAGATTTTTAAAGAGTCTTTCAGGATTAAAAAAAGTGCTCTTTTACCGGAATCGTTTGATAAACAAACCTTAAGATATTTTAAAGATAGTCTTAAGACTATTATCGATCACTTCGAGAATCATGTTATCGTAATAAGCAAAAATGCTTTGGAAATTCTTGAAAGACATAATCTTTCACAACTTGATTTTCCCTCTAAAATGACTAGTGGAATTAACTTTTTTTACAAATGTGCTTCCGGTGATATAACAAAACCATCTGTAAGGTTTTTGGAGATGGCAGACAATATCGATAAATGGACTACCAATGTTACTAAGAGAAAGGATATTCAATTGTGTCATATTATAGAAAACGCATATAATGAAGGATTGAATGATTCAATAGTAGAGATGATTGCATTTTTTGAAACCCATTTTATAAATTATAAAAGTGCCAAAATGGTTCTTTCAAATATTAATATATTGGGTTTGTTAATTGATGTTGAAAGGTTTGTAAAGGAGTATTCAAAGGAGAACAATATTGTATTGATACCCGAAACAACTGAGCTGCTAAACAGAATTATTGATGGAAGTGATGCCCCTTTCATTTACGAAAAAGTTGGCACCAGAATAGATCACTTTATGCTTGACGAGTTCCAGGATACCTCGCTTATGCAGTGGAATAACTTTAAACCACTGATTGATAATTCGTTGTCGTCGGGTTATGACAATCTTATAGTTGGTGATGTTAAGCAGAGTATATACCGGTGGAGAGGGTCGGACTGGAATTTACTTAACGGAGATATATGTAACTATATACAAAAGGAGAGGATTATTGAGCACAACCTCCAATACAACTGGCGCTCTGCCAAAGAGATTGTCAATTTCAATAATGAACTATTTACGTATACCGCACTTATTTGCGACTCTTTGATAAACTCATCAGATTTTTCTAAGGTTTATCAAAATGTTAGTCAAACTGTTCCCCTGAAAAACGAAGATATTAACGGACATGTTCTTCTAAAATTTTTTGAAACAGACCAAGAGGCAGATAGCTGGCAATTGGCGGCCATCAACAATATTGCACCACTTATTGAACAATACAGGGAGGGTGGTTACAGATACAGCGATATTGCAATCCTTGTAAGAACCAATAAAGAGGGAGAGTCAATTGTAAAAAATCTCATCGCTTCAGACTATCCGGTTATATCCGAAGAGTCTCTTATAATCTCCTATTCGCCGGCAGTAAGAAGAGTACTTACAATACTTTACTATTTAGACAATCCCAATGATCCGGTTAATAACGCAGTAGCACAATACAATAACATTAATACCAATCTTACGGAAGGAATTGAGTATCTGCCGTTATTTGAGTTGTGCGAGAACATTGTCGCCTCTGTTCAAGGTGAATTTGACCATTCAGATACAATTTACATTCAATCGTTCATGGATGTAGTTTCGGAATATCTGAAAAATGGCAGAGCAGATCTCTCTTCATTTCTTGAGTGGTGGAAGCTTAGAGGCAATAAAAAGTCACTCTCTGCACCATGGGGACAGGATGCCATAAGGGTTATGACTATTCACAAAGCAAAAGGTCTTGGATTTCCCGTTGTAATTGTACCTCTTTTTCAAGCTGTTTTAGATACTTCCGGTAACTCTGCTCAATACATTTGGTGTAATACCCATGTTGAGCCATTTTCACAACTACCTCTCATTCCGGTAAAATACTCATCTTCATTGGAAGATACCATATTCAATGACGATTATCAAAAGGAGAAAATCAAGACATACACAGACAACACAAATGTTGCATATGTTGCTCTAACCAGAGCAGAGAGAGAACTTGCTATCTTCTCTGCATTGCCATCCAAACAACAGCAGAGATCTGTCTCAGATTTTATGTACTACCTTTTCAAAGAGAGATTCAACAGCTCATTTGAGTATCATGCCGGCTCCTGGACTACAGTCACCGACAATAGTATAGATGAACAAAATGAAAAAGATTTGCCTCCACTACTCTCAATTCCTTATGGACAAAGATTGAGACTCTCTCTTAAAGGTGAGGAGTATTTCGATAAGGAGAGCAGAAGAAATTTTGGACTAATTATGCACTCGGTATTGTCCAGAATAGAAGCAGAAGAAGATCTGGAGGTTTCTCTCAAATTTGCACTTTCACAGGGAGAGATTAAAAGCGGGGAGTATGAACCCATACTGCAGATGTTAAAAAAATGTCTGGAGAGTGTTAGGGCCAGGCACTGGTTTGACGGAACTTACAAAGTTTATAACGAACTGGAAATAATTGAACCCGGTGGCAAAATCAGCCGTCCCGACAGAGTTTTGTCCGGTGGAGAGGTGCAAATTATTGATTTTAAATTTGGGGATAAAAAAGAGAAGAGCCACATTAGGCAGGTTGAAAATTATATCTCATTAGCCAGACAGAGCGGACTTGCCTATGTTAAAGGTTATTTATGGTATCCAATGGATAATGAGATAATTGAAATTAGTGGTGGTCACTCAGGAAACTGACAATATCCCCCGGCTCACCATCCTTGATAATAACAGTTTTATCTCTGTCCAGTAAAAGGATATAAGGAGTTGCCCGTCTGTCGTACAGTCTCTTATGATTGATACTGTTGTCGGAATTCCATGCTACAATCCAATCGGATGAGAATTTACCGGCGCCAGCTATCCATTTTTCTCCATCTTCTCCTGTGTACACTGCAATTTTTGTCATATTCTTCCCCATTTTATCAATTATATCCGATTCCTTCAGATAATTTAAAGCATAATCACAACTGTGACAATCGGGATCATAAAAGAATATAAGAGTAAACTTTGCAGATATAGAGTGAAGTGTACCATTTTGCCCATTAACCGTAATATAGGAGAAGTCGTTTGCAATGGTTCCGGGGCTGTTTTTAAGCACCATTTCAAGTTGCTGACTATACCTGTCAATTAATATT
Organism: uncultured Muribaculaceae bacterium; assembly: GCA_964585795.1. Taxonomy (GTDB): domain Bacteria; phylum Bacteroidota; class Bacteroidia; order Bacteroidales; family UBA932; genus Bact-08. Next base: position 3,947 of record CAZPFI010000017.1, on the reverse strand, counting down.
TGGTCTAGTCTTGAGTCTTTTAGAAGAGTCTCCAGCACCCATTTATACATAAGTTCGCTCCTGTGTTGAGAATTTGGATCATACAGCACCCTCTCTGTTAACATCAAAAGGTAGTCCCTAACCTGAAGATTGCCATTCAGCACCCTTTTTATAAAAGATTTATAAGAGTTTGAAGCAATCTCTTCACTGCATGTAACAAGATGTTCAAGGTATTTACTATACACAAAGTTGAGTTCTCGGGTAAAGTTGAGTAAAGTACTGTCATTAAAATCGGTTTCGTCCCAAAAGTGTATAGCTATGTAATTTCCTATCTCCCTGCTGTCAGATAACACAGAGGGTATGCTTACCATTTTGAAAGGTGGTGTGCTTTGAGGAGTTTTTGTCTCTCTGTTCCTGCAGGAGAGAGAGATTATCACTAACACTATAAAGATGCTGTATTTGACTCTCATTATACCCATAGCTGATTATTACATTACTTTAATAACAAAATTAGAAAACTTGTTTGATTAATTTTTGTTATTTTTAGATAACTAATATTTAGAATAAAAAGTTAATGCAATCCGAAAATAAATTTAAAGCAGATATAGCTCTTATTGGTCTTGCCGTAATGGGGGAGAACCTGGTTCTTAATTTAGAGAGCAATGGATTTCGAGTTTCAGTTTATAACAGAACTCCCCGGGTGACCGAAAGTTTTATAACCGGCAGAGCAGCAGGTAAAAACATTGAGGGCCATAAAGAGTTAGTTAGTTTCATTGGCTCACTTGAGGTTCCGCGAAAAATTATAATGATGGTAAAGGCAGGAGATGCTGTTGACTCCCTTATTGAATCACTTATTCCGTTACTCTCTCCGGGAGATATTTTGATTGATGGAGGTAATTCAAATCACCTGGATACAGACAGAAGATTAAAGTATCTAAAAAAGAATAATATACACTATGTAGGAGCAGGTATATCCGGAGGTGAAGAGGGCGCCCTTAAGGGTCCTTCAATAATGCCCGGAGGTTCTAAAGAGGCCTGGCCGCACATTAAAGATATTTTTTATACAATTGCAGCTGAAGCGGAGGATTCGACACCTTGTTGCAGCTGGATTGGTCCGGGTGGTTCCGGACACTTTGTAAAGATGGTACATAACGGTATCGAGTACGGTGATATGCAGCTTATTTCGGAAGCATACTGGGTAATGAAGAGTATGGCAGGAATGGATAATGATACAATGTCACAGATTTTTAAAATATGGAACGACGGGAAACTTAAAAGCTACCTCATTGAGATAACCTCCAACATACTCTCTTTCAGGGATAAAAACGGTAATTATCTGATTGATAATATTCTTGATAAAGCAGGTCAGAAAGGAACTGGTAAATTGAGTGTTTACAATGCAATGGAGATTGGTCTGCCTCTTAATCTTATTGCAACAGCCGTTTTCGAACGCTCACTCTCCTACAGAAAAGCACTGAGAGTAACGGCATCGGGGAAATATAAAAGAGGAAGCGGAAAATATGCATCTCCAGAACCACAGGAGATCCACGATTCGCTCTATGCATCAAAACTTATTTCATATGCTCAGGGCTTCGATCTTTTAAGGAGTACCTCTCTGGAGATGGGGTGGAATCTCAATCTTGCATCCATTGCACGAATATGGAGGAACGGATGCATTATAAGATCGGTTTTTCTAAATAAAATTGCAGAGGCATACGAGAGAAACCCCAATTTGGAAAATCTTCTTCTGGATGACTATTTCAGGGAGGAGATAATGAACGCTCTTCCTGCCTGGAGTTCACTTACAGCAAAGGCAGCTATAGGAGGTGTTCCGGTACCGGCACTATCCTCTGCCCTTAACTACTTCTACTCTTTTACATCCCATAATTTGCCGGCAAATATGATACAGGCACAAAGAGACTATTTTGGGGCGCACACCTTCGAAAGAACAGACAGACCCGAAGGAGAATTTTATCATCAGGAGTGGCTATGAAAACAGTTATTGTAATTTTTGGAGCGTCGGGAGATCTTACCGGCAGAAAGCTGATGCCGGCACTATACAAACTCTATAAAAGAGGGGTTATTTCCCGGGATTTTAACATAATTGCAACGGGAAGAAAAGAGTTTACAAATATTGAGTATGTCAATTTTATCAGGAGGAAAGGAGAGTATGATGACACAAATTTTTTTGATATAATAAGATACATAACTGCAGATCCTTTGCAGACAGAAGATTATCAGAAAATAAAATCTGCCCTTGATTCACACAAACCTGCCAGCCATATCTTCTATCTGGCTACTCCTCCATCTTTATATGAGACAATTATTGACAATCTTGGCAAGAACAGTTTGAATAAACAGGAAGATGTAAGTTTAGAAAAAGATGAGAGATACAGCAGAATAATTATTGAGAAACCTTTTGGCTACAATCTCAAAAGCGGGATAGAGATGAATAATCTGATAAAAAAAGTTTTTGACGAAAAACAGGTTTACCGAATAGATCACTATCTTGGAAAAGAGACAGTTCAGAACATACTCGCACTGCGGTTTGCCAACGCGGTTCTGGAACCTTTGTGGAGCAGACAGCATATAGAAAGAGTTGAAATTACGGCAGTAGAGAATATGGGAATCGGAAACAGAGGCGGCTACTACGAATCTGCAGGTGCTTTGAGAGATATGGCACAAAATCACCTGATTCAGCTTCTTGCCCTTGTTGCAATGGAAGCTCCTTTGAGTTTTGCAGATAAGCATTTCAGAGATGAAGTGGCTAAAGTTTATAAATCGCTGAAACCGTTAGAAAATATTGAAATAGCAAACAGTGTGGTAAGAGGACAATATATGTCAACTGTTGGAGATGGTGTCAATATTAAGGGATACAGAGAGGAAAAAGATGTCACACCCGACTCCTTGACAGAGACATTCCTTGCAATGAAGATTGAGATAGATAATGAGAGATGGAAGGGAGTGCCTTTTTATATAAGAACAGGAAAGCAAATGCCAACCAAAGTTACCGAGATTGTTATTCATTTCCGAAAGATTAAAAATAATCTGTTTGGTTGCCTGGAGGAGTGTCCCGAACAAAATCAATTGATTATAAGAATTCAACCTAATGAAGGGTTGGTAATTAAGCTGGATATGAAGATTCCGGGTAGAGGTTTTAATGTAAAACAGGTTCCGGTTGAGTTTACCTATGACAAAATGGGAGATTTTACGCAGGACGACTCTTACTCTCGGTTAATTGAGGATTGTATTAACGGCGATTCCACACTTTTTACCAGAAGTGATGCAGTTGAACTGAGCTGGAGATATTTCGACCCTCTTTTGCAATACTGGGAAAGTAATAATGGAGCTCCTTTGTATGGTTATCCTGCCGGAAACTGGGGTCCTCCGGAGAGTGAAAAAATTCTGGGAGGAGAGCGTTGGACCAATCCTTGCAAGAATTTAACAAATACTCATATTTACTGTGAATTGTAAATAAAATGTCGGAATCAGAGAAACTTACATATCTGTTAATAGAATCTATTGAACAGCTAAAGGAGAAAAGTCCCTGTGCCAGATTCAACCTGGCAATATCCGGAGGCAATAGTCCTGTTAAGCTATTTGGCTTATGGAGAGGGAAGTTTATTAACATGATAGACTGGAGAAGAGTTAATCTGTTCTGGGTAGACGAAAGAGCAGTTCCTGCCTCAGATCCTCAAAGCAACCTGGGAATGACAAGAAGAGAGTTAACAGATAAAGTCCCGATAGATTCAAATTCACTCTTCCCGATAGATGGCTCTTCTGATCTTGATTTCGAGGCAGAGAGATATTCTACTCTTGTAGAGAGTCTGCTTCCAACTGCAGACGGAGTTCCCATTTTCGACCTTATAATTCTTGGTGTAGGAGATGATGGTCACACCTCCTCAATATTTCCGGGACAGGAGCAGCTTCTCAATCATCCCAGAAGCTATGCTGTTTCGGTAAATACT
>CAZPFI010000016.1:0-24308 GCA_964585795.1 uncultured Muribaculaceae bacterium | reverse complement strand
TGTAGGAGGAGATCTTAGTGTCAGTTTCAAATATCTGGGTGATGAAACATATACTGATTTTAAGCTTACAGGACCGGCAACTTTTGTTTATAAATGTGAAATTGAGATCTAATTAAATAGTATTATGAAGAGAGCAGTTTTCCCCGGATCATTCGATCCTTTTACTCTTGGCCATCTTGACATTGTTAAATCGGCACTGAAACTTTTTGACAGTATAATAATAGCGGTAGGTTCCAATGTGCAAAAGAGTGGTTTCTTTACTACTGAGCAAAGGATGGAGATAATACGCCGGTCAACTGCCGGCATTGCCGGTGTGGAGGTAGATTGTTATCACGGGCTTACAATAGATTATTGCAACAAAAGAGAAGCCGGCTTTATAGTGCGTGGATTGAGAACCACAACCGACTTCGAACTTGAAAGAGTAATTGCTCAGGCAAATCTTAAGATGAACCCGTCAATTACAACTGTATTCATACCTTCATCCAACGATTTTGCGTTTATTACATCAACCGTTGTGAGGGATGTTTTTGTTAACGGTGGTGATACCTCTGCGTTTATGGCTTCTGGAGCAGATCTGGAGCAGTATCGAAAAGAAAGAAAATAATGAAAAGAGCAATAACTATAGTTCTGCTATGCACATTAACAGTAACATGCCGTGGATTTTCGTCTGATAACCAGCAATCCGACACAACAATTCTGGAGGCAATATACAGGGATATTGACAAATACATTGCAGCAGCCGTACAACACCCCGATTCTCTTATCTCCGCCTCCGACAAACTGATAGAATTTGCAGAAAATCCGGTGCTAAAGAGTGCCGTGGCCGGTTATCTCTTCAACCTCTTCAGCAGTTCTTCAATAATGGGATATGAAAACATTGCCGTCCACATTGCTGATAAATATTTTTTAAGTGGCATACTGGAATGGCAGGGAGATGGAGGTGAAACTCTTTTAAGACTCTATGCCGACTTTAACAGAAGCTCCCTTATTGGATATGACGCACCTCAACTTATTCTTAACACAATAAAAGGAGAAAACCTGCCCCTGCTATCTCTTAAGTATAATTACACAATAATCTATTTTTTTGATGACAAATGCAATGCTTGTGCTCAGATGTTGCCAAGACTAAGAGAGGTAGCAGAGAGTACGAGGGATTTGGGTACTTGTGTTTATGCCGTATATACCGGATCGGATCCTGCATTGCTTGCCGGTTTTATTAAAGAGGAGTTTGGATCTGCCGAAAAGGCAGAAGAAGAGTTCTGGTTTTTTGTTTATGACAAAAGCTCCCAGAGTTCATTTCACAAATTATACAATGTCCTTAGAACTCCTCAACTCTTTCTGATAGACAGAGATAAAAAAATTATTGGCAGAAATCTTACAGCCGATTCGCTCAATGAACTATATGAGAGAGAGGAGTTGAGAATAAATGAAATATATGAGAGTTCAAAAGAGTTTGTTCCGTCGTATCTATCTATCTTTGATCTAAATGACACAGCTCAGTTCAGCAACATATTCTCTCCGCTTTTTGAGAGATTGGTTTCACAAAACAAAGATATTTACAATGCTGTTTTTTATCATCTCTTCGAGTTTCTGTCAACAGATGATAATCCCAACTACAAAGATGCTGCAGTTTACATAGCAGATCGTTACATTATACCCTACTCTTCATTATGGAGAGATCCATACTATCCTGATGTTATAGTGGCAGAATCATCAGAACGAATAAAAGCTAACAGAATAGGCGAAAAGGCCTATAATATTGATTTATATACTATTAAAGACAAAAGAGTTTATCTCTATTCAATTAAATCGAAATATACACTTTTATACTTTTTCAATCCCGATTGTCCCCTTTGCAAACCATTGACAGAAGAGCTTATTAAGAGTTACAGGCATCTTAAGAAAAAAGGAGTTACAATTGTTGGAGTTTATGCAGGAAATTACGATTTCGAATTTATTGAATACATAAGTGAAGTAAACCCTCCGTGGCCGGTTTATCGTCCTAAAGATTATGATTTTTTAAATTTGCACCAGAGATTCGAGGTTGATCAGGTTCCTCAAACCTATCTCCTTGATAAAAATAAAGTTATTTTAGCTAAAAGGGTTTTTGCCAACAAATTAACAGAGATGTTCAAATGATAACAGGAAAGTACAAAATTTTTTACTCTCAACTCCAAAAAGAGATTCCAAAAGAGAGATTACTACACGATGCACTCAGCACAATTGCTTTTGGCTCCGATGCATCCTTCTACAGACTTATTCCAAAGCTTGTAGTTAAGGTGATAAATGAAAAAGAGATGCAGTTTGTTATAAAAAAAGCATATGAGCATCAAATACCGGTAACTTTCCGTGCAGCCGGAACATCTCTTTCGGGGCAGGCTATTTCCGACTCTGTTCTTATTGTTGCCACTCACGGGTGGAACGATTGCCAGATTCTCGATGACGGTAAAAAGATTCGTTTACAGCCCGGAATCAGAGGTTCTGCGGCGAACCGTCTGCTAGAAAAATACGGAAGGAAAATAGGTCCAGATCCCGCATCTATCGATAGCGCAATGATTGGAGGGATTGCAGCTAACAATGCAAGCGGAATGTGCTGTGGGGTGAGTGAAAATTCATATAAAACGGTTGCGGATATCAGGGTTATTCTCGCCGACGGTACTCTGCTTGACACCTCATCGGAGAGCAGCTGCAGAGAGTTTCTGAAAAAAAACAGAGAGCTGGTATTGCATCTTGAGAAACTTGCCTCTGATGTTAAGGCCGACGAGGTTCTCAGAGAGAAGATAATAAGTAAGTTCAAAATAAAAAATACAACAGGATACAGTCTTAATGCTCTTACAGACTACACATGTGCAACGGATATTATAAAACACTTAATGATAGGTTCGGAGGGAACGCTCGGTTTTATTTCAGACATAACATACAACACAGTTATCGAACACCCTCACAAAGCTTTAACCCTCATTATCTATCCGGATATTGAGAGTGCTTGTAAAGCCGTTATAATTTTAAAAGATAAGAAAGTAACTGCGGTAGAGATTATGGACAGGGCTGCTTTGCGGTCGGTGGAAGAATCAAAGGGTGTTCCTGCTTATCTTAAAGAGTTAAAACCGCTCTCATGCGGACTTTTAGTAGAGACCAAAGCAGAGTCGGAGAAATTGCTGGAAGAGAATATCTCCTCTGTTAAAGATGGAATAATGCATATCCCTACTGAATTGCCGGTAGTTTTCACAAAAGATGCGAAAGAACAGGCACTTCTATGGAAGATAAGAAAAGAGACCTTCCCAACGGTAGCCGGTATGAGAAAAACTGGAACAACTCCCATTATTGAGGATATCTGTTTTCCTGTTGCTCGTCTGGCAGAAGGGACACTTGACCTTCAGGCACTTTTTGTAAAACACAACTATACTGAAGCAGTAATCTTTGGTCATGCACTTGAAGGCAATCTGCATTTTGTTTTTAATCAAGATTTTGGAACAGAACCTGAAGTTGAGAGATACAGTAAATTCATGGATGACATCTCAGAACTTGTAGTGGGCAAATACAACGGATCACTAAAAGCAGAGCACGGAACCGGAAGGAATATGGCACCTTATGTAGAGAAAGAGTGGGGAGAGAATGCTTACCGGATTATGAAGGAGATAAAAAGGATTTTCGATCCTAAAGAGATTATCAATCCCGGAGTAATACTCAACACCGACAATAAGATTCACCTCAAGAATCTAAAGCCAATACCTCCATCGAGAGAGACAGTGGATAAATGTATGGAGTGCGGATTTTGTGAACCAACTTGTGTATCAGAGGGTTTCACTCTTTCACCAAGACAGAGGATTGTTGCATACAAAGAGATGGAGCGTCTGAAAGCAAGCGGAGAAGAGCCGCACAGGGCTGCAGAGATTAACAAATATTACAGATATGCCGGAATGGACACCTGTGCTACCGATAGTTTATGTTATGTTAAGTGTCCTTTAAAAATTGATACAGGTAAACTGGTAAAGGAGTTGCGTCACGAAGGCCATAGCAGGCGTTCCGAAAAGATAGCACTTTGGCTGTCACGCAATATGAGGCAGGTCACGGCAATAATGCGCTTCGGGCTTAGTTTTGTTCACTCTATAAGACTTATTACCGGTAAGACTGTTTTTGGTGCTGTAGCAAGGTTTATGCATAAGATTTCATTTGGGCTGATTCCTCTCTGGAATGAGCACTTCCCAAAAGGAGCTGCGGTTATTAAAGCTACTTCTGCCGTTGGTGAACTGAAAGTGGTCTATTTCCCGTCCTGTATTACCAGAAGCATGGGTCAATCCAAAGATCAGTCCAGCTCTCTCCAGGTTACTGAAATTACTAAGACTCTCCTGGAAAGAGCAGGGTTTTCAGTTATATATCCCAAAAATATGAACTCGTTATGTTGCGGGATGGCCTTCTCCAGTAAAGGGTTTGTTGAGGCAGGAGAAGAGTCTTCAAGACAACTGGAAGCTGCTTTATTGGAGGCATCAGATAATGGAAAGATTCCCATTTTGTGCGACATGAGTCCATGTCTTTATACTATGAAGAGTAATTTTGGAGAGAGAGTTAAACTGTACGAACCCGCAGAATTTATCCACGAGTTTGTTATTGATAAATTGAAAATAAAGAGACTTAAAAAGCGAGTCTCAGTTTTTGCAGTTTGCAGTGCAAAGAAGATGGAGGTTGATACATATCTCTACAAGCTTGCCTCCATGTGTGCTGAAGAGGTGACGGTAATTGATAGTAACTGTTGCGGATTTGCCGGCGACAGAGGGTTTCTCCTTCCCGAGCTTAACAGACACGGGCTTAGGGATATTGCAAATCAAAGCAAAGGTTGCTCCGAAGGATATGCAACAAGCCGCACATGTGAAATCGGCCTATCGAATCATAGTGGCATCAACTTCTCTTCCATAGCATATTTGATTGAAGAGGCATCTAGAAACTAAGTGTTTAATTAAAAACCGGAAAACAATGTACAATAGTCTTAATGATTATGTTAAACAACTCGATGCAGAGGGAGAACTTGTTGTTATTGACCATTTTGTCGATCCGGTTCTTGAGATTGCAGAGATAACTGACAGAGTGTCAAAAGAGCCGGGTGGAGGTAAAGCTCTCCTATTTAAAAACACCGGAACATCCTTTCCTGTTATAACCAATATGTTTGGATCGCATAAAAGAGTCTGCATGGCTTTGGGTGTAGAGTCCACCGATCAGATAACTTCACACCTCAACACTCTTATGAGGGAGTTGATGCAGGAGCGAAGTTCGATTATGGAGAAGATTAAACTTCTGCCTCATCTTAAAGAGGCCTCCGGCTGGTTGCCCGGCAGATTTAAAGGGGGTGCTCCCTGTCAGGAGGTTATACATTTTAAACCCGATTTAAACAGACTACCTGTTCTTAAATGCTGGCCACAGGATGGAGGCAGGTTCATAACCCTGCCTATGGTTCACACCAAAGACCCAATAACCGGAGTCCGAAATGTGGGTATGTACCGAATGCAGGTATTTACCCCTGAAACAACAGGAATGCACTGGCACAGACACAAGACAGGTGCAAAGCACTTTTCCGGTTTGAAATCCGGAAGAATGCCGGTTGTGGTTACTCTGGGCGGAGATCCTGTATACACTTACGCAGCTACTGCACCACTTCCCGAAGGGATTGACGAATACCTGTTTGCCGGATTTCTGAGAAACAAAGCTGTTATGCTCACAGAATGCCTTACACAGCCCCTTATGGTACCGGCCGATTGCGATTTTGTAATTGAGGGCTACATTGAAAAAAACGAGCCACTTGCCAAAGAGGGACCATTTGGTGATCACACCGGATTCTACTCACTGGAAGACCTCTATCCAACCTTTCATGTAACATGCCTTACACATAAGAAGGAGGCAATATATCCGGCAACACTTGTGGGCATCCCTCCACAAGAGGATAAATATCTGGCTGTTGCCACAGAGAAAATCTTCCTCTCGCCTATCCGCTTTACAATGGTACCGGAGATACTCGATTTACATTTGCCCGAAGAGGGTACCGGTCACAATATTGCAATTGTTAAAATTGAAAAGAGTTATCCGGGTCAGGCAATCAAGGTAGCACACGCACTGTGGGGTGCCGGGCAGATGATGTTTAACAAAATAATGTTTGTTGTTGACAGTGACATAGATATTAGGGATTATGATCAACTTTTCAGTTGTGTTTCGCTAAATTATAATCCCAAAAGAGACACTCACTTCAGCAGAGGACCTTTGGATGTTCTTGATCATGCATCTCCATCCTGTGGTTACGGAGGTAAAATTATGTTTGATGCCACGGTCAAACTGCCTGAGGAGACAGGTAGCACTCCGGATATAAATGTTAAAGAGGGCTTGAAAGCCATACATTTTACACACTCCCTCAACGACCTGCAAGCTTGTCTTAACATTGTAATTGATAACAATCTTGACCCTGACGACAGATACACAATGCTTTGGATATGGGGTAGCAACTTCGATCCTATAAGAGACTCATCTTTTAACAACGGCGTTCTTGTGATGGACGCCCGCACCAAGGTAAAAGGCCAAAACGGATTTGCAAGAGATTGGCCCCAAATGGCTCTCTCGTCAGAAGAGACAATAATGAGCATTGATAAAAAATGGGAACAGTTTGGTATAGGTCAATTTATAAAATCTCCATCTTTGAAGTTTATGTAATTAAATAGAGGAATTTTTCTATTTTTGACACTTGAAATATTTGAAATTCTATCACAAGGTGTATGTCAGATTTGCTGGATAGTTTTATAAAAGGATACATAGTAGGTATTGGAGCATCAATCCCTCTTGGCCCTCTTGGAGTAATGTGTGTACAAAAGACACTCAGCAAAGGCAGAATCTCCGGATTTATGACCGGTTTGGGAGCTTCTCTTACCGATACTCTCTTTGCATCCTTTGCAATATTAAGTCTTGCGCTTATTCAGGAGTTCGTAAAGAATCACGAAGCAGCAGTTCTTTTCTACGGGGGTCTTGCGGTGATTGGTATCGGCCTTAAAATTTTCCTGACAAATCCGGTGAAACAGATAAGAAATAACAAAGGTGGTAAGCGTCTGTTCGAAGACTTTCTCTCATCTGTTATAATGACCATAACAAATCCCGGTGCCGTTTTCCTTATCCTCGGTCTTTTTGCCTTTGTTGGTCTTAATGTTGACGGGACATCTGCCAAAACAGTAATTACAGCAGCATTGGGAGGGGTGTTTGCCGGTGCACTTTCGTGGTGGCTTATTTTAAGTAATGCAATTAACATTTTCAGAGATAAATTCCGTCTTAAACAGTTGCTTATGATAAACAGGGTGTCCGGTATTATTATTATGATCCTGGGCCTGTTCTCCTTTCTTGACGGTTCATGGAGATTCATCAAATTTTATTTAGACAAATATTTTTCGTAACTTCGCACCGCTTTTAACCGGGGATGTTTTGGTTTTGACAGCATTCACAATCTCAGGAGAAGCACGCCGAGAGTTGTATCCCCGGCTCGTTAATCCCGGAGTACAAGCCATAACTGGCAACAATAACTATGCACTCGCTGCGTAATTAAGCTTAGCTTAAACGCTTTATCGCCGCAGGCCAGGTCCTGCCGTGACGAGTATCCCGCCAGAACTTTTTCGCCCTCTATGATCAGGCAAATGGGGTATCATTAAAGAGTGGATGCGGAGACCAACTCCTTTAAAGTCTCTTAAGTAAAAAAGGATAAGCCACGGGTGGCCTGCCTTTCGGCAGCTTGTGGACGAAAAAAGTAGAGAGGATAAGCGTGTAGAAACTCTTTGGATGGTTTGTTTGGACGGCGGTTCGAGTCCGCCCATCTCCACTTTTTTTATTTTATCCCGAAAAAAATAATCTATATTTGGGGTTTGCTTTTAACGAGATGTTTTTAACGCTTCAGGCACAATGAAGATAGCTCTAATTGCTGATATTCACGAAGATATTAACAATCTTACAGCAGCACTCAAAATGATCGAACGGGAGAAGTGCGATGAGATATACTGTCTTGGTGATATTTTGGGTTACCCCTATTTAAGAGGATGTTACGAAAATCAGAGAGATGCAAAGGGATGTCTGTCAATTATACGCAGCTGTTGCTCTGTGGTTTTACCGGGTAATCACGATATTTTTCATATAAAAAAGATTCCTGAGTTTCACTCTCAGTTTCAATTTCCCGATAATTGGAGAGAGCTCTCACCGGAGAAGCAGATGATGTTCTCTCAAAACAGAATCTGGGATTACTCCGATGACTACCCTCTTAATCTCAGTGAGGATGAAATCAATTTTCTGCTTTCGATTCCGGAGTTTCTAATAAAAGAGTTCTCACAAAACGGTCAGGCAAAAAAAATACTCTTTGCACACTCTCTCTATCCCGATTTTACAGCTTATCTTTCAACCAATAACAGTGACCGTATAAAATTACAGGACCACTTTTCATTTCTCAGGGACAACTCAATAGATATGAGTTTTTGTGGTCATATGCATATGGAGGGTGTTGGAATTGGATATGAGACCGGCGGTAAAATCATCTCCACAATATTCCCGGGTTTCCGCTTTTACTCCTATGGTGTCAAACGATTAAAAATTGACAGAAGCTGTGTAACAATCCCCGCAATCGCAGATAACGGGCAGGAAAATGGTTTTGCAATTCTTAATATTGATGATTATTCTGTAAATTCTCTATCTTTGAATATTAATCGACGGTTGATTTTATGAGTAAGCTCATAAGAGTGAGTTTCTTTCTTAAAATAATATTGCCAGCATTGTTGGCAATACTGTTTTTTATCACCTCTGTGTTTCTCTTTACCATACCCTCCTTCGAGAGAAATGCTATGGAGCAGAAGAAGAATATGATTCACGAGCTAACAAATACCTCGTGGAGCATTCTGCTTAAATATCATAATGACAATCAAAAGGGATTACTTACACTGGACCAGGCAAAGCAGATGGCTGTTGGTGAGATAGAATCTCTGCGTTATGGTCTGGATAAAAAAGACTATTTCTGGATTACCGATCTTACTCCCTTAATGATAATGCATCCGTATATACCCGAATTACAGGGAGAAGATCTTCGTAATTATACCGACCCCGATGGTAAGAGAGTATTTACTGAGGCAGTTAAAATTGCCGTTAAACAGGGAGAAGGTTTTATCAATTACAAGTGGCAGCACAAAGATAAAGTAGGTGAAATTGTGCCAAAGATGAGTTTTATCAAGATTTTTGAACCCTGGGGATGGATAATTGGTACGGGTGTTTACCTGGACGATGTTCAGGATGAGTTAATGGCACTAAAGAAAAAGATGGTCATTATACTACTGGGTATAACATTCATAATTGCCATAATTATCTTCTTTATTGCATACCAGAGTTTAAAAATTGACACCAGGCGCAGGGAGGCGGAGGCCAGTGTTATAGAGTCGAAGGAGAAATACCGGTCGCTTCTTGAGTCTTCCACCGAAGGTATTATCCTGCTTCTCAACTATAAAATATCGTACTCCAACTCATTTATTCAAAACTGGCTTCAATACACCGGATTTCAACTTACTCAGCTTGAATTAACTGACATCATATCTCCCGAAGGTGTTCCGGATATTCAGTCAGTTACTTCCGAAATACGAAAAGAGGTAAATCTTATAAGAAAAGATGGAACTGAAACTGAGGCAATACTTACAATACTGCCCGTAAGCTTTTCTGATAAAGAGGGACTTCTTCTAACCTTTAAAGACTCCCACGAACACCTTACATTAAAAGCAGAGTTAAAAGAACTTAAATCCAGATTCAGTGCCGTCTGGAACAACGCTAACATTGGTCTTTTCAGACTCCCCCTCACGGGGAAAAACCGTGTAATAGAACACAACAGAGCTCTTGTCTCAATGTTGGGTTATACAGCAAGTGATGAGAGAGACAGCTCTTTGATGCACCCGACACAAATGTTTGCGGATAAAAAAGATTTAAAGAGACTATTAAAGCTGCTGGGTGAACATAAGAGTGTTAAATCAAGTGAAATAGCTTTGCGAAAAAAAGACGGAACCTTAGCTCTGTTTAATATAACACTTATCATTACAAATGATAAATATTGTGACGGCATAGTTGAGAGCAACTCCGGTTTCAAAGGCGTTGAAGAGTTGAGCCAGACAGCATTTGATCTTGCATCTGCCTCAATACTCAACGACAAACCTGTTTTTGAATATGCACATCTGCCAGTAATTGCTTCCGCCGGCATTTCTCTCTCTGGAGCAATTGAATTAATGCACCTCAACAGATCGGACTATGTATTACTCATGCTAAACGATACATGTCTGGGCATTATTACCCTCAGAACTATTATTGATAAACTCGCACAAACAGGAAGCACCTCGGAGAGCCCCGCTTCCGATTATATGACCTCTCCTGTTATTTTCGGCGGTAAACATACAACGGTCTCAGAAGCGATAATATTAATGGAGAGGGAGAACCATACACACCTTCTTATAAAGGATGCAAAAGGACCGGTTTGTGGAGTTGTGGACAAATGCAGTCTGCTTGGTGTTTTCTCAGCTAATGAGAATGCAATCACCTCTGCAATTAAGAAAAGTACTTCAATTTCACAACTTCCAGCTTTACGGGCAAAAATTGCCGGTTTGGTCAGGCCAATGCTGGATCAACCTGGCTTCTCATCAGCAGTAACCAAAATTATTTCCAATACAAACGAACATATTACAAAACAGATATTTGACACAGCAATTAAACAGCTTGGAACACCACCTGTACCCTTTGCATTTGTCTCTTTGGGAAGTGAAGGTCGTAATGAACTGGTATTTAGCTCCGACCAGGACAATGCTCTTATATTCAGCGATTCTAACTCTAACTCATCACAGAATATAAAAGAGTATTTTAATAAACTGTCCCATTATGTGTGTCAGAATCTAAATGCATCAGGATTACCATTATGTCCCGGAGGTTATATGGCATCCAATACCCAATGGTGTCAGCCGCTTAGTGTATGGAAAGAATATTTCAGGGAGTGGATTGTAAATGCCGAACCTGAAAATATTATGAACATATCTGTTTTCTTTGACCTCAAATTTATATACGGCGACAGGCAACTGTTTAGCACAATTGAAGATTTTGTATTTGAAAATCTTGAGGGAGAGAGCGCATTTTTCTACTTTCTGGCCAGCTCTGCAACCAATTTCAAACCTCCTGTAGGTATTTTTGGAAATATTGTAACGGAGAGTGCCGGTAAGAAAAGCGACATTATTGAGATCAAGAAAGCTCAGGCACAAATTGTCGCTTTTGCAAGACTTTTTGCTCTCCATAATAATATAAGGGTTAAAGGTACAATTGAAAGAATTAATGCCCTCTGTAAAGAAGGCGTATTAAGTCAACAGACAACACAGGAGGTGCTGTTCCATTATAACTTTCTTATGATGCTGCGATTAAGACACCAGTCCGAACAACTCTCAAGGAGTGTGATTCCCGATAATATGATTCCAGAAAAAAGTTTGACAGATATGGATATATATATCCTTAAGAAGGTCTTCAGCCAGATGAACAGCTATAATCAGAAGATTGGTGCCACATTTATGAGTGCCTATAAAGGATAACAGAATACAAGATAAAAATTAACAATAATAAATTATTAAAAAAATGCACGGACCTGCTGTAAAACTTGGCAAAGACAACGCTTCGGCTAAAAAAACAAAACTGGGAGTAATCCTCTTTATTTTCTACACAATTGTATATAGTGGATTTGTAATTATTGGTGTAGTAAATCCACAACTTATGGGGCTTCATGTACTGAGTAATCAGAATCTTGCCATAGTTTATGGTTTTGGATTGATACTCCTGGCAATTGTTATGGGCTTTATATACAATGCCATTTGTACCCGAATGGAAAACAGGTTAAATAAATAACAGATTTGAGCTATGATTTATAATGTATCTGTTTGGGCAATAATAATCTTTATGACATTTGTTGCCGCCGTTCTTGGCCTCTCCTTCTATTTTGCCAGAAAAACCAATTCAGCTGCCGGATACTATGCAGCCGGAGGAAACATCCATTGGGGTGTCAATGGTATTGCATTTGCGGGTGACTACCTGTCAGCCGCCTCTTTCCTTGGAATATGCGGAATGATAGCATACGCAGGATATGATGGATTCCTTTACTCTATAGGATATCTGGCGGGATGGGTTGTTGCTCTGTTTATTGTGGCAGAACCAATGAAAAGACTGGGTAAATATACATTTACGGACGCTCTTGACGCAAGGTTCAACTCTAAATATATAAAATTAACGGCATCAATCAGCACACTTGTAGTATCTGTTTTCTATCTCATACCACAAATGGTGGGTGCAGGAGACCTTGTAGTTCCGCTGCTTGGTCTGCCTCACTGGGCAGGCGTTGTAATAGTAGGATCTATAGTAATATTTATAGTCGCAACTGCAGGTATGACATCAACCACATATGTTCAGTTCATAAAAGGTGCCCTTCTTATTATATTTTCTGTGATACTAACAGTTTATGTACTTAAAAACGGGTTCACACTGTCACCCCGCAACGACTACCCCAATTTTACAACCATTGGAGCAATAACGGAAAATGATCGGATTGTTGCAACAGATGACAGTAACTATCAATTTATTGAGAGTTTTACCGCCGGAGACAATCTAACCTTTGTAAAAACCAATAAGGATGGTATAGATCAATGGTTTAAACTTTCCAAAGATTCACTTTACCTTGAGGAGACTCTTTTTATAACAACACTCGATGACGGAAGCAAACTTTATAACGGAGAGCCAAAACAGGCAGCAAAGTTTTATCAGGTGGGACATCTCTCAAAGATAATTGTGGACGGAGAAGAGGTAGAGAAGACCGGCCCTGTAGGCCCGTTTGAGTTTCTTACACATATTGAGAATTCACAAATAGTGCGTTTTTCCAGAAAAGAGATTAAAGAGGCAAAGACAACTGTTTGGTACCAGGAGGTGACCGACGGTAAAGAGATGGTAAAACCGGGGCTTCTTTATAAGTTGTCTTCAGAAGCAGGAGCCACCCCATGGGACAGAATAAACTTTGTATCACTAATGCTTGCACTGTTTCTGGGAACATCTGCATTGCCTCACATATTAATACGATATTACACTGTATCCAGCCAAAGGGCTGCAAGAAAATCAACAATTGTAGCCATCGCTTCAATCGGGTTCTTTTACATCCTTACTCTGTACATGGGGCTTGGGGCCTCAATAAATGGGGTTCTTGATGTAGAGAGCAGTAATATGTCAGGCCCGCTGCTTGCCAAATTCTTTGGCATAGGGCTGTTTTCAATTATTTCTGCAATAGCTTTTGCAACCGTTCTTGGTACGGTGAGCGGTCTTATTGTGGCATCTTCAGGTGCTATTGCCCATGACTTCATGGACAAATACCTTAAGATAAAGATGGATGATAAAAGAAAAGTTAGGGCAGGTAAACTGTCTGCATTCGGTGTTGGAATATTTGCAATAATTCTTGGTATTCTTTTCAAAGGAATGAATGTCTCTTTTCTTGTGGGGCTTGCCTTCTCTGTCGCCGCTTCTGCAAACTTACCATCCATTCTGTTTCTGCTGTTTTGGGATAAAACAACGGCAAAGGGTATTGCCTGGTCTATTGTAACAGGAATAGTATCCTCTGTTGTATTAATTCTGTTTTCTCCTGCTATGTATGAAAGATATGGCCTTGCAAAATCAGCAGCTCCGTTTCCAATAGATAATCCGGGTATAATATCAATTCCTCTGGCAGTAATTGTACTGGTGATAGTATCACTGCTGACTCATAAGAGAGATAATGTTCATAAGGTAGAGAACTACCATGAAAATGAAGAGGAGAACTAATACTTTAATTATGATAAATTTTGGCTTAAAAAGGGTCTTGTTTTTACTGATATCACTTGCTATCCTGCCCTTATCAAAAATAGGCGCACAAGAGTTGCTTGTAATAAAATCACATTTTCTCAAATGCGATGATTCGGTTCTGGTTTTTACTCCGGCAGATTTCTCCTCAGAAAAAATGGGAGAGACACCTGCTCTGTTCCTGCTTCACGGATGGAGTGGAAATTATAAAAACTGGAGTGAAAAAACAGATATCCAGGCGATGAGTGACAAATACGGGTTTATTATTATCACTCCCGATGGTTTTTACAACAGCTGGTATCTTAATAACATCGATAAAGAGAAGATGCAGTGGAGATCATTTTTTGACAATGAACTATATCCCATAATCAGCAAAAAGTATAAGCTCAATCCCGGGATTACTTTTATAACAGGATTGAGTATGGGAGGTCACGGTGCAATTAATATTTTTCTTGACGACACTACACGCTTTGCTGCTGCAGGGAGCATGTCCGGAGTTATGAATCTCAGGGACACAAGACTTAAAGAGACTGAGATTCCAAAGATATTGGGCCCATACAGCATTGACAACGAATTATACGACACTCAATCTGCTGTTTATCGCTTAGATTCGGTAAAAGGTATTAAGAAACTGATGATAATAACCTGTGGTTCTCAGGATTACCTGGCAAAAAGCAGCAGGGACTTTGCAGAGAGATGTGAACAGCTGGGGATACCCAATATGTTAATCATGAGCCCGGGTGTACACAGCTGGCCTTACTGGATTTTTATGTTGGACCAGCATCTTTTTATTTTCGACAGGATTGCAAGGGATAAGGGGCTGGGTTATTAATCCATCCAATCTGGTTTAGGAGAATCCATGAGATAGTAATCGAAAAACTGGTCCATTCTTATGGTCCAGTCCAAAGCTATCTCACGCTTCTTTATGTTGTGTCCGTCACCTTTGTAGTTAAACATCCATACCTGTTTACCCAATCTTTTAAGTCCAAGAAAAAGTTCGAGTCCCTGAGAATACGGAACCGCTTCATCTGCATCGCTGTGTCTTGACAGTAAGGGAGTTGTTACTCTGTCCAGGAAAAACAACGGAGAGTTGAGTATATAATTCTCCTGTCTGTCCCATAAAGTGCCTCCAATACGGCTCTGGGTAGATTCGTACATAAACATTCTTGGCTTTCCTGCACCTGCCCTAAGACCTGTATAGGCCGATGTCATATTGGCAACTGCTGTCTCTGCACAAGCACAGGTAAACAGGTCTGTCTGTGTAATAATGTATGCAACCTGATACCCGCCCCAACTGTGGCCTTGAAGTCCTATTCGTTGAGGATCGGCTATACCCTTATCTATAAGGTGCCTTGTTCCGCTCTCAACTATATTCAGACTGCTTGGCCCGGGCCAGCCAATTTCAAACCTTATGTCCGGCATAAATACTACATAGCCCCTGCTTACAAACATTGCCGGATTTATTGTAGAGGTTGAGGGAGCCGGGGGATAGAACATAAAGATATCCTGACTCATTGTCTCGTAAAAATAGACAATAACAGGATAAGTTTTGGAAGAGTCATAATCTTCCGGAGTGTAGAGAATACCTGTCTGTAAATTACCTGAGCTGTCACTCCATTTTATAAACTGAGAGTTTCCAAAGCTGTAATTTTCAGTCTGATTATTTAAATCGGTAAGACGATTAGTAAAATTAAATTTATCATCTGTTATCCAATAGTCCGGTGCTTCACCAAAACTCTCCCGTTG
Organism: uncultured Muribaculaceae bacterium; assembly: GCA_964585795.1. GTDB lineage: Bacteria > Bacteroidota > Bacteroidia > Bacteroidales > UBA932 > Bact-08. Next base: position 8,687 of record CAZPFI010000016.1, on the reverse strand, counting down.
AACAATATGTCCCACTCTTCCCTCAATTTTTGCAAGTTGCCTCAAATATTTATAACTGTACGAATCTTCAATCAGCTTTTGAGGATTCTTACCCGGAGAGAGTGTATAAAAGCCCGAAAACATATTATGATAATTGACCGACTCCAGGATTAGCTCTCTGTTTAAGTCAATCTGACGGCTTCTGTCAGAAGATGAAGCTGTATTAAGTATTTTAAACCTTATCTTATTTGCTCTTCCATATCCATTTGTGAGGCAAAATGGTTGTTCCTTCTGGTTTAAGGGCAGAGCCCATATATCGTACTGATCATATACAATAAAGTACTTCTTATCTTTCGACAAACCGGCATAACCAAAATTTCCAGCGGGCTGAGGTTTGTCAAAATTTATATTCTTCACAGGATAAGGCATCTGAGATGACAGGTTCCTTCTCTCTCTTGTGTTAAGGTCAGTGACAAACCAACTCTCTGAATCGGGTTCGTAGGTAAAAATATGATCCGATACAGTTGATAACCAGAATGAACCTATAAAACCTTCAAACAGTAGTGAATAATTGCCGTTCTTCCTGTTTACAAGATAGAAGTCTTTTGGGATAGGGTCTTCCCAGATATCTGTGAACATATATGGTCTGTTATCCAGTTCAATTCCATAATTGGAAGTATCGTCCTGCAATAAAAAGACTCCTCTGCCTCTTGTCAGCTGTATAAATTTTCTCTCTTTGGGATAGAATATACATTTTAAACTGTTTGCAAATATGCTCTCTCGTCCTCTTCTCTGTGATGGTAAAAGGGTATCGTTCCATCTCCACAACTCATACTCAAAGGTACTCCTCTCCCTGGCATCAACTGAAGCTTGCTGTCTCACCGGAGAGATTTCAAATTTGTAATAATCATCATCTGAAGAGAAGGTTACATCTTTTTTTATATTGAATTTCGTTCCAGCTGGCAGTACTGTTTCATCCAAACCTGTATCCTCTACCCTGCCGGTTTTCAAATTCATTCTTTTAACCTTTACATCTTTCGTACCTGCGCTGTCCAAAAAGGTGAAAAATATTATGTTGTCTCCTCTCTTATCGGCAGCCATATTCCTAAGAAAGTGAGCTGTTTTATGTAAGGTATCTCTTTTAAAAGTATTTTTGCCGGATGTCTCAACCATTACTATACCTCTGCCCTCTTTAAGACGACCGGAGAGAATAACTTTACCTGAAGGCAGAAAAATTGAAGATAACACATTTTCAATCGTATCTTTCAGATTATCCAACGGATTGTAAATATGCAGAACATTGCCTTTAAGCCACATAATATGAGGCGAATTCGAGCTTAAATCATACTCTTTGGTAACAGTGATTTTCTTAACACCTCCACTTTTCAAATTAACTGAAAATAGGGTATCCTTTATTTTGTAGAGAGCATGGCTCTTATCCCCTGTAAACACAGCATCAGCACCACCCTCTATGGTTAAACGGGGAGATATCCCATCAATTTTTACAACCAGAGTACTACGGTCTTTATATCTTTCATACTCTGTTATGGTAACCTTTGAGTCATCTGAGACTAAAAACTTCTTTATGGTTCTCCACTCATCATAAAGAGATGAGTCAAGAACCTTTTTCGCAGCAGGCGATACAAAAAAAGAGAACGCCCAAAATATGTAAATCAGGGTTTTCATTACGGTTTTTAATTAAAGTGGTACTCAAAAGTAGTAAAAAGAAATTGTAAGGTTCTTATCTTATCTCTATTTTTACCATTTCAAAAAAAGCGCATGATTCATATTTATAGAAATTCCGCACTTATTATCTCTCTTTTTCTGTCTTTTACTTCTTGTAAAACAGATATAACAGAGCTATACAAAACAAAAACCCTTTCTATTGCACAATCTGCAGGGATACCCATAATTCAGGTTGCTTTTTCGTCAAAAGAGGGCATTATATCTTTTGAAGCTGCGGCATCTGACACAGCGGAGGTAAATTTAAAAGGTAATACAGTTTTTCAGGCAGCATCCCTCAGCAAACCTATATTTTCGTATGTTGTTCTCAGACTAATGGACAGAGGTTTAATTGATATAGACACACCCCTTTACAAATACACTCAAATCTCCAGATTCGAAAACAGCACATGGGCACAAATGCTTACTGCAAGAATGGTGCTTGCGCATCGAACCGGATTGCCCAATTGGGCAACCTCTCCATCAGGTGAACAGTGGCCAAATTCAATAATTAAATTTAATTTCATTCCGGATTCCGCTTTCAGTTACTCAGGAGAGGGCTTCTACCTTTTACAACAAGCCGTTGAAGATATCACAGGAAAATCTCTCGAACAACTTACTCAGGAAGAGGTATTCACTCCCCTTGAGATGCACTTAAGCAGTTACACCTGGATGGATTGCTATGATACTCTGGCTGCCTGCGGATATACAAAAAGCGGTGAGAATCGTGGACAGGGAAGACACCCCAGAGCAAATTCAGCATATACACTAAGAACTACCGCCAATGATTATATGAAATTTCTCTTGGCTTTAATAAAAGGTGACGGACTTAAACCACAATCTCATATTATGATGAACACTGCTGACACAAAAGCATTCAGATACTACGACAGACCCAGAGACTGTGATAAACACATTTTCTGGGGTCTTGGTATAGGTATCGAGAAGGAGAGTCCGGCAGGAGATATCCTTTTTCACTGGGGAGACAATGGAAATTTTAAATCTCTTTTTATAATTGCCCCCGAAAGTGAGAAGATATTTGTCTATTTTACAAACAGTGCAAATGGTCACGATATAATAGACCAAATGACAGCACTTTTCTTCAATACAGGCAGACCATTCAAACTATCGGAATGGGTTAACAACTAAAAACAGTAACCAACACTTAGTGTAAGCGGTATTTTAACTCCACCGTTTTTGGGGAATATATTTCCGTTTGAGTAGTGTGCAATTTTCAGCTCGGCATTCAATCGTCTGTCGCTTCCAAAAAATGCACCTAAACCAACATCATCATAGAAGGTGAATTTTCTGCCTGTATCTGCACCGTCGAGAATATATTTGGAGATATAGGTCGGGCCTCCCAGTGTATAGAAAAAGTATGGATCGAAATGCTTGTTATGTAAGAAATTGAAACGGAATATTGGAAAAGCCGAAAGAGCAAAGAATACTTCTCTGTTTACATTTGTTTGCCATATAGATGCGTTTACACCTACATCCAGAGCAAAAACCTTTGGACCGTGAAAAATGTTACGTTTATAATTTATCATGAAACCGTTCTTTATCTCTGCTTCACCCCCCCAAAAAAGGTAGGATTTTCGCATAAAATTATTTACACCATAACCTGCTATATTGCTTGAATACGAAACCTGTATCCACTGTTTTGGATGAATTCTGCCCAATGTTGCAGCTTTTTCCAGGCGTTCATCGGAGAATGGCAGGAATGTATATTTAAAACCGGTACCTATATAAGCCGTGTATGGTTGATCGTTGTTTTTTCCAGCAGGAGTATAACTTGAAACAAGTTGCAGAGCCCAAACATCACTTAGTTTGTATACCAGACCTGCACCAAATGTAATAGTTGCATAGACCAGATCTTTAACAACTACGTTATTTTCATCATCTCTGAATCCGTTTCTTGTTACCAATCCAAGACCGCTCTCGCCGTAAAGCGAAAATTTGCCTCCTATGGGAACCTGAGGTCTAAGTGTAACACCCGCTATATTCATCCAAACAGTACGTCCGAATATATTGCTGCTTAAATCATTCGCTTTAGTATACTTATAGTTCACCCACCATATTGGTCTCATATAAGTTACCTGTGCCGAAAGGTATTTATTAAACTGATGTCCCATCAATACAAGTCTTACAGCAGGATGTTTGTATGAAACAGATTGTAGATTGTAACCGGGTTGGAGTTGCTCTGCAGAGAAGGGATAGCTTATATGCCCTACATTAACCTCAAAATATGAGTTATGCATAAATGAGGGAAGTTGAGATCGTTTATCCTGATTTACATTCTGCTTACTCTGAGCATATCCCGAAACAGACATGATAATAAAAAAAGCAACCCATAAGAGGGTGCGTTTAAGTGGTAAAACCGAGTTTTTCATAGTTTGGCAAATATTTAGTCCAAATTTAGTAAAAGCATGTAATTTGAGCAATTATATAATTAAGACTTTTAATAAAAAAGGACGACTTTAAAAATAGTCGCCCTTAATCTTCTCTTTTGTGGGAGCAGAGGGAGTCGAACCCCCGACCCTCTGCTTGTAAGGCAGATGCTCTAAACCAACTGAGCTATGCTCCCTTTGTAGCCCCTTCTTTTTCGATGGGAGTGCAAAGATATCTGCAATTTTTTAATTTGCAAAAAAATTGTCGTTTTTTTCAAAAAAACGGAGTGCCTCGGCAACAATAAATGTACTGCCACCAATAAACAACAAATCATCCTCTTGGCACACAGCTTTAAAGCTTTTTAAAGACTCTTCAACAGAATCTGCCACTTCTCCTTTTAAACCTGTGGCAATAGATCTCTTTGCCAATACCTCCCTGTCGAACGCCCTGGTTATTGGTGCCTGTGTAAAGTAATAATATGAGTCAGGTGGTAACAGCCCTATAATTTTATCAATCTCCTTGTCGGCAGTTAAACCAATAATACAAAACAGTCTTCCATATTTCTGTTTTCTCAGTTGAGAGAAAACAATTGTAAGCCCGTGTACATTATGACCTGTATCACAAATTACCGCCGGTTTTTCATTTAACAACTCCCATCTGCCTCTGAGACCTGTTCTTTTTGCAGCTATTTTTAATCCTTCTCTTATATTACTGTCACTCCACCCACCTCCAATCATTGTTATAAAAGTTAAACTCTGAGACAGTACATATAATGATGTTAGCACAGTTTTAAGGTTATTAAGCTGACAATCGCCTTTTAAGTCCAGTTGATATTCATTTGCCTTAACATCCTTGAATCTCGAGCTCTTCGAAAAGAATATCTTTGAACCTCTCTCCCTTGCAACTTTTTGGAATATTGATTTGGTAGTAGCATTGTGTTCCCCTATTACAACAGGAACATTATCCTTGATAATGCCCCCTTTTTCAAGAGCTATTGAACTTATGGTTGAACCAAGCTGCTCACAGTGATCCAATCCAATATTGGTTATTATGCTCAAAATTGGGGATACTATGTTAGTTGAGTCAAGTCTGCCGCCAAGTCCGGTTTCGATAACTGCAATATCAACATTACTCTTTGCAAAATAATCAAAAGCCATTGCAGTGGTAATCTCAAAGAAAGAGGGGTTCTGTTGATTAAGGAACCCACTGTGCTCTGTAAGAAAATTGTACACGCTCTCTTTTGATATCATCTCTCCGTTTACCTTTATTCTTTCGCGGAAATCGATGAGGTGAGGTGAAGTATAGAGTGCAGTTTTTAGGCCAAACTGCATAAAAACAGATGCAAGCATATGAGAAACAGACCCTTTACCATTAGTTCCCGCGACATGAACCACCGGATATCTTCTGTGAGGATGATTAAGCAGAGAATCAAACTCACGCATAGTACCTAAACCCTCTTTATATGCGGCAGGACCGATGTTCTGGAAAGAGGGATGCTGACTGAATATGTAATCTATTAGTTGGTTATATTTTTCTGTGCTGAACATCATTGATTAACTGTTACAAATACACAGGCAAATTTGAAAAATAAAAGTCACATTAGCCCATTTTTAGAAATATTTTTATGGGAATTGGTCAAAATGGAGTAATTTTATGGCCGCATTTTATTGTTTCACCCTATGATTTTATTCTTTCGGAAAGAAAACGGGCCCGTCCTGGCTGTAAAGACTTCAACTGAACTGAACAGCCAAAGTATAGAGGCTCTTGAATGGCTCTTTTCAGATGCTAAACTATTACCAGATAATAAACTTGACGGCACATTTAAGGGTCCCCGCAGGGAGATGATTACTCCATGGAGTACAACCGCAGTGGAGATAACCCAAAATATGAACATTCAAGGAATTGAAAGGATTGAAGAGTTTATTGAGGTAGAATCATCCGCTTGTGGTTACGATAAGATGCTGCAAAGAATATATCAGGGGTTAAGTCAGGAGATTTTTGACATAACAGGTAAACCTCACCCCGTAATTGATATAACCGATATAAAAGAGTATAACCAAAGTGAAGGTCTGGCCCTCAGTGATGAAGAGATTGAGTATCTCGAACAGCTTAGCAAAAAATTAAACAGGCCATTGACAGATGGAGAGGTTTTCGGCTTTTCTCAGGTAAACTCCGAACATTGCAGACATAAAATTTTCAATGGTAAATTTATTATTGACGGAGTTGAGATGGAATCAACTCTTTTCCAGCTGATAAAAAAGAGCTCTCAGCTTAACCCAAACAGAATAGTATCGGCCTATAAAGACAATTGCGCGTTTATCGAAGGTCCTGTTACTAACCTCTTTTTCCCCGAAAGTGGAAGCACATCATCCTTTTTCAAAACAGAAGAGCACCCCTGTGTATTATCCCTAAAAGCAGAAACACATAACTTCCCAACCACTGTCGAACCGTTTAACGGAGCTGCAACCGGCTCGGGAGGTGAGATAAGAGACCGCATGGCCGGAGGCAAAGGTTCTTTTCCTATTGCCGGTACTGCGGTATATATGACCTCCTACCCGCGTCCGGAGACAGAAGGGAGGGACTGGGAATCGGTAGAACCACGCGAATGGCTTTACCAAACTCCTCAGGAGATACTCATAAAAGCATCAAACGGAGCAAGCGATTACGGGAATAAATTCGGACAACCACTCATCTGCGGCTCCCTGCTTACTTTCGAGCACATGGAGGGATATGTAAGCTACGCATTTGACAAAGTGATAATGCTTGCAGGCGGAGTTGGTTATGCAAAAAAACAGGATGCGTTTAAAGATATTCCGGGTATAGGTGACAAGGTGGTTTTGCTGGGCGGAGACAATTATAGAATTGGAATGGGGGGAGGGGCAGTCTCTTCAGTAGCAACCGGAGAATATGATAACTTAATTGAGCTCAATGCAATCCAGCGATCAAATCCCGAAATGCAGAAAAGAGTATACAATGCTATCCGCTCTCTCGCTGAGAGGGGAAACAATACAATAATTTCCATACACGATCACGGTGCCGGCGGACATCTTAACTGTCTGTCCGAGCTTGTTGAACACACAGGAGGTTATATCGACATAAGCAAACTTCCGGCAGGAGACCCCACTCTCTCTGCCCGGGAATTGATAGGTAATGAGTCACAGGAGAGAATGGGTCTTGTAATAAGAGACAGGGATGTTGATGAACTTATTAAAATTGCTGAGAGAGAGCGTGCTCCAATATATGTGATTGGAGAGACAACCGGTGAGGGTAACTTCACCCTTGAAAACAGCATAACCAAAGAGAAACCTCTTGATCTGCCTCTTAGCGATATGTTTGGTTCGGTTCCTAAAACTGTTATGGAGGATGTATCTTTCAATCAAAAGTGGGATCCTGTCGAATACGACACCGACGATCTTGAATACTATCTTCATCAGGTATTGCAACTGGAATCTGTTGCATGTAAAGATTGGCTTACAAACAAGGTAGACCGGTCGGTTACAGGGCTTATTGCATCACAGCAGACAACAGGTGAGATACAGCTACCTCTCAACAATCTTGGCGTTGCGGCAGTAGGATATGGATCAACCAGAGGGGTCGCTACATCAATCGGGCATGCTCCGGCTGTAGCTCTGATAGATCCGGCAGCAGGAAGCAGAATGGCTATAGCGGAATCTCTTACAAACATTATATGGACACCTGTTGAAGGAGGAATACGAGGCGTCTCACTCTCCGCCAACTGGATGTGGCCATGTAAAAATTTAGGTGAAGATGCCAAATTGTACAAAGCTGTCAAGGCAGCAAGCGATTTTGCCATCGAACTTGGAATTAACATCCCTACAGGCAAAGACTCAATGTCTATGACTCAAAAGTATCCCGATGATTCCAAGGTTCTGTCACCCGGAACACTGATTGTATCGACGGTTGCAGAAAGCATGGATATTACAAACATTGTAAGAACATCAATGGTTACAGGTATTGAGTCGCATATACTGTATATTCCATTCAACCATCTGAACAATAACTCCTTTACACTGGGAGGAAGTGCATTTGCACAGGTAACCAATCAGCTGGGCAATGAGTGTCCCGATATAACAAACCCTGCTTATTTCAGGGAGTGTTTCGAAGCAGTACAAAGAATGATAGAAAACAGACTTGTCATTGCCGGTCACGATGTATCGGCAGGAGGTATAATAACTGCCCTGCTGGAATTAAACTTCCCAAACATAAGCGGAGGTATAGCAGCAGATGTTACTTTGTTTGATGAAAAAGATCCTGCCAGGATTCTGTTTTCGGAAGATTCAGGCGTAATACTCCAGGTGAACAAAAGAGATATTGCTGCAATTGAGAACATTGCCCTTGAATTCGGGATAGTAGTATATAACATAGGAGTGAGTGTTCCTCAGAGGAAGCTCACTATTAAACTTCCCAAGAATACCCTTACTGTTGACATTGACCAATGTCGTGATATTTGGTATAAAACATCTTATCTGTTCGACAAACTTCAGTTGAACGAGAGTCTTGCGCTTGAAAGATACCGGAACTATTCAAAGCAACCTTTGAAGTATAAATTCCCTGAAACTTTTAACGGCAAATCTGCC
>CAZPFI010000015.1:0-24500 GCA_964585795.1 uncultured Muribaculaceae bacterium | reverse complement strand
GCGCTCTCTCTGTTTGTAATTGATTTGGTTATCTTAAGCCGTCTCATCTATTATAATAAGTAATATCCTGCAAAATTAATAAAAATTTTAGCAGATGTCGCAAAAAATCAGAGCCCCATCCCGTAATAGAAGACCTTGCCATCGGGATTCACTCCCTCTATCAGCAGCGATCGTCTGCTTCTCTGAACTACATTTTGAAGCTCCTGAATGGTGCGTACAGGTATCTGGTTTATGTGTGTAATTATAAATCCCTCATTTATACCTGTTTCCTTAAACTTACCCTGCGAAACCGAAACAACCTCAATACCATGTCTTATGTTGAGCCTGGTAAGTTTCTCCTGTGGGGCCTCTCTTAAGTCGGCGCCAAATAATTTAACAACACCCGTTTTTTCACTTTCCAGCAAAGCTATTGTTGCCTCTCTGCCATCCAGAACAACCGAAATCTCTTTTTGTTTACCGTCTCTTATTATATCCACGGTTATTTTATCCTTTGGCCTGAACCGGGAAACCTGCTCCTGGACATTGGAAGATGAGCTGATTTTTACTCCGTTTACTGCAACAAGAACATCCGACTCTTTAATACCGGCTTTCTCTGCTGCGCTTCCCTTTACAACATCAACAACAAGCACCCCTCTTGTATCTTTAAGGCCTCGCTCCTTTGCAAGGTTACCATCTATGTTCTGCATGGTAATTCCAAGCATCGCCCTCTGGACAGATCCAAAATCCAAAATATCGTGTACAATCTTCTTAACAATTGAAACAGGAACAGCAAATGAATAACCGGTAAAAGTACCTGTTCTTGATGCAATTGCTGTATTGATACCAACCAGTTCGCCTCTGGTGTTCACCAAAGCTCCGCCGCTGTTGCCCTGATTAACAGCAGCATCGGTCTGAATAAAAGACTCTATTCTAAACTCGCCATCCGGCGAAGGCATGCTTCTTCCTTTGGCGCTAACAATTCCTGCAGTTATTGTAGATCTGAGATTATATGGATTACCAATGGCAAGAACCCACTCCCCAAGACGAAGAGCATCAGAATCTCCAAACGGGAGGAAAGGCAGTTTTTCTGCTTCAATCTTAATAAGAGCTATGTCAGTCGCCGGGTCGGCACCAATAAGCTTAGCTTTGAAAATGTGGTTATTTTCAAGTGTCACCTCAATCTCATCAGCACCTTCAATGACATGGTTATTTGTAACTATATATCCATCGTTTGTTATTATTACACCCGATCCTGCCCCCACCATCTCTCTTGGCATCTGAGGCTGACCATAACCAAAGAAGTAATCAAATATAGAACCCGGCATGGTTGTGCCCCTTTTGACCACTTTTACATGAACAACAGATTTAACACTGTTCTCTGCGGCAAATGTAAAATCGGGGAATTCTGCCGGTGAATAACTGGCTCTGATAACAGGCGCCGTGGTATCACTGTAGGAGTATACATTTGTTTTTTTGTTAGTAAAATTCAATACAGCCAATGTTGTGAAAACGCTCACCAAAACTGTCAAAAATAGATAGAGAAATTGATTTCTTTTCATGTCTTTAAAAGTTTTTCCAGATAAAAAAACAAATTATATGCCATAACTTATTTTTTTTATCTTTGTGTAAAAATATCAGGATATGAAGTTTGTTGTTTCCAGTTCAGAGCTGCTAGCTCGTCTTTTGTCGGTATCAAGAGTAATATCATCAAAGAATACAATCCCTGTTTTAGACAATTTCCTTTTTGTTTTAAGGGATGGAAATCTCAACATTACTGCCTCCGATCTGGAGACAAGTCTCAAGGCCTCTCTGCCTATAGAGAATATTGAGCAGGAGGGTTCACTGACAGTACCGGCCAGACTGCTTGTAGATTCTTTGAAGGAGTTTGCAGATATACCTCTGGAATTCAGTTCAAATGAAGAGAATAGTTCAATTGAAATAACATGGGCCAACGGAAGTTCTACTTTGCCTTGCACCATTGCCGATGACTATCCTCAGATTGCTTCAATCTCCTCCGACAGCACAAAGTTTGCCGTTAATTCGCAGATTCTGCTGGAAGGAATTAACCGTACTCTGTATGCTACTGCAGAGGAGGAGTTAAGGCCCGTTATGAACGGCATTTTCTTTGACATAGATACCGAATCTGTTACACTTGTGGCCTCTGACGCCCATAAATTGGTATGTTATACCCGGAATGACATAAAGTCAGAGAGTAAATCTTCATTTATTCTCCCCAAAAAACCATCTTCTATTTTAAAAAACCTTCTCAGTAAAGTTGATGAAGATGTTAAGGTGGTGTTTGACCAAAGTAACGCCTACTTCCAATTTGAATCCTTTATTCTGGTATGCCGTCTGGTTGAGGGCAACTACCCTGCATACAGGTCTGTAATACCAAAGAACAATACTAATAAGCTTATGATTAATCGTCAGGACTTCCTCAACAGTACCAGAAGAGTCTCTGTATGTTCAAATCAGGCCAGCAGTCTGGTTAAGCTTAAACTGTCATATAATCAGCTTGTCATTTCTGCTCAGGATCTGGATTTTTCGATTTCTGCACACGAAAGACTTAGTTGTCAATACGATGGAGAGCCAATGGAAATAGGTTTTAAATCGACTTTTCTTATTGAGATACTTACAAATTTACCATACAACGATATCTCTCTTGAATTATCCGATCCTTCGAGGGCAGCTCTTATAATGCCTTCCGGACAGAACGACCCTTTAGAAGATATCCTCGCACTTATTATGCCTATGATGGTAAGTGCATAACCATCTGAAAAATGAAATTGAACCTTAAAAATCCCATTCTTTTCTTTGACATAGAGAGCACGGGGTTGAATGTCGCAACTGACCGTATTGTTGAGATCAGTGCTCTGAAAGTAATGCCAAACGGAGATCAGGAGATAAAAACAAGAAGAATTAATCCAACAATACCAATATCACCGGAAGCACAAAGTATACATGGTATTTCAAATGAAGATGTAGCAGATTGTCCTACTTTTAAGGAGATAGCTAAAAGTCTTGCAAACTGGATGTCCGGTTGCGACTTCGCAGGTTACAACGCAATTAAGTTCGACATTCCACTTCTGGCCGAAGAGTTCCTCAGAGCAGGAGTAAGTTTCGATTTCAGAAAGAGAAAAATGGTTGATGTCCAGAACATTTTTCACAAGATGGAACAGAGAACCCTGGCTGCAGCATATAAGTTTTACTGTGACAAACAATTGGAGAACGCCCATTCAGCTGAAGCAGACACTATTGCAACATACGAAATTTTGGAAGCTCAGCTTGACAGGTATAAAGAGACGCTTGAAAATGATGTAAAGTTTCTTGCAGAATTTTCAACACATAATAAGTTTCTTGATTATGCCGGAAGGATAATTCTGGACGAAAAGGAGACTCCAATTATAAATTTCGGCAAACACAAAGGCAAACCGGTAGAGTCAGTTTTAAAAAGCGACCCGGGTTACTACTCCTGGATAATGAACGGAGAGTTTACCTTAGATACAAAACAGGTACTTACCGAGCTTAAAATTAAATTTGAGAATCAATTGTTCCCTGCAAAATAGATTTTGCTGCCTCCTCCCCTGCCAGATACCCTGTAGAGAAAGCTGTCTGTAAATTGTATCCTCCGGTGTCGCAATCTATGTCCAGAACCTCTCCGGCAAAATAGAGATTATCTATTAACTTCGATCTCATATTTTTAGAGATAACCTCATCAAGAGAGACTCCACCTGCAGTAACGACAGCTCTTTCGTAAGAGGTGAAAGAGACAATGTTCATCTTCCAGCTTTTTAAGTAAGAGCATATAAGCTTAATTCTGTCTGTCATACCAGCTGATAAACTCTTATCAATAATTCTGTTACTTGCTATAAATGGACTTATTAGATTGGCCGGCATAAGCTTTCTGAGTAGTTGCTCTACAGTAAGTGTGTTAATGCCCTCCAGCTCTCTCTCAATTCTCATTCTCAGTTGCGCCGCGCTTATTGCCGGTTTAAGGTCTATTTCCACGCTGCATTTTCCGCCGTTAATCATTGACTTAACTGCTTTTCTGCTTATTTTGTAGCCGATTGAACCTTCTATGCCGTTTGATGTAAAGTCCATATCGCCCATCTCACTTTGAACTAAGACTCCATCAATAAATAATGCAACAGATGTATTTTTTAGTCTGATACCATCGAGTTCTTTGTTATAATTTTCGGGCTTCAGAGCAGTAAGAGATGGCCAGCATCTTGTAACAGTGTGACCCGCAACCGCCGATAATCTTAATCCGTCACCGTCAGAACCGGTTAGCGGATATGACAGTCCCCCGGAAGCAATAATCATAGCACCAGGAGAGATAAAATGCTTTATCCCGCTTCTAGATAGTGTAACTTTTGAGACTCTGTTATTATACAAATCAATCTCTTCAATTTTGGTATTATATAAAACCTCAACTTTTAATCTTGAAATCTCTTTGAGCAGTGCCCGGGTAACATCTGATGCAACCCCCGATTTTGGGAAAACCCTGTCGCCCCTTTCAGTGACCGTCTCCAACCCTATTTTATTGAAAAACTCTATTGTTTGGATATTGGAGAAATTAAAAAATGAGTGTTTAAGAAAGCGGCTGTTTGGATGCACATGAGTAGAGAACTCACTCCATGGTTTAGTGTTTGTAATGTTACATCTCCCTTTACCGGTTATTGCAATTTTCCTTCCCGCCTTCTCCATCTTTTCAATCAAAGTTACCTTCACATTGAATTTTGCGGCAGCAATTGCAGCCATCATACCTGCAGCGCCTGCCCCCATTATAACCACATCTTTCTGCTCCACGGGGAATGTTATTTTAAAATGTTAATTTTGCAACAAATATACATATATGTGCAGAGTCGTCAAATTCTTGTTATTATGGTCACTGGTGCTTTTTACTGTATCTTGTAAATCAAGGGGGTCTGCAAATGGTTTTAGTGACAACGCAAACGAATTTGCCGGATATTTCTCTATTCAAATCTGTGAAGACGGCTCTCAATTACTCACTATAAACGAAAACTGGAACCGGGAGGGCATAATCCATCAATACCGCCTGATTGATAAAAACAGTGCTAACACTTATGATTATAAAGTAGATGAAAAGATACTTAAGACACCTCTTGAGAGAGTTGTATGTATGTCAACAAGCCACATATCATATATTGCGGCATTAAACAAGAGTGATAAAATTGTTGCAGTTTCAGGTGGTAGATATGTGAGTGATACATCCATATTAAGAAACTTAAGGGAAGGCAGGGTTTCGGATATCGGTTTTGAATCTTCTCTTAACTATGAGACACTGCTCTCACTCTCCCCGGATTTGGTATTTACTTACGGAATAAGCGGAGAGAACAACATCTATATAGACAAGATTAAGTCGCTTGGAATAAATGTTATTGCCCTGGGAGATTACATGGAAGAGCATCCCCTTGGTAAAGCAGAATATCTAAAGCTGTTTGGTCTCCTTTTCAACTGCAGTGAATATGCCGATTCTTTATATCATAAGATAAGGGATGAGTATTTATCCATAAAAGAGAGACTAACAGAAAAAGATTATAAACCTTTGGTTTTAGTGAATGCTCCATGGAAAGATGTATGGTATATACCCGGTTATACCAGTTATATGAGCACACTGATACGCGATGCTGGTGGTGAGGTACTGGGGAGCAGAGAGATGAATTTTCATACAGGTACAAACAGTATTGAGGAGATTTTCCGTTTGGCCGAAAGGGCCGATTTTTGGTTAAACACAAACAACTACAAATCTATTGAGGAGCTTAGAGTCAGTAATCCGCTCTTTTCTAAACTAAAAGTACTCGAAAGAGGGAGAGTATTTAACAATGTCAAGCTGAATACAATGCACGGCGGCAGTGATTTTTGGGAAAAAGGTGTAATAGAGCCACATATAATCCTGAAGGACATTATGACAATATTACACCCGTCTCTCTTTAAGGGCGATACCCTTAAATACTATATGGAACTTAAATAAACTTATTGAGTTTTATTTGTATTCCAAAGGAATCTGCTTACCCTGAATTACCGATAATCCGTTTGCAGCCAGCGCTGTCATCTCATCTTCACCCGGGAATATCTTTACAGGGGCTATGAATTCAATCTGCTTTGCAAGCTGGTCCATAAGTTTTGTATTGTACGCAATACCTCCGGTTATAAGAATTGCATCAACTTCACCCGAAAGTGCCGCAGCCATTGCTCCAATTGTCTTACCAACATTGTATGCAAAGGCATCGGATATCATCTTGTATTTTTCATCGCCCTCCTCTACTCTCTTCTCAATTACACTAAAAGAGTTGGTGCCCAAATGTGCAACCATACCTCCCTCACCGGTAATCATTTTTTTAACCTGCTCGAGGGTGTACTTACCGGAATAACAAAGCTTGGCAAGATCATATGCAGGCAGCGTTCCTGCTCTTTCAGGAGAGAATGGTCCCTCTCCGTTAAGTGCATTGTTTACATCCACAACCCTCCCTTTACGATGAGCCCCAACAGATACTCCACCACCCAGATGTGCTACAATAAGGTTTATGGAGTCGTAGGACATATTAACCGAGGCAGCATAACTTTTTGCAATAGCTTTCTGATTAAGAGCATGAAAAATTGATCTTCTCTCAAAGAGAGGATGACCTGTAACCCTTGCTATTGGTTCAAGTTCATCCACCACAACCGGGTCTGCAATGTATGCTTTACAATTACCTATCTCTTTTGCAAGATTGTATGCAAGGATACCTCCAAGGTTACTTGCGTGTTCACCGCCAACTCCATCCTGCAAATCTCTTAGCATTTTGTCATTAACCTCATATACACCCGATTGGATTGGATTAATTAATCCACCACGGCCAACAACCACCTCAATTGAATTAATATCAATTTTATTTTCTCTGAGTGTGTTTATTATGGTCTCTTTCCGGAATTGATACTGATCGGGTATCCTGTCAAAAGCAGACAACTCTTCTGCCGAATGGCGAAGAGTTGTTACAAAAATCTGCTTGTGCCCTTTAAAAAGAGCTATTTTGGTAGATGTAGAACCCGGATTTATTGCAAGAATATGGTGCTCCATAATGTTAATACTATTTGGCTGTTAATGCAGCCAGCGCTATTGAGTTTAATTTTGTATCAATGCTGTCAGCCCTGCTTGACAATACGCACGGTGCTTTTGCTCCCGCTACTATTGCTGCTTGTTTTGCATTAACGCAAAGTTGTGTATTTGTTTTATAAAATACATTTGCCGACTCTATATTGGGAAACACAAGACAATCTGCATCACCTGCAACATTGCTTACAAGTTTTTTAACTGCTACTGCCTCTGCAGAGAGTGCTACATCCAAAGCCAAAGGTCCATCCACTAAGCAGCCGGTAATCTGACCTCTGTCTGCCATCTTGGAAATAATTGCTGCATCTACACATGCCTGCATACCCGGAAGCATCTGCTCTGTAGCTGCTATCAATGCCACCTTTGGTTTTGAGTTACCGAGAGAGTTGGCAATCTTTACGACATAGTTTGTAATTGCCACTTTTTGGTTAAGATCGGGAGCAGGTATTACTGCAATATCACTCATTACAATCAATTTATGGTACTGTGGATTGGAGAGAACGGTTACATGACTCAAAACTGCCTTTGGAGGTAACAGCCCCTTCTCTTTATTAAGGATGGCTCTCATGTACTTGTCGGTGCTGCAAAGACCTTTCATCAAAATGTCTCCCTCTCCGTTGTTGATAAGATCGACAGCTGTTGATACCGCCTTTAACTCCTCACTGACATCCACTATGGTGAAGATGGCAGGATTTATATTTTCGTCCTGGCATACTTTGTTTATCATATTAATATCCCCGACAAGAGTGGCATCTGCAATACCGGCTTCAACAGCCAGCTTTGCTGCATTAATCGTATGGTCATCTACAGCCCAGGCAGCAACAAGTCTCTTTTTGGGCTTTGACCTTAGGTTCTCAAAAATTTGTTCAAATGAGGTAATCATCTATCTGTGAATTTTAAATTATAATATCTTAGTTACGAGAGCAGACTCATTGTGTCTTGTGCAATAACCAGCTCCTCATTAGTAGTTACGGTAGTCATGAATACTCTTGAGCCCGGTTTGGACAAAATTACATCTTTACCTCTTACGCCTTTGTTGGCATCCGGGTCGAAATCGAGACCCAGGTACTGCAGGTGAGATCCAACCATCTCTCTTATATGAGGATCATTCTCTCCTATCCCACCTGTAAAGACAATCATATCCACTCCACCCATTGCTGCGGTATAGGCACCAATGTACTTAAGAACTCTGTAATGAAGCATGTCGAGTACAAGTTTGGCTCTTTCGTCGTTATTAGATGCTGCTTTTTCAATATCCCTTGCATCGGAAGATTTACCGAAGATACCAATAAAACCGCTTTTCTTATTAAGCACAGAGTTGATTGCGGCGGCGTCCAGACCCTCTTTCTCCTGAATAAAAGTTACAATACCTGCATCAATATCTCCGCTTCTTGTACCCATAATCAGACCTTCAAGTGGGGTAAAACCCATAGATGTATCAATCGATTTGCCGTTCTTAATAGCGGTTATGGAGCTTCCATTACCAAGGTGACATGTTATAACCTTTGAATTTAAAAAATCTATACCGGCAAGATCACAGGCCTTTTTACCTACAAATTTGTGACTTGTTCCGTGGAAGCCATAACGGCGGATCTTATGTTTCGTGTAATACTCATATGGTAGTGCATACATATATGCATAAGGAGGAATAGTCTGATGGAATGAAGTATCAAAAACAGCCACCTGAGGCGTCTCAGGCATTAGTGTCTGGATTGCAAAAATACCAAGAAGGTTTGCCGGATTGTGAAGTGGTGCAAGCTCACACAATTTTTCAATACCTTTTACAACACTGTCATCAACAATTCTGCTGCTGTTGAATGACTCACCTCCATGTGCCACTCTGTGACCTACGGCATCGATATCCGAGAGTGATTTCAAAACACCGAGAGCCGGATCGATAAGAATGTCCAGAACCTGTCTTATTCCTTCAGTGTGGTTAGGAATGTGACCTTCAGTCTCATATTTGTCTCTACCATTAACTTTGTGAGATAGAATTCCGGTTTCAAGACCAATTCTCTCAACGATGCCTTTGGCAAGTAATTCATAATCGGAAGAGCATTTCATATCAAGCACCTGGTACTTTATCGATGAACTTCCGCAGTTTAAAACTAAGATGACCATAACAATTATTAATTTTTTAATTTAAAATTTCAACTATGAGACTATAAATTCGCACAAAAATAGTAAAATACTCCTTAATACAATAATGTAAAATAAAATTGTATTTTTATATGTAAATTGTGTGGAGATGGATTTTGTGAGAGAGAACATAAACTACAACAGGTCTGCTTTTTCCGGGGCTCCTCTTCTTCCATACACAATTGCTTTTATTTACGGCATTCTCTCTGCCCGTTTGTTTTCTCCTGCTCCTGTATTATCACTGTCCATACTTTTTTCCATCTCCTCTATCACACTTTTGTTACACCTCTGTGGTTACCTTAAAAAACATCATTATAACAATAGTTTGATAAAAACAGTGCTGTTGTTTCTGATGCTTCTTGCGGGAAACAGCAACAAAAACATACACGACCAAAACTCCCAAATCAATCAACCTTCCCGGATAATTAAACCGGGAGGCATCAATATTAAGGTTATAGTCAAAAGCAATATAAAGATAAGCAGAAATTCTTCATATACATACGGTTTATGCAAAGAATATAATGAAAAACTTGTACTTTTTATTGATAAGAAATTCCCTGTTGACAATATAGAAAAAGGAGACACTCTTTTTGTGCTGTACAGAGGCAAAGCTATTGCCGGTTACAGTAATGATTCAATAAGCGGATGGCTTTTACATCTTACAGGAAAAGGGATTAAGAGCATGGGATATGTGCCCGCGGAGCATATCTCTCACATAAAAGACAAGAGAGAAGGAGTAAGAAAGATTATTAACAGGTTAAACAGACAAATAAGGCATATAACCGACAACTCATCCCATGAAAGCGGAGAGTTTAAGTACGGTCTGTTAACAGCAATTATTACGGGTAATAAAAATTTCCTGGATGAAAGAACCAAACAAGCGTTCAGGGCAGCCGGGACAATGCATCTTATGGCAGTATCGGGTTTTCATGCATCATTAATTTATCTTTTCACAGGGTTTCTGCTCTCTTTTATGGGAAACTATAAAATTATGCAGATTATAAGGGCTCTGTTTATACTATGTACCCTTTGGTTCTATGCTGCTGTTGCCGGGTTCAGCCCCTCAGTACTGAGAGCGGTAACCATGGTCACTTTTTATATTCTGGCAAAATTGTTTGTCTACAGAGCAATTCCTCTCAATATTTTAAGTGCTTCTGCACTGCTTATAGCAATCTTCGACCCCTACTCGCTGTACGACACAGGTTTTCAGTTATCGTATTGTGCATTTCTTTCAATTATCTTTATTTACCCGGTTGTGTACAGATTGTTATTGCCATCTAATCGTTTTATTAAATGGATGTGGGGGCTGATGGCTCTTTCTCTATCATGTCAGGCAGGTACTTCATTGATTTCTATAGCCAAATTCGGTTATTTTCCAGTCTATTTTTTAGTATCAAACATTATTATGGTTCCTCTTGTCACAATAATACTATATCTCTCTGTCAGCTCAATAGTACTGCTTTATATAGGGTTAAACGCAACTTTAATAAACAGACTTCTTTTGATGTGTTTAGAACTGCTCACTAAGGCAGTTCACAGAATTGAGTCTCTTCCCTTCTCTTCTGTAAAAATAAATTATAACTACGGAGTTACTCTCTCAATTATTTCCCTTGGAGTGATATATCTGTTCGATTTTGGGATTAAGAGACGGGAGAGGCAAATTATTGCTTTTGCAATTTTTTTAAACCTTATAGTGTGTATGCTATTATAAAAACGGCTAAAACAGCTACAAAAACTCCAATCCACTGTTTTTTAGTGAATCTCTCACTAAAGAATATTACTCCTGCCAAAGCTGTAAACATAACTACAGCAGCGTTGTGAACAGGAAAGACTACCGATCCTCCCATTCGTCCTACATTAACAAGAATCATTTTTGAAGTTAAAAAGTTAAATATGCCCAATATTAATCCGTACAATACAACTTTATAATTATTAACTACTGAAGCATCTCTCTCCTTAATAAAAAATGAAGCAGTAAAGCTTAACAGAAAAGCAACGCAAAATACACCCAATAGAAACTTCTCCTGATGTGCCGGTTGGGTTATTACAAAAGTGTTTGTCAGCTCCATCGAGGTATCTATCATACCTGATAAAAGCAACACAATTAAAGGCAAAACAAATGCTCCCCTCACTCTTTTATCGGGTTTCTTATAAAGAATAAGCACAAAAGATATTAAGGCAAGTATAATTCCGGCAATTTTAAGCGGCAAATGACCTTTTTGACCAAGGTACAAAACCCCAACAACCACCGGTATTACAACTGACATTTTGTTGAATGCCGTGGTTAGTCCAATTCCAACTTTTTGTGCTGAGTAAGTAATAGCAACAAAGCTCGTTACGAAAAGCAAACCAACGAACACCGAAGGAAAAAGCAATTTAAGTGGAAAGTCAAAACGGGCATCGTTAATTAGAAGATCTGCAAGGGTAAGAAGCATTGCAGTAAAATAGTTCATTGCAATCGCTTTGTATTTATTGAGCCGTTTCACATCTATCATTTTAAGAGATATGAACATCCCAATTGCAAATAAAATGTGTATAATCAGGTAAATGGCATTCTGCATACAAACAATGTTAAAAATAATTGCACAAAGTTATATCGAAAATGTTTTACATTTGTTGCTCTTTAAAAAATGTTTTAAAATGGGAGGATTATTCGGAGTTATATCTAAACAGAAATGCGTTACTGATCTTTTTTACGGAACCGATTACCACTCTCACCTGGGTACACGCAGAGGAGGAGTTGCAACCTATAACACAAATGGTAATTTTGCGCGTGCAATTCACAATCTGCACAACTCTCAGTTTAGAACAAAGTTCGAAGATGACCTAAAAAAATTTGACGGAAACTCAGGGATTGGCGTAATAAGTGACAATGATCCGCAACCCATTATTCTCAACTCGCACCTTGGAAAATTTGCAATTGCAACCGTTGCAAAAATAAATAACATAAAGGAACTCGAAAAAGAGCTGATATCATCGGGACGAAGCTTTACAGAGCTCAGCTCAGGGGACACCAATCCTACCGAACTGACAGCTTTGCTCATAACCGAAGGAAAGAGCTTTGCTCAGGGTATTGCAATTGCACAGGAGAGAATTAAAGGGTCATGTTCTTTTTTGATTTTAACCGAAAACTCAATAATTGCATCCCGTGACAGATATGGAAGAACACCTCTTGTGATTGGACAAAAAGAGGGTTCATGGGCTGTGGCATCGGAGACATGCTCTTTTGCAAATCTTGGGTATGAGGAGCATCACTATTTAGGTCCGGGTGAAGTTGTTGAAATAACCTCTGAAGGTTTTAAAACAGTAGTCGCTCCCGGCAAAAGACTTCAGATATGCTCTTTCCTGTGGATTTATTACGGATATCCAACAAGTTCATATGAAGGGATTAATGTTGATGATGTAAGGTTTTCTCTGGGATACACACTGGGTGAAAAGGATAAAACAAAACTGGATGTATCATCTGCCATACCAGACTCCGGCACCTGTATGGCTATCGGGTTTGCGGCAGGTAAGAAGATTCCGTACAGATGCGCAGTTGTCAAGTACACTCCAACCTGGCCAAGAAGCTTTACACCATCCGATCAATCAATAAGAGACCTTGTTGCAAGAATGAAGCTGATTCCCAATAAAAGTCTGTTGAGGGAGAAGAGAATTGCATTTTGTGACGACTCTATTGTCAGAGGTACTCAATTAAGGGATAATGCACAAATTCTTATGGGCTACGGAGCAAAAGAGATTCATATTCGAATAAGCTGCCCTCCTTTGGTTTTCCCTTGTGAATTTTTAAATTTTACGGCATCCCGTTCACCTTTGGAGCTTATTACAAGGAGATATATTCTGCAAAAAGAGGGCAATCACAACACCAATCTTGAGAAATACTCAAATCCAAACACCGGGGAGTACAGGGAGATGGTAGAGTATATAAGGAAGGAGTTAAAGTTATCCAGTCTCAAGTACAACGACATGGAATCGTTAATCAAGTCTGTCGGCTTACCAAAAAAGTCTGTCTGTACCCACTGTTTTGACGGAACCGGCTACATTGATTAATTTCTGTCATCTACAGCCATAAAATTTTGGTAAATAATTATTTTGTATATCTTTGTCTGGTTAATTAACCTAAAAAACTAACCTTTTATTTCCGTTCTCATGAACATTTTTGTCTCAAGCTTAAGTTTCCGCGCTAAGAAAGAAGATCTAGCCGAACTGTTTACCCCTTATGGAGAAGTTACTTCTGCCAGAATTATTATCAATCGTGACACCCGTCGTTCCAAAGGTTATGGTTTCGTTGAGATGCCTAACGAAGATGAGGGTAATGCCGCAATCTCCGCACTAAACGGATCTGAACATATGGGTCGCACCATAAGTGTAGCTTTGGCTAATGACCGTCCTGCAAGAGAGGTATAAATAAAGTATCGTCTCAGATATATTTCTAAAGATAAAGAGGATGACAAAAATGTCACCCTCTTTTTTTAGTTTAAATAATCTCAATTTCGTCCAGTAAATGGTTTGCCTCAGCAATTTTCTCTATCACAAAAAGTACAAATCTTATATCCAGTGATATGTTCCGGCACATCTGAGGGTCGAAATCTATATCACTCATAGTCCCTTCCCAAACTCTGTCGAAATTTATTCCAATAAGCTCACCGTTGGCATTGATAACCGGACTTCCGGAATTTCCTCCGGAGGTGTGATTAGTTGCGATGAAACATACCGGTACTGTACCGTTAGACTCCCATCTTCCGTAATTTTTAGATTTATATACATCACGCAGTTTTTGAGGAATATCATAGTCAAATATATCCGGATTATCCTTCTCCATAATTCCCTCCAAAGTTGAAACCGGTTTGTAGTAAACTCCGTCCATTGGTTTGTACCCCATTACATTACCATAGGTAATCCTTAGTGTTGAATTTGCGTCAGGGTAGAACTCTCTCTTTGTGTCAAACTCCATCTGACCTCTCATATATGTTCTGTACAGAAGGTTCAGCTGACTGTTGAGACTGTCGGTAACAGGCCTTATATTACTCTGGAAATTGTCATTAAATGCACGATAAAGAATTACTGCAGGATCTGAAACAACCAAAGAGTCGAAATGATTTCCCTCAAGTGCTTTTAATGCTCTCTCGTAAGAGGCAAATAGTGAGTTTTTAAAAATGTATCCTGCTAAAGAATCGATGCTGCCAAATCTATTCAGCTGTTCTTTAAAATAGTGAGGTTGGAAGTCAACCGGAATGGATTCACTATATTGTTTGACAATCTTTATAAATGATTTTTTGTCAATTGGCATATAGTAATCTTTATAAAATATTTCAAAAGAGGTTCTTATGCTCTCTTTAATACTCTCTTTGTCGTTTGAGGGTCTCCTTACCAGAGCGTCTGTAGAACCTGAAAAACGCAAAATTTCATTAGCAATTATGGCTTCGTTATGGTAATCTGTAGCAAAAGCATAGGGAAGAAGAGCTTTGTATATTTGAGCCATTTTAGTTATCAGACCTTTATACTCTGTATTCTCCTCTGTCCATTTTTCGAAGTCTTGCTCGAACTTAACCTTGTTCTCAATTGTGTTGAGTCTGGCAATCCCTTTTGATTCACCCTGCCATTTTTTCCAGGCATTTGAAACAGAGGCATTTTTTTAAGAGTACTTTATTCTCACCTCCTGGCTCTTAGCCATCTCTTCTCTCTGCACATTCAAACGCATTGTTCTTAGGTTGATTTTGTGAGGATTTGATATTTCGGCAATATATTTTACAGCATCGGAGTGCAAATACTTAAAGGTGCGGCCGGGGTATCCATACACTAAGGTAAAGTCTCCTTCACTAACACCTTTGGAAGAGATTTTAAAATACTTTTTTGGAACATAAGGAACATTATCCTCTGAATAGGGTGCTGGTTTATTGTCTTTATCTGCATAAATTCTGAATAGAGCAAAATCTCCGGTATGTCTTGGCCACATCCAGTTATCGGTATCTCCCCCGAATTTACCAATAGATGATGGCGGTGCACCTACCAGTCTTACATCCGTAAAAGTTTCATAAACAAATAAGAAATACTGGTTACCATAATATAATGCTTCCACCCTTGCCTGATAATGTGTGTTTTCTACTGCCTGTCTTGTAATTGAGGCCGAATTTGCGCTTACCAGTCTGGCTCTCTCTCCTTCTGCCATTCCCTCTTCGTATCCCATCAAAACGCTCTCTGTCACATCCTCCATCCTAATAAGAAATCTTACTGTCAGATTCCGGTTTGGCAGCTCATCCTTAAGAGATCCTGCCCAAAAACCGTCCTTCAGGTAGTCGTTTTCTACAGAACTGTGTGATTGAATCTGTCCATATCCACAGTGATGATTGGTGATAAGCAACCCCTGAGCCGATATAAGCTCGCCTGTACAGCCACCTCCAAAGTGAACAATAGCGTCTTTGAGAGAGGCATTATTGATATCATAAAGATCTTCTGCTGTTAGCCGGAAACCCAGCTCCTGCATGTGTGCTAACCGATCTTTGATAAGCAACGGCAGCCACATTCCTTCGTCTGCAGATATTTTCCCCGCAAAAGAGACTAAAACCAATAAAGTTATTAAAATCCGTTTCATATTATCATTATAAGGTAATTTAGTCTGCAAACTTACAAAAATTTCTTACTTTTGGGGAAACACCTGAAACTATGAATCAGCTTGCAAAATACATTATCGGTATTGCTGTCACCTTGATTATTGCTTTTATTGCTTGGTTCTTCAGCGATATTTTAATTTATATCATAATATCTGCGGTACTCTCTTTAATGGGTAAACCGCTTATGGACAGGTTTGTCTCTATCCGTTATAAAGGGTTTTCAATACCAAAAAGTCTGGCTGCCGCTCTGACGATAGTTATAATATTTGCACTGTTTTCATCTGTATTTCTGTTTATATCTCCTTTGGCTGGAAAAATATTCAGCAGCATAACATCAATAAATATCGACTCAATTGGTGATAAGATATCGGCACCTCTTAAAACACTCAATGATTTTCTTGTTAATACATTTCCAACTTTAGGTAATAACTTCAAAGTTGAGAATATTGCTCTGGACGAAATTCAGAAGTTTTTCACATCATCTGCAATTACAAATGTATTCACTTCGGTAACCACATTTATCTTAAAGACAGTAATGGGGGTGCTTGTTGTGATGTTTATTACTTTCTTTTTTCTTAAAGAGCAGAATATGTTTGACAATATGGTTCTTGCTCTCTTTCCTGATAAATATGAGGCAAATGTAAAGAGGGCATTGAATTCAATTAACAATCTTTTGGTGAGGTACTTTATTGGAATAAGTTTGCAGACACTCTGCATAATTATTCTTAATACAATCGGGCTCTATTTTATTGTAGGTCTCGATTTTTCACTGGCAATAATACTCGCATGCATTTCGGGAATACTTAATATTATACCTTACCTTGGTCCATGGATTGGAGCATTTTTCGCAATTTTAATAGCCATTACCCTGGAAGTTCAGGAGGGTGCTAATATTGGAAATATTGTAGTTGGAATATCCGCAGTATTTCTTTCCACTCAGTTGATTGATAATTTTGTTCTTCAACCACTTATTTTTTCAAACAGCGTTAAGGCACATCCTCTTGAAATATTCCTGCTGTTGCTTGTAGCTGCAAATGTTGCAGGCATAATCGGTATGCTTGTAGCCATACCTTCATATACTGTTATCAGAGTCTTTGCAAGGGAGTTCTTCTCAAATTTTAAATTGGTACAGAAACTCACAGATAATATTTAATCTGTTATTGCCGTAATCGAGAATCTATTACATAAAAAAGAGGTCCGTAAAGACCTCTTTTTATTGATATTATGAAATAATTATTAGTCGCGGTGAGTTAAAGCGTTATACTTTTCGAACTTCTCCAAGTACTCAGGAGACTTTTCACGGAAACGGAAATAGATATTTTTCAGATACTCTGCAACCACATCTTTAATATCCTGGTCGGTAGTATTTTCGAAACACTTTTCAAACGGATCAATTGCCAGTTCGAGGTAGTTCTCAAGCTCCTGTAACATCTTCTCGTACTTTGCATCATCCAACTCATCAATTGCCTTTGCCTGAATTGCAACGGCCTGATCGTAGTAGGCAGCACCAATTGCGAAATATCCAAAGTAGTAGCCCGGATCAATTTCAACCGATTTCTTGTAGCACTCAACGGCTTTTTCAATGTCATTGAGGTTTTTCCATACATTACCCTCAGCATAGTAAAGTGTTGCATTTGTCGGTTCATTCTTTTGGGCTTGTACAATCAGTTCCAGAATCTTTGCAGGATCGTCATCAGACTCAATATAGGTATTTATTAGTGAAACCAGAATGCTTTGTGCACTTGGATATTTTCTGAAACCTGTATTGAGAATCTCTTTAGACATCTCAATATCGTTTTTCATTTTATACGATTCAGCGAGGTATGAATAAGCATCGCCATTTGAATCAAAACCATAATCTATAGCTTTGTTGAAAAATGTGATGGCTCTGTCAATGTTTTTATCCATAAATGCTGTAAGACCGGCATAGTACATAAAAACAGTGTCTATTTGATTCACTGCCTTATGTTTACCAATCAAGAAGGTCTTTTCGAAATTTTCTGATGCCTGAGCGTATTTACCCAGAGCATAAAACGAAAGCGCCTCATTGTAATACCTGTTTCTCAAAGAGACCATTTGATCGAAAATGTCTTTTGCTCTGGCATTTTTGGTGTCAAGCTCTGTAGCTTTGTCTAAAGCTTCAAATGCTCCGTCCAAAAGGTTTTCGTTAACATAACTGTTTGTAATTATCCAGGCAGCTAACTCTCCGTTCTGTCCATAGTACAATTTTTTATCACTGTACTCATCTACAACGAACATGTTGCCTCCTTTATCCTCTTCTGTGGTGTTTACTATTCTCTGATCTTTCAGAAGAACCTTAACCTCCATTCGGGATGCTCCAAGCCATATTTGTTTAATAGGTGCGTCATACAGCCCGGCATAGGCAGCTGCAAGCTTGGTCCATGTCTGTGGGTTTTCTGCCCTTTTTGGATGAGCTGCATCAGATTTTGCCTTTTCATATGCCTTAAGAGCATCTGTAACATCTTTGGTTTGTGCTGCCAGCTGTATAGAAAACAGCAAGGTCAATGCAATTAGTAACTTTTTCATTTTGAATATTCAGATTGTTTTTAAGATTAACAAATAATTATTAATAGTCAGAATCAATATCTTCAATTGGTTTGTCTTCGCTTTTATTTACTCTGCATACTGCTGCAATGCTATCCTTGTCTTTTATGTTGATCAATTTTACACCCTGTGTAGCCCTTCCGGCCACTCTTATATCAGAGACAGCAACCCTTATGGTAATTCCCGATTTGTTAATGATCATAAGGTCATTATCATCAGTTACATCCTTAATTGCAATAAGCGAGCCAGTTTTTTCAGTTATGTTAAGTGTTTTAACACCTTTTGCTCCTCTGCTTGTTATTCTGTAATCTTCAAGCATCGATCTTTTTCCGTATCCGTTTTCACTAACAACCAGGATATGACGCTCTTCGCTCTTCTCCATACCGGGATCAACACATAACATCCCTATTACTTCATCGTTGTCAGAAATATTGATTCCTCTTACACCGGCACCTGTTCGCCCGATAGCTCTTGCATCACTTTCGTTAAATCTCACACACTTACCGCCTCTGGCAGCCATGAGTATTTCACTCTTTCCATTTGTAAGAACAGCTTCAAGAAGCTCGTCATTCTCCCTTATTGTTATAGCATTCACACCATTAACCCTGGGCCTTGAATATGCTTCCAGAGAAGTCTTTTTGACAGTACCCCTCTTAGTGGCCAAAACAATAAAGTTATTATTAATATACTCCTGGTCATTTAGCTTAGGAACATTTATGTAAGCACAAACTTTATCATCCTGAGATATGTTAAGCACATTTTGTATTGCTCTTCCCTTCGATGCCTTTGATCCCTCCGGAACTTCATAAACCTTAAGCCAGAAACATTTACCCTTTTGTGTAAAAAAGAGCATTGTACTGTGCATATTGGCAACATAAATGTGCTGAATAAAGTCTTCGTCTCTTGTTGTACTGCCCTTTACACCAACTCCCCCTCTGTTCTGGGTACGGTATTCGATAAGAGGAGTTCTTTTAATGTATCCCAGGTGTGATATTGTAATGACAACATCCTCGTCGGGGTAAAAGTCTTCGGGATTGAAGTCTTCTGCCGATGGTTCTATGATTGTTCTCCTGTTGTCTCCGAAGCTCTCTTTTAACTCGGCAAGTTCGTCCTTAATTACTTTCATCTGAAGAGCAAAGTCAGAAAGCAGATTGTTCAGGTGGTCAATCAATTTCATTAGCTGATCGTACTCACTCTGAAGTTTCTCTCTCTCAAGACCGGTAAGCTGCCTTAGGCGCATCTCTACGATAGCTGTCGCCTGTGCCTCGCTAAACTCAAATCTCTCCATCAAAGAGCTCTTTGCCTGATCTACAGTTTTTGACGACCGTATAATTGCAATAACCTCATCTATAAAATCGAGTGCTTTAAGAAGGGCTTCCAGAATATGAGCTCTTTTTTGTGCCTGCTCCAGTTCAAAACGAGCTCTTCTTAGTATTACATCGTGACGGTGTCTTACAAAATACTTAATCAACTGCTTAAGATTAAGCACTCTTGGCCTTCCGTCAACCAGAGCAATGTTATTTACTGAAAAACTCGACTGAAGCTGGGTAAGTTTATAGAGGGTATTTAAAACGACATTTGCAACTGAACCAATTTTAAGACGGATTACAATTCTCATTCCGTTTCTGTCACTCTCATCATTGACATATGCTATGCCGTCAACTCTTTTCTCTTCTACAAGTTCGGCAATCTTCTCTATAAGCTCCCTTTTGTTAACCATGTATGGTATCTCGGATACAACTATAGTCTCTCTCCCGCTCTCATTTACCTCTATGTCGGTTTTCGCCCGTACAACAACTCTTCCTTTACCTGTTTCAAATGCATCTCTTATTCCCTGATAACCCAGAATTATTCCTCCGGTAGGGAAATCGGGGCCCTTGATATGCTGCATCAACTCTTCAGTTGTAATCTCGTTGTTGTCTATGTATGCACATACAGCATCAACAGTTTCAGATAAATTGTGAGGAGGCATATTTGTGGCCATCCCGACTGCAATTCCGGATGCTCCGTTTAAAAGCAAAAGGGGTGCTTTTGCCGGGAGAACAACGGGCTCCTGAAGTGAATCATCAAAATTGGGTTTAAAGTCAACCGTATTCTTATCAAGATCGGAGAGAACCTCCTCTGCAATTTTTCTAAAACGGGCCTCTGTGTACCTCATTGCCGCAGGTGAATCTCCATCGATCGAACCATAGTTACCCTGTCCGTCAACAAGCATATACCTTAAGCTCCACTCCTGGGCCATCCTTACCATTGCCTCGTAAACGCTGGAATCTCCATGGGGATGATATTTCCCCAAAACCTCACCCACAATACGGGCAGACTTTTTGAAACTTGCGCCTGATGTAAGTCCCAAGTCGTACATCCCGTATAGTACCCTTCTGTGCACCGGTTTCAAACCATCTCTAACATCGGGAAGAGCTCTGGAAACGATAACCGACATCGAATAATCGATGTATGCACTCTTCATCTCGTCTTCTATGTTGATTTTAATAATTCTTGAGTTGTTATCAGAATCCTGAATCATCTTATATTTGTAATTTCAATTTTAAAAAAGAGGTGCTAAAGTACAAAGAAAAAATCTCATGAACAAATTGTAATGAGAATTGTATTTATTGATATAGAGTTATAATTTTTAGAATATTAAAATGAACCTTCAATTGTCAGACGAACTAAACGAAATTATCTCATACAGCAAAGAAGAGGCCATGAGACTTGGAAGCTATACCATTGGCTCGGACCATTTGATTCTTGGCATATTAAGACATCAGGACAACTCTGCTTTTGAGATCCTGCTAAAATTTGGCGTAAATCACAAAATGCTTAAATCTCAGATAGAATCAAAGGTAAAAGCAGGTGGAATAATCCCGTTTGAACATTCAGACAAACTAAATCTTTCAAAAGGTGCCGACAATTCATTGAAGGTTATGTATCTTGAAGCACGCTCACTGGAGGAGAGTAAACCCGGTCCTCTACACCTGTTGCTGGCTGTAATGAGAGTTGAGGATTGTGTTGCAGTGGAGATTCTTAAAGAGTATCAGATAACCTACGACAGTGTCAGGGCCATTCTAAAGGGCAAACAGATACCAAAGCCCGGGTCTTCAGCTGCTTTTGAAGAGGATCAGGAGGGGCGCCCGAAAGGACCTTCCCCCGAAAATCACCAAAAGGGGTTTAAATCACCAAAACCGGCATCAGACACCCCTGTAATTGATAGTTTCGGTTACGACCTGACAAAAGCGGCAGGTGAAGGTAAACTGGACCCTGTTGTAGGGAGAGACAGAGAGATAGAGCGACTGGCCCAGATACTGGGAAGAAGAAAGAAAAACAATCCGGTTATAATTGGTGAACCTGGTGTAGGTAAATCTGCCATAGCTGAGGGGTTGGCAATAAGAATCGCTTCGAAGAGGGTTTCCAGAGCTCTATTGAATAAGAGAATAATAACACTTGATATAGGATCTATAGTTGCAGGAACAAAATACCGCGGCCAATTCGAGGAGCGTATGAAAGCAATTTTGAATGAAATTGGTAAAAACCCAAATATCATCCTTTTTATTGACGAACTTCATACTCTTGTAGGGGCTGGCGGAGCTTCGGGTTCTCTGGATGCCGCCAATATGCTAAAACCGGCACTTGCCAGAGGTGATTTGCAATGTATCGGGGCAACAACCCTGGATGAGTATCGTGAGTATATTGAGAAAGATGGTGCATTGGAGAGAAGATTCCAGAAAATTATGGTCGACCCTACATCCTATGAAGAGACCTACAATATACTGGTAAATATTAAAGAACAATACGAGAAACACCATAATGTAAAATATACCGATCAGGCAATTATCGCCTGTATTAAGCTGTCTCAGAGGTATATTACCGACAGATGTCTTCCCGACAAAGCGATTGATGCTATGGATGAAGCGGGTTCGAGAGTTCATCTTAAACACCTTAAAGTTCCTGATTTTATTGTGGAAATTGAAAATGACCTGGAACCCGTAAGAGAGGCCAAAAGAGATGCAGTTAGCAAAAACGAATTTGAAAAGGCAGCCGAACTGAGAGATATTGAGGAGAAAAAGGTAAAAGAGCTGGAGGAGGCCCAAAAGCGTTGGAAAGAGGAGCAGAAGCTTAACCCTCAGGAGGTGAATGAACACGATGTTGCTGAAGTTCTTTCAATGATAACCAGTGTACCTGTTTATCGTCTTGCCGAGAAGGAGGGAGATCGTCTGTCCAGAATGGGTGAATCGGTGAGGAAAAAGATAATAGGTCAGGATGAAGCTGTTGATAAGGTGGTAAAATCTATACAGAGAAACAGAGCGGGTCTTAAAGACCCTAACAAGCCAATTGGAACATTTTTATTCCTTGGACCAACAGGGG
This sequence comes from uncultured Muribaculaceae bacterium, assembly GCA_964585795.1. Lineage (GTDB taxonomy): Bacteria > Bacteroidota > Bacteroidia > Bacteroidales > UBA932 > Bact-08. Next base: position 1,730 of record CAZPFI010000015.1, on the reverse strand, counting down.
TTGGAAAGACTCAGCTGGCAAAAATTCTTACAGAGTACCTCTTTGACTCTGTTGACAATCTTATAAGAATTGATATGAGTGAGTATATGGAGAAGTTTGCTGTATCGCGCCTGATAGGTGCTCCTCCGGGTTATGTGGGCTACGAAGAGGGTGGACAGTTAAGCGAAAAGGTGAGAAGGAGACCATACTCAGTTGTACTGCTGGATGAGGTAGAGAAAGCTCACCCCGATATTTTCAACATACTGCTTCAGGTACTGGACGAAGGTCGTCTTACCGACAGCAACGGAAGACATATCGATTTCCGCAATACTCTTTTAATAATGACCTCCAACGCAGGGAGCCGTGAGCTTAAGGATTTTGGAAACGGTTTGGGATTCTCAAATTCAACTAAGAGAAATATAACAGATAATAATAAGTTTATTATAGAAAAAGTCCTTAAAAAGACCTTCTCTCCCGAATTCCTTAACAGATTGGACGAACAAATACTTTTTAATCCTCTTACCAAAGATGATATCTGCAAAATAATTGATATAGAACTGGATGATCTTTACAGACGAATTGACACTGCCGGGTACTCTCTGGTATTATCCGATAAAGCCAAACACTTTGTTGCAGATATGGGCTACGACCCTCATTTTGGTGCCAGACCACTCAAAAGAGCTATTCAGAAATATATAGAAGACCCTATTGCTGAGGCAATTATTGGCGGAAAATTCAAAATGGGAGACAAGCTTAAGGTAGATATAGACAAAGATGGATTAAAAGATGGGGAAACGCCTGATAAACTTAAGGTTACCCGTGTTAAAAAGTAGAACATAATCTTTTATGTCCAGCTCTTTATGCCTGTAGTTGCGGTCGCACATTAATTTTTTGGCAGATACTCTTTGGTATGTGTTCCTGTTGACATAAAACTCAACAGGTTTTGTCTTTCCGGCAAATATAAAACCCAGTTCTTGATAAACCTTACCTGCAGACCAGTCGCAATCGGCATAACTCATTATATCCTGCGGACTCTCTTTATCAATAAAGAAGTTTAATAATTTACCCATACCTCCTGCAATCCTCAGACTTCCTTCACTTGCATATCTCACCCATTCGTATGAGTTGACACTCTGATCACCTCTTTTTATTTGCCTTGGCAGTGAAAAAGTTGCAACGGCAACTAATCTGTTGTTATAAAAAAGTCCGTACCTGTACCTGCTTTTTGCACTGCCAAGCAGATGATGACTCTCCAGAAACACTCCGGCTTCTGCTGAGGTTATCTCACTAACAGTGCATTTTCTGGCAAACAGCACCTCCCCTTTTCCAAGGTTTGCCTTTAATCTGTTTCTGATAATTTCTCCTTTTGTATACCAGAGATCTTCGTAAACAATGAACCGTTTCCCGGAGGTTATTTCATATTCATCCGAAACTATATATGGAATAGAAGAACCCTCCAGAGACATGGCAACAATTGTTACATCAAAATCCCTGAGATGAAACATAGTGTCTTTAACAGTATAATCGACTCCTATTAATTTTAGAAAATCTTTGAGTTCCAATATAAAAGAGTTTTCAGACAAAAGAGGCAGCTTTTAATTGATTATTACAAAACACAAAAATATATTAAATGTGTGATTTTTGTAACCAAAAAAATTTGGAAAGAAAGTATTAATGCCATATCTTTGCACTCCCTAAAACGGAAGATTCAGTAGCTCAGCAGGTAGAGCACAACACTTTTAATGTTGGGG
>CAZPFI010000014.1:0-24744 GCA_964585795.1 uncultured Muribaculaceae bacterium | reverse complement strand
TGTCTCAAAGCAGATTGGAGTATTGAAGCAACAGGTATCCAATCTTAAACACGAAAGAGAGCGTGCAGCACGGCTTGTTTCACTCAATGCAGGCAACAAAAAAAGCTTGGATGATATAGATTATCAGATTAATACAATAGAGAAACAGATTGATGCTCAGCAATCGGCACTGGAGAGAGGTAACCTTTCGGCCGATAAAGAGAGTGCTGCTATAGAGATCCAGGTAGCACAAACCGAGGATTTAATTGAAAAGAGTCTGATAAAATCTGCAATCGGGGGAACGGTTCTTACAAAGTATGCATCCAAAGGAGAGTTCAGAGCTGCAGGTCAACCCATTTTTAGAGTGGCAGATACAGATAACATGTATTTGAGGGCATATATCTCCAACTCTCTCCTGTCTACAGCAAAAATAGGCACAAAAGCTGTTGTGTTTTCCGGTTCCGGTGAGGCAATCAGAGAATATAACGGTGAGATTGTTTGGATATCGGAGGAGGCAGAGTTTACACCAAAGAATGTACTTAACAGGGACGAAAGATCGAATCTTGTTTATGCTGTTAAAATCCTGGTTAAAAATGACGGATTTATAAAGAGCGGAATGTATGGCGACTTTAAATTTGTACAGTGATGTCACACGATTATCCTGCAATTGAGGTTAAAAATCTCTTCAAAAGTTACCGGAATGTTAAGGCATTGACAGATGTCTCATTAAATGTGACCAAAGGAGAGCTGTTTGGCATAATTGGTCCTGACGGATCGGGGAAAAGCACACTTTTCCGGCTATTGACCACACTTCTGTTGCCTGATAGCGGCACCGCAACCGTACTAGGATATGATATTATTAAGGATTATAGAAAAATAAGAGAAGCGGTTGGTTATATGCCGGGAAGATTCTCTCTTTATGGAGACCTCTCTGTCATCGAAAACCTAAATCTGTTTGCCTCTCTTTTTGGTGTGACAGTAAATGATAACTATCACCTTATTGAGCATATATTCAAAGACCTTGCTCCGTTTAAAAACAGAAAAGCTTCTCAACTATCCGGGGGTATGAAACAGAAACTGGCTCTATGTTGCGCTCTGATACACAAACCGGAGTTGATTTTTCTTGACGAGCCCACAACCGGTGTCGACCCGGTATCCAGACTTGAGTTCTGGAGTATGCTCAATTTACTGAAATCAGCCGGAATCACTATAGTTGTCTCAACGGCATATATGGACGAGGCACTTATATGTGACAGAGTTGCATTAATGAAACAAGGGAGAGTACTCAGCTGCGAAAGCCCCTCCAGAATGGCGGCATCCTACAAAAACACCCTTCTGGCTGTTTGGGGAGATGACATGCCCTCTCTTTTAAAAAAATTAAGGGAGATCTCCTTTGTCAAGAGTGTTTACAGCTTCGGAAGTGAGCATCATGTCTCAATTCCCGGCAACAAACAAGAGTACTTAAAAGAGATAGAGGATGCTCTCTATAGCGGGGGACACAATAATTTCTATATAAAAATTATTCCTCCTGTAATTGAGGATTGTTATATGGAGTTATCACAATGAACTACGCAATTGAAGTAAAAGAGCTCACAAAGAGATTTGGTGCTTTTACGGCAGTAGATAGCATTACATTCTCAGTTAAAAGGGGCGAGATTTTCGGATTTCTTGGGGCAAACGGAGCGGGTAAAACCACTGCAATTAAAATGCTTTGCGGTTTGCTTAAACCCTCATCAGGTAGAGGATTAGTTGCCGGTTATGATATAATGGAGAGTCCGGAGCAGGTAAAGAGAAATATTGGCTATATGAGTCAAAGGTTCTCTCTCTACCAGGATTTGAAAGTATGGGAGAATTTCAGATTGTTTGGAGGCATATATGGTCTCAGCAGAGAGCAAATTGACTATCAGACAGCATCTTTGCTCAAGGAGTTGGGTTTCGAAAATGTGAGAAATAGTATGGTTAAATCTCTCCCTGCAGGTTGGAAGCAGAAACTTGCTTTCTCGATTGCAATTATGCACAAACCTGCAATAGTGTTTCTTGACGAGCCAACAGGAGGAGTAGACCCCACAGCCAGGAGACAGTTTTGGGAGCTTATTTACTCTGCATCCGGCAGAGGGATAACTATATTTGTTACAACTCATTACATGGATGAAGCCGAATATTGTAACAGGGTCTCTATGATGAAAGAGGGTAAAATTGAAGCAATAGGATCACCATCCACACTGAAGCAACAGACCGGAGCAAAAAGTATGGATGAGGTTTTTTATCAACTGGCAAAAGTTAAGAGATGAGACAATTTACTGTTTTTGTTAATAAAGAGTTCCTTCATATTATCAGAGATATTAGAACGGTTCTTATTCTTCTTTTTATGCCGGTGATTCAGATGATTCTCTTTGGATTTGCCCTCACAAATGAGGTTAAAGATGTGAAGACAGTGATAGTAAGTGAGGATGGAGACTCATTTGCCGGAAAGATAACAAACCGCCTCTCTTCCTCGGGATATTTCACAATATCTCCACATTTCAATAGTTACACAACAGCAAGAGAGAAGATGCAGCGTGGGGAGGCATCACTAATTGTAAGTTTAATAAACGAAGAGACCCGATTGACAGCAGACGGATCTGATCCCAATATGGCTTCAAGCACTCTTCACCATGCCACTACTATAATAAACAGAGAGTATGCAGAGTCAATGCAGCTCCACCAAACCGGATCTATTACCATCCCCAGGGTTGAACTTCTATATAACCCCCGGATGAAAAGTGCATATAACTTTGTTCCAGGCGTTATGGGACTAATATTAATGCTTATATGTTCGATGATGACCTCAATCTCCATTGTGAGAGAGAGGGAGACCGGCACCATGGAAGTTTTGCTGGTATCACCGGTAAAACCTATCTATTTTATTTTAGCAAAGAGCATCCCGTACTTTGTTCTTTCCATAGTTAACCTTGCGACAATTCTTTTGCTGTCTGTTTTCTTGTTGAATGTTCCTGTAACCGGTAGTCTTTTTTGGCTTATAGTCACTGCACTTATCTTCATCTTTGTATCCCTTAGCATGGGGTTGCTAATTTCAACTCTCGTTTCTACCCAGGTGGCAGCAATGCTCATATCGGGACTGGTATTTATGATGCCGGTAATTCTACTCTCCGGCATGATTTACCCACTTTCAAACATGCCCTGGATTTTACAAATGATCTCCGAATTCATACCGGCTAAATGGTTTATAGCAGCTGTGAGAAAGCTGATGATACAGGGTCTCCCTTTAAGTTCGGTTATAAAAGAGCTGGGTGTTCTGATACTAATGGCATTAATTTTTATATCTGTAAGTCTAAGAAGTTTTAAAAACAGGTTGGAGTAATTGTATGTTAAAATATCTACTGGAGAAGGAATTTAAGCAGATAATAAGAAACCGGTTTCTAACCTGGTTAATACTTGTGTACCCGGTAATGATGATGATTCTGATGCCCTGGGCTGCTAATCTTGATGTAAAAAATATTCGGGTATGTATTGTGGATCACGACAGAACCACTCTATCTATGCAACTTTGCGGCAAAGTTGAGGGTTCTTCGTACTTCCCTCAATCATACTATACAGATAACTACTCAAAAGCTCTTGAGCTAATAGAGGAGGGGAAGGCAGATATTATACTGGAGATACCCGTTGGATTTGAGAAAAAAACGATTAATGGTCTAAATAACCAAGTCTTTATAGCTTCTAATGCTGTTGATGGCATAAGAGGCAGTATTGCAGCTTCTTATCTTGCATCAATCTGCTCCGGAAAAACCAATATCCGTATCTCATCAGATATTTTGTATAACCCCTCTATGGATTATAAACTCTTTATGGTTCCTGCACTGCTGGTAATACTGGTTACCATTATCGGAGGGTTCTTACCTGCCCTTAATATTGTGGGAGAGAAAGAGAGTGGAACAATTGAGCAGATTAATGTAAGCCCTGCAAGCAAACTAATCTTTGTGCTTTCGAAGCTCATCCCCTATTGGATTATTGGTTTTATTGTCCTTACCTCCGGTCTTATGCTTGCAAGATTTATTTATGGTATTGTACCTGCCGGTAGTGTAATTGAGTTTTATATCCTGTCGTTCCTGTACCTTATTGTTGTCTCCGGTATGGGGCTTGTTATTTCCAATTACTCCGCAACAATGCAACAGGCCATGTTTGTAATGTTCTTCTTTATGCTTATTATGATACTAATGAGCGGGCTGTTTACACCAGTAGGAAGTATGCCCGACTGGGCAAAAACCATTGCCTCTCTAAATCCGATGAAATACTTTACCGGGGTAATGAGAATGCTTTTCCTGAGAGGGAGTCGAATTTCTGATCTCACAAACGAGATAGTAATACTATCTATATTTGCAACAACTCTCAACAGTTGGGCTGTAATAAGTTACCGAAAATCTTCGTAATAATATTTTCAGATTAATAATTTGAAGATCTCTCTTTTATAAGAATAAAGCTGGAGACTCTTCGTTGTCCGTAGTGGTCAAACCGTCTGTTATCGGTTGGAAAATTGACAACTCCTGTACCGCTTATATTCCGTTCTTTTATCCACATGGCTGTCGATCCACCCCCATCGATGTTGAGTGCATCTTTTGGATTAAAATATACGGCAATGAAATTTGTAAGCTCCCTGGCTGTCATACCATCTGTAATACCTGCCCTTCTGCCGTCAATTGTAATCAGCAGAAGCTTCCTGCTTCCGGTTATGGCAACTGCTGTCCGTGGATGGCGTACACCCTGATGACGCCTGAAATCCTCGTATTTGAGAGTATCTAAATTAGTCTCTGTGATATATCCAACAAACGACTCTCCAACCGGATCATAAGCCGATATCAACATTGGTGATCCGGATAAAATATTCTCAAAAGAGCTGGACAAATAGCTTTGATTTGTACCAAAAGCAATCGTTGCATTTTGCCCCTCCCCGTTAAAAAGTAGTGCTCCCTGGTGTTTCCAGTATCTCAGATGCCCGGGAGAGAGAGTTACCTGAGAGTGTACATTACCGAACGATTTTATGAAAGATGCGTCTGTTTCATAGGTGCCGTTTACTCCCGCTATTGCACCGGATTTGTAAGCAATACTCGACAATGAGTCCGGTGTACAGACATAACTTAACTCAATACTGTATTGTGAGCTGTTTAAATCTACCTCAATAATATTTACTACATGATGTGCCGAGTGTGGGGCATAATATCCCGAGTATTGATACCATATAAACCCTGTTGATATTGTGTCGCAGATCCACCCCTTTGTATCCTTAAGAGTTGCTCCATCATAATTGGGTTTAGTAAAACTACTGCCTAGTGAAATACTTAATAGAAGATATATAAGAAACTTAAACATAATATAACTTTACGAAATTCTGGCTATTTAAAACAAAAACGGAAAAACAAAGGTAACAATCACTGCCCAGAAGAAGTAAACGGGAAGGTAAGCGGCAATTACAACCCCTGCACTTTGGAGAGTGTCGATATTGTCTTTAGTTGTCCTCTCATGTGGTTTTAGCCGGGCGATTTTGATGCGGTTAAATGCTATTTTACCCAGCTTAACTGTTACCAGAATAAGATTAATAAGAATCAGTAAATTGATTCCGGTTACAGCAGCTCTGTTGGGAGAGAGCCCCCATGCTGATATCCGGAAAATAATTGCAGAAAGAGCTGTCAGGTTAACTATAATTGTTACAACTGCAAGAAGATACAATGTTATTATTTCAGCTGTGCTTCTGTTCCTTTTGACATCTTCCGCAACAGAGAAGAATACTATTGCCATTACTCCAACAAGAAGTGCATTGAATATCAGAAGGAACTCCCTGTCGTTATATGGGTCTCTCCCCGAAAACAGCATCGCTCCCAGGTAGATGATCAACATAACCAGAACTACAGGACTGAACATTCTGGCAATAACAGGTGAAACTCTACCAACAAGGTTTGGGTTGGAGCGAACCAGATAAGTGGTTATTACAGGTGTAATTGCCAACCCTGTAATTAAGATGTTGTTAAAGTAAAAACTTTCAATATTTAATCCTATCAGCTCGAATAAAGTGAGTGTTATGCCTGTAACTATTCCTCCTCCTATAACAATTATTGTGTTCATTACCAGGAAATCGCCGTTAAATTTGAGAAACTCCAGTCGTTTTTCAGGCCTTTTCCATTTTCCCCCGGTAAACGCAATTCCCGTTAAAATCCAGAGAAACAGTATCAAATGGATACATGATAAAACAAAGGTATCTCCATTTGGTCCGCCAGGCAAAAGATTTATAAACAGTGCCGCCAGAGATATTGCAACAGCTAAATAGAGCCATTTTGTTAAAGAGAGCCGGTTCTCCTTCACGAAATATATACTAAGAACCGGGAAAACAACAAAACCTATATTTCTGATAAAAAAATAGTCCTGGTCTATTGAAAAAATTGACGGTAATCTGGCAATTACAATCGCAACTAAAGAGATAACTGTCAAAAAGATTATATCACTCTTTGTTGTTTTACCCGTTTTGATATCATCAAAACTTAACCGCTCAAACCAAAAGCCGGCAACCGGCTCTTCTTTAATTTGAGGATACAGTTCCAGAAAATCCCTTTTGAAAAGATTTTTATTACTCCGGTACATCTCCTCGAGTATGCCCGGATTTTTAATGTTGGCCAGGATCTTATCCACGCCTGTTTTATGTATGTGGTTGGTTCCCATTTCAAAAGTATTTGACTTAATTTTATTATACCCATATTAGACCGTTGCACAAAACTGTTTGGTGATTAGTTCCAGAGCGTACCGACAAGTCCCAATACAGTACCCATCCAAAGTACAAATATGTATGCTATAAATGAGAGAACAATAGCGGCAATTTTTGCCCATAAACCTTTGTAAAGTCTTTGGTCTATTAAGTAACTTAAAAAGCCACCGAATCCTCCTGCAAGAGGCACCACAATCAATGGTCTTATCATCCAGAACTTAGGCCACTCCGGATTTGGGTTGTTAACCCCAAGTACAATTACGGTGATAAACAGCAGAGCAATTGCTGCTCCACTCAATATTCTGAGAAAGGGTTTAGTGAATTTTACAGATTTATTGTTTTTTGAAATCATGATATTTAATTTGATTGTTATAAAATTGTATGACATGTTTATTATATTAAACAGAGCTGGCTCGGAGAAACTCCTCAAGGGCTTTAAGATGGCTTTTGAAGGCCTCTCTCCCATCATTTGTAATGTGATAACTGGTGTTTGGCTTTCTTTCTATGAATGTTTTGCTAAAGCCTATGAACTTCTCCTTTTCGAGGGCCTTGATGTGATTTGCCAGATTACCATCGGTTACCTGAAGATAATCTTTAAGAGTATTGAAATCGAGTTTTTCATTTACAGCTAAAGCCGACATTATGCCCAGACGCACTCTGCTTTCAAACACCTTATGCAAACCATGTATTATAGTTTTCACCTCTCGTATCTTATGTACATATATATCCCGTAAACGATATGCGCCACTCCGAAACCCACTGCCCAGATTAGCAGTGAATATTTTATCAGAAACAAAGCTATTAATCCAAGAAGCATCTGGATAACTCCAAGAAACCTTACCTCTTTAACCGTGAACTCTGCTGCATTCAAAAGCGACATGCCCCAGAATAAAAGGGTTAACGGAGCCATCAGCTCCGGCAATCCGTTAATGGCAAGTAAAAGCGTTGCAACACCTCCTGTGGTCAATGGTACTAACATACTAATAAGTAATCTTCTCGTGGAGGAGTTCCACAATTTTTCACCCTTTTTAGCTGCTCTTCTGTAAGAAAACAATACAGCTGTTATTAGAGCCGATACCAAAACCAGGGCAGCCAGCAAAATGACATTCACCAGATGCACAAATGAGCCATACTGCGATAAGTAGCCGTAAAAGTATCTGTCGGGTTTAAAATTTAACACCTCTGCCGCAACATACAATCCCGACAAAGCATAAATCCCTGCAAATATACCTGCCCACCCCGAAAGTGACAGGAATTTTGATGAGCGCTCCATCATAGCTCGTATCTCGGTGATATCTCTGATATAATCCTTTTCTTTTTTCATATTAAAAGTACTTTCTACTGCAAAGTTAAATATAGGTTTTGAATATGCAAATTTTTCCGCGCCACTTTTGTGCAATTTCTTGTAAATGTGTATATTGAAAATGAGCCAGTCCGGATTAAACACAAAAGTGGCGTGGAGACTATTCTCCAAGCAGTTTAAGAGATAGCATGAGCATATCGTTGGAGGGTTTGTCCTTTTGCAGCATTCTTGCATAACCCACAGACCAGGTGCTCCTGAGATAAGAGAATAGTACTATCTGAAAGTCTATCTGCCCGCCAATGTTAAAGATATTTGCTGTTAACGAACTTTTGTCAAAATCGGTTAACAGATGGGTGGCAAAAAGAGAGGACTTTACATAGGTTGGATAGAGCCAGGTAGTACCTGTATTTCTTATTCTAAGCGGCCTCAGGTTGAGCTCTCCCATAGTCTTAACATAGTTATAAGCTGCAATTGCGTCAATTTCTGCTCCGGGAAAAGCCAGAGCATTTCTGTACTGCTCAACCGGCTGCCAATCTACATAGTTGTTCCTGAATCCTCCAAAATAGAAAGATGAAAGTGCCGATCCTCTTTTGGTGAGAGATTGTCCAACACTGCTTCTTATCCAAAAGCTGGTATTTCTCCGGAAAGGTAATAAGAATCCAAAATCCTGATTTGATAACACTGATGAATAAACACCACTCTTTGCAAAGTATGTTTTTGTCTTTACCTCCCAGGAGAAACCTCTCTCGTCAATTACTGCGCCAAGTGTCCTTCTTAGTTTGGAAAGTCCATACGAAGCCGTAAAGGCCCCAATTGATATTAAAGGGGATTCAACATTCTGATGTTCCGGAAGTAATTCAAGATTACCGTAAAAAAACCCGCCAAACTGGTAAAAGGTTTTAAACGGTGTTCGTAATGTGCTGTTCTTGCGGTGCTCAACTCCAACAGAGTACCCTGCCCTGCTACGCTTCTTTGGGCCGAACAAATCGTAAAAATGCACCGGGTTGTAATTCGCATTAAAATTCCAGTTCCAAAGCTTCCATTCAAACATTAGATGTATCTTTTGTTCACTTTGATAATTGCTCCATGGGGAAAGTGCAAACAACAGGTTTATGTTGCTTAAACCTACAGGGTCTGATATTTTTATACGATAACCCAGAGCAATGGTCTCTTTGTAACCGCTTATATCCGGGTAAGCACCTATTAACTTCATGTTTTTCCATGGTTTATAGATACTCTCTTCAATTAGTGAATGAGAACCGGAGGTAGATGAGGCCGGAGGGAGTGACCACTCCTCCACAACCGGATTGTTCTGATGAACCAGATTACCCAGAAAATCTATGGCATTTGCTGAAGTAATTACCTCTTTCGAAATTTTACCAGGAATCATCCCATCTCTGTAGTATTTAAGCACAAGCAAAGAGTCTTTACCATATTCAAACGGCATAAAGAGCCCCGTTTCGGTATTGGAAAGCAGTTCAAAAGTGTTATCTTCCAGCTTTAATCTCCAGACATTAGAGACTCCTGTATAGTATGATGTACCAATCAGGTATCTATCATCGTCACTAAACTTGAATTGGGTGAGGGTATTTTCATCCACAGTGAACAGTTTTTTCAATCCTGCAATACCACTTTCAATATCATTTATATCGAACATTACAAGCGACTGCTCTCCTGACACACCAGACATAGAACCTATTAGTTTCTCACCATTGTTTGAGATATCCAGATCGAAAAGTGCAATTCCGAATGGCATTGTGTACATAGGAACAACTCTGTCGTATGGTTTTGGAATTTTCACCAGGATGCTGTAGCCGTTGTCATGCATTACACCCCAGATTGCCTGATCTGCCTCATTTATGACGATCTCTCCGGTACGGGTAAATTTATTTACCACACGCTTTTTTCCACTCTTAATGTCAATCTCAACCAGATTCCTGTACTTAGTGTTTTGTTCTGTGATGTAGATCTTTTCTCTCTCCTTGTCTAGGGTAAGATGTGTCGTATAGTAAAGGACCGGGGAGTCAACTGTTGCAACTTTCCTGACTTTACCTGTATTTATGTCAATTTCTGCAACATGAGAGAGCTTTCCCGGATAGTTAACAGCCGCATATAGTTTACCTGTTTTTTTATTGTACTCAACTCTGGAGACACTCCCCAATGGACTGGGGGTTAATGGCAAAAATTCTGTAACAGGATACTCTTCAATTCTCCTGAGATTTTTCATTTGAAAATCCTCCTCCCACTTCCTCCATCTCTCCCACTCTTCCTTTACAGGCCTTCCGTAAACCTTTTTAAACTGACTTGCATAAAACGCTTTACTGTCATCGGATCGTCTGTACCAATCAATCAGTTTTTCTACTCCGTACTCATTTGCCAGATAGGTGACAAATCTCGAACCGTACAGATATGAATTTGCTCCCACCTGAAAATCAATTGTTGTACCCTCTGTTTCCAGACCGGTTAAAGAGTAGATTGGTTTCTGCTCATTAACTATACTCCTGAAATACATCTCATCGTAATACCCCATCGATCTTCCCAACCCTCCCGACATCCAGGTCTCCATAAAACACGCTATGCCTTCGTGAAACCAGCGGGGTGCATACCAGCGGGGTGTAGTAAAGTAACTCCAGACAGCTGACAGGGGATACAAGCTGTTATTCTTCACTTTCCCAAACATTGCATTCCTGAAAAAGAGATCTCGTTTATTGGGGTTTTCTGTCAGTACAACATGTGTCAGCTCGTGGTTGAACAGCCATTGAAATCTTTCGTTTGAGGGAATTATGCTGAATGCGAAATTATATGGCTCTATTCCAATTACAACAGTGTTAAGTGGAATTGTTATCGCCCCTCCGTTACCAATGTCCTCAAAGTCGTTTAGTATCACATATGTGTCAGTGGGTGTATAGTTCCAAAGCTTGCTGTGAAAATTCATTGAATTGTGGTAGGCCTCAAGCACATGTGGTGTAAGATATGTGTATCTTTTGCCAAAATATACAAGGTTGATATTATCCGATTTTATGCGGTTTATCTTCTGTGCAAAGAGCGGGGAGCAAAGCGACAGGAATATTAGCACAAAAAAAATATAAAGTCCGGTATTATAGAGTTTTGTGCCAATTATTTTCATTCTCCTTTTCTATTCTTATTTAACAGCTAATTTACTAACTTTATACAAAATAATCTAAACTGAATTATATGAAACACTTGATAATATTTGGTGCTCAGGGTGCAGGTAAGGGCAGTCAGTCGGTACTGCTTTCAGAAAAATATAAACTTAAGCATATTTCAACAGGGGACATCCTCAGGGAGGAGATAAGAAAAGGAAGTGAAACCGGTCTTAAAGTAAAAAAGATATTGGATTCCGGCACTCTTGTAGGTGATGATATAATTATTGAAATTATTAACGGAATAATATCTTCTTCAGTGGACATTCCGGGTTTCTTGTATGACGGATTCCCAAGAACAATACAACAGTCCGAAGCTCTGGAGGGGCTTTTACATAAATACGGCTATAAAATTGATGCAGTTATTTCACTTGAGGTTGATGAGGGGGTAATGATTAAAAGAATAAAAGGAAGAGCTATTATTGAGGGGAGGGTGGATGATGCAAAAGAAGAGATTGTGCATAAGAGATTCCAGGTCTATAAAGAGCAGACAGAACCGCTTATTGATATTTATAAAAGAAAAGGTATTTACTACCCATTTAACGGCAATTGCACTATAGAAGAGAACTTCTCCCAGATCTGCAAATTTATTGACAACCACTAACCCTGCTCAACCCTGACAATCCCATCCCTGTTTAAGACAAGTCTGTAGTGCATAAGCTGGTTCTGGTTTTCGTTTTGCTTCTGAATTATCATATTAATATAGTAAACCCGCTTACCTTCGAATCTGTCGAACCCCTCCTCCGAATTTTTTGTAAAGAGCATAAAGTTGGGATTATCCATATTTCTTATAAAGTTTTTTGTGTTTAGTCTCAATATAGAGTTGACACCTGAGAAAAAATAAGGACTTATGGAATCGAGCTTTTCTCTGTCTATATGCATATTCACCCTGTAGAGCATTACTTTTTCACTCTCTTTACCATATGTGGCATCAATAATTGCAGGTCTTTTCCTGAGAATTAAAATGCTTTCCGGGACTTTATCTCCGGGTATAAAATCCATACTCTCCTTTATCCATCCAATGTCTGTCTGGTTTATGTTAAGAGCTATTTTATGATCGAAGTATCTGGAACCCATTTTATGAGCAAAATAATATCTGGCCATCTCCTTAATTCTGTCTTTTAACATATAACTTACTACCAGGGCTACAAAAAGAGGCATTGTAAAATTACCGAACCTCTGTTGAACCGAAAAAGCAATAACTGTAGCAAATACCATAGATATACCGGCCGCTACGCTATACATAATCTGTTCTGTAAGTACGCCGTCTCTCCTCTTCTTTATGTTAAGATAGAGATGACTCTCAACATACTTTTTCAATAATCCCAGGCGATATACCAGGTGTTCGCTTCCTCCCTCTTTTTTGCTCTCTGCAGTATCATACCCTCTTATCTCTTTATGGCTTGTAATAAAAGAGATTAAGTCTGTTATTGAGTCTCTGTGCTTGTAAAAAAGAGCATTGTCAATCTTCTTTATTCCCTGCAACAGAAGATAACAGTACTTCTCCATTACATTACACATAAACTCTTCGCCGTAGCTGTAAAAGTCTATTATACGATTGTCAATTTTTGGTGTATTGATAATTTGGTAGAGCTGAACATACCTCTGAAATATTGTATGTGCATTTTTTACAAAATTTGTTGTAAGATACTCAATGTCTATTGGTTTAGAAGATATAATATGATTTACCTCGTCTCTCAATGAGCTTTTGAGGATTGAGAAAAACATCTTAATGTGGTACTCAAACTCTTTTGAGTTTGAGGATGTGGGAAGTGATGCAACATTTTCTGATGCTTTTGTAAGATATTTAAAAGGGGAGTTATCGGCCCAAACTATGTCTCTCAATAAATAAACGGGAGTCATAAGTCTGATATTGGATCTTAAATCGCGATAAAAACTTTTTTTTGAATAGCTAAAGCGATTAATATCCAAGCTGTTTGGTAGAAATATCCAGATATTAAATGCAAAATCGTTTATTCTCTGCCTCTTTTTCGCTGCAAAACTAACTTTTATCTCTGCAGAAAATTTATCGTGCTGTTTTACCTGTTCATCAATCATCTGTAGTGGTATTCTCTGTTTTTACTGGATATTTAGAAAAAAACGCCATTGGGGGTATAACCAAGCCATCTCAACAATGTTTCTCCCCAGATAATAATTACAAACCAACTAATTATAACCATTGTTATTCCAAATTTGAAAGTATCCGATATACTGTAGTGGTTTGTGGTATATAGCAATGCTGCAGGTTTGCTGTTAAACGGAAGAACATATACATGCTCTATCAAAAGAGCAACGGGAAACGAGAGACTCATAACAGGATAGCCGAACTTCTGTGCAATGCCTATGGCAATCGGTACGAAAATAAGAGCCCTCATCGTTTTAGATTGAAAAATAATTCCGCTAAAAATCATTACGAAAGTTAAACCCAGGTACAATACCCAAAAAGGAGTATTTTGTGTTATTCCAAAATGGCTGAAAATAGAGTCTATCATAATAGCAGGCAGTTCTGTCGCCTCCAGTCCGGCACCCAATGTATAAGCTCCGGCAGAAAATAGTAACAGATGCCACGGGATATCTACATCATTCCATTTGACGATTCCTATACCGGGGAGAAGTGCTACAACAGCACCCATAAAAGCCACTGCTGTTTGTGATATTCCATGCTGTTTATCCGTTGCCCAAAGAATAAGTACTGCAAAAAATATTGCAATCGATTTGTACTCATCAATTTTTATGCTTCCCAGTGCATGATACTCCTGTTTAAGCCGTTCAATTCCTCCTTCGATGCTGGGCCTCTGCTCGTGTGGCTTCATTGGGAAAATTATCTTTGTTCCAACAAACCATCCGATTATAATTAACAGCATACACAAAGGGAATGCAGCAAAAAACCAGTCCTGAAACCCGAACATAGATAAACCCAATGAACCGGCTATAAGCGATCCTGCCAACAGATTCGCTCCCGATCCGGTAATAAAACCGCTGGCGCCCATATTTATCTGAAAGAGATTCTGAAGTACTATGTTCCTTCCAAAATTGTTTCTCTTACCCGGAGTTGCTCCGTAAATAGCAGCAATTACCATAAAAATTGGCAGTAGTATTGTAGCTTTAGCCGTTGTGGCAGAGATGAATATCGACAATACAACATTAATGACAATAAAGCTGAAAAATATCCAGGTTGCATTTTTCCCGAATTTTATAACAAACCAGAGTGCAAATCTTTTTGCTGCCTGAGTCTTTACCAGCATACTGGCCAAAACAAATGAGAGTATGTTCAGCCACATGACAGGGTGTCCCAACTGTGCGTATGCATGCTTTTCGGAGGTTACCCCCGTTAGAACCATTGCTATAATAACAAAAAGTGATGTCAGGTAATTGGGTATCGCTTCAGTTATCCAAAGAACAATTGATGCAGCAAAAATTGCAAGCATAGCATAGTTAATTCTTGAAAATCCTTCTGCTCCCAACTCATTGAAACGGCTTAACGAACCGCCTTTTAGTAATCCGGGGTTAATGTCGTTAAGATAGGAGATGTCCATAAAAAAATAGATAGCAATAAAAACAACTATAGCTATTGGACCTCCCAATCTCTCCATCCACAACTCAAACCCAACTTTCTCCTGTTTTTTAAGTTTCTCCACCCGATAATTGTTCATGTCCAGAATATCGTGAGTGGTACCTGGTATATTCATTCCCATTTATGTTTATTATCATTTAAAAATAGAAAAAACCACCCGGATACAAAATGTACCAGGGTGGTTCAGGAGCATGTTTCACCATTTTGTATACGGGTGTTTCATAAGCATAGAATTGTAGTACTTAGAATCGCCGGTAACCTCATCTCCAAGCCACAAAGGTCTTGTGAAATGCTCATCCTCCGACTTCAACTCTATCTCTGCCACTGTCAAACCCATATTCTCGCCGTAAAATTCATCAATCTCAAATATGAGATTCTCCCATTTTACTTCATACCGGGTTTTGTCAATAACACCCGGTTCGCATATCTTAAGGAGTTCATCAACATCATTTACGGGTATCTCAATTTCCCATTCAAAGCGAGACGCACCCGACTCATTTCCGATACCTTTAACTGTCAGATATCCTTTGTCTCCTTTTATCCTTACCCTGACAGTTCGTTCCGGTACCGAAGAGAGATAACCCTGTGTGATTCTCGTTCTCTTTGATGCCTCATTTTTGTACTCCTCCGATTTTACCAAAAATTTTCTCTCTATCTCCTGTGCCATCTTATTCGTTTGCTAAAGGTTTATTTATCATTCCAATAACTCTCTTTATTGCCTGGAGATAATTGATGTTCTCAACACCCTCCAATCCTACATCCTTAATGGTTTTAAGAATATCTTCAACTTCGGTAGATTCTGAGTTTATGGTTACAAGCTTTGCTCCGTTTATGAGAACATCACCGGTCTCACAAATAGTATTGTTAACCATATACCCATACCTCCTTTTAAAAACCCTTACTGCCTGAAGGTCGTTATGATCTTCGATCATCTTGAGAAACTCCTCAAAAGTGTACAAATCTTTTTCAAGCACCGGCATTTCTACCTTAAATGCAGGAAAGACCTCATTTTTAAGAACCTCTGATGAGATGGGAAACTCTCCTTTCATCAATGGATTCCATTGTTCAAGTCCGTTAACAGTCTGAACATATGTCTTAATATCCATCTTTCCATCTCTAATCTTGGTATTATTGATGTCATTGGTCCGTGAAACAATATAAATTTCGGTACTTGTCCTCTCCCACACTTTTTCAGGAACCGGTACAGAGAGTCGTGCCATGCGTATAGCAGCAGCTTCGAAATTCTGACCAAAGCTGCGAAACTCAAAACGAGGTTTTGAAATTTCGCCAATTTTTAACTCCTCTTTACTCATATAGTAAAATTTGGTTAATTCTTTTAGTTGGCACTATTGTTAGATGTGCCTTTTGTAGGGTTATTGAACACAACAAGGGTATTCGATCCGTCCGGCTTACGGCCATACGATTTACCACCTGTAAGTGAGATTCCCATAAAATCGAGAGAAGCTACAAGTATCCCTGCAGGGCTTTCCAGATAAATTGCATCTCCTCCTGTACTCAAACCAAACTGAACATCCTCTCCGTTATACTCTGTTGATATTACAAGGAATCCTTTTGGTGCAATCGTCAGGTCTCCCAGAACTCTTTTTGGCTTTGTAGTTCCGTAAATACCTCCGTCTGAGAAAAGATATCCCGCCAGATTGACCGGAATTTCCGATGCGTTGTAAATCTCAACCCAATCTGGATTGGTTGCATCTTTTGTTCCGTCTGCAAACACTTCGTTCACAAAAAGAGATATAACAGTTGATGCCCCTACTGTGTATTGAGCAAACTGAGTTGGTGCATTAGCCGGATATCTTGCAATAAAACCGTCCTGATTTTCTACTTCGATATAATACTCTACTACTGCATTTAACGGATGAGCAGGTATTGTACCTGTATAAACATAATTAGAAGAAGATGTCATGTTTACAGCAGTAAAAGTTGCTGCGGTAGAGAGCTTGTACTTAAGTTGTGCCGATACAACTCCTTTAAGATCTGTAATTTTTGCCGTAACAGTCACGCTTTCGGTAGATTTTGGGGCAACCGGATCGGCACTTACATTCGATATATTTGCCGGACCCTCAAATATCTCATCTTTAACACACGATCCGGTAAACAGAATCGTTACTATTGATAATAATATTAAATGTTTATTTTTCATTTCTTTATCAGTATTATTGTTTAAAAATCAATCTCAAATCTTACTCCAAACATTCCAAAATCGTCTCCTGCCTTACCTGCAGAGGTTGCAACTTTCTTCGGGTCTCTGGTAAGGTTTCCCTCGATATCATGTCCCACAAATAGCTTCCCTTTTCCGGTCGCATACCTGTCGTGGTTTACATAGCTGTAATTAAGCTGAACTTTTACATTTCTGTTTGTGTAAAAAGTTAAACCTGCTGTAATACCTTCACCGGCACCTCCGTAGATATCTTTATTATTGAGGTTAACATAGTCGTAACGGAAGCCAAGCTCCACATCTCCCCAGCTTTTACCTATGTTGGGTTGTGTGAATTCGCCTTCACTTTTATTATAAGCTTTGGTTCCTCCGAATAGCAGATATGAACCTTGTACGTAGTACCCACCAAAGTTGAGTGTCTCAAGGTTGTTATTTCTGTGAGTTTGATTCATAACATACTCCCCTTCTACAGAAAAACCTTTGTAATAGAAAGCGGCCTCGAAATTCATAAGTGTAGAGTGGCTTAAGTTGGGAATCAGATCTGTATCCAGATACTTCTTCCTGTTTATACTGCTAAGAGACCTGGTGCTGTATCTTGCAGATCCGTATTCACCGGGAGCAACGCTCGACTTTGGTGTTCTGTACGAGTATGCATATGCCAGATGCAATCCATAATCGGTTTTATGATTAAAAGGCATATAAATAACCTTGCCGGTGAGCGAGTAGCCCGCATCCCTTCCAAAATCCTTGTTATTATCTTCGACATAAGTTCTCATCTCTGCATCATCTATCTCCTGGAAAAACAGACCTCCAACAGCAAGGAACTTAGAACCTGTGTACGATACTTCCCAGCCGATATGCCTTGATGGCACAAATGTATTTACAGCCATAGACCTCTCCATAAAAGGGAGATACCTAGATGTGGTGTTCTGAGACATTGAGAATCTCTCTTTAAAATTACCTGCTCTTGTTTCCAAACCATTCAGGAAATCATATTTGAGATATGCATCCTTCAATTCAAGAATACCGTTAGCGAAGTCAAGATCTATCTCTCCGTACCAGCGTTCCGAAAGATCTGCCTTAACAGCAAATCTTGCTCTGCGGATTGAGGTTCCGTAACCTATGGGATTGAGTGCCTTATCGGAAAAAAACTGAGCATCGGCCTGTACCCTAATGTCGAACCACATCCTATAATCTCCATCCTTCGACTCGAAGACAATAATGCCATTTCGTACCTCTGCGTCTACAGGTTTTCTATCTACAATTTTCCCATACTGGTTAAAACGAATATCTTCGTTTTTAACCTCCTGGGCATTTATTGCTCCATAAAAGAGCAACATAATAAGCATAAATAATAATCTCTTCATTTTCTTATAGTTAATTTAAGTGTTAAAAATTTTTATATAATTACAATGTTTTAATAAACTCTGTCAAATTGTCGTCCTGCGATAAATTCAATTTTTTCCTCAACCTGTATCTGCTTATCTCTACGCTTTTAACCGATATGTTCAGTATAGGGGCAATCTCTTTGGAAGAAAAACCAATCCTCAACAAAACCATTAATCTTTTATCCTGAAGTGTAAGCTCTGGAAACTGGTTGCTAACTCTGTTAGAGAAATCGGCGAAGACCTCATTGGCCTGAGAGTAAATCTTTTCAACTTCATTTGTAAAGCTCATTTTTTGCTTTATTCGTCTCTTCTCCGAAATAAGAATTTCGTTCTTATCTTTTGTATCTCCGGCCTCAATGGCTCTGTCGATATTGTTACAAATAGAACTCAATAGCTGTCGCTGCTCCCCTATGCTTAAGGAGTATGTAATTAACTCTCTCTTCCTCTCTTCAAGTCGCGAAACAAGTGTGTCATTTTCTAGTCGTATCGTGCTTACTTCAATATCGTTTAACGATTTTCTGACATCAGAATAGTTAACCATCTCTGTCCACCTCTTCTCGTTCTCTTTTAGTTTAATCTTATTCTGCTGATATCTGAAAAACAGGACAAGAGACAAAATCACCAGTGTAATAAGCATAATAATAACTATGCTATTAACCATCTCCACCGGAATATTAATTGTGGAACTTTTAACAGTTCCGGGCTCCAGAACACTTTCGGCAAGGTGTTTTTTTGTAACTGTTATGCCAAATACACTTTGAATAAAAAAGAGACTGAAAAAAGTTGTTATACCTGACATCAGTGGTGTAAGAATCCATCCCCCGATTATATTTCTTATCATTTTAAACTTTATCTCCTGAACACCTTTAACCATGCCAATACCAATCACAGACCCGACAACTACCTGAGTACTGGATACCGGAACAAGAGGAATGGGCGGTAAACCAATGCTCTGTATAAAATTGGACAGAGATGTCGATGAAAAAATAAACAATACGAGTGCTTGTGCTAAAACAACTACAATAGCACTCTCCGGAGTCATTGCCAATATACCGTTCCCTATTGTCTCCATAACTTTACGGCTGTAGGTGGCAATTCCTATGGCAATGGAGATACCCCCCAGCAAAAAGAGAATATTGATTGAATTGATGTTAAATCCGGCAATATTTAAATCAAACGATACTGTCTTGACAAACACTCCCATTACATTAGCTATGTTGTTTGCACCCAGACTATACGCACCAAATGCACCCACGACAATAAGTGCATAGCGTATTATTGAATCGAGTTTTAAAAGATGTATGCGGCTTCTTCTAATATATTGTCTTAGCAATAAATAGAGAAGTGCTGAGAAGAGAGCTCCCAGCACGGGCCCGCTTATCCAGCTGCCGACAATCATTGTAAGAACTTTATAGTCAACCGGATTAGCTGTAAAATAACACCATCCCATTATGGCTCCCACTATTGCCTGCCCTGTTGAAACCGGCAAACGGAATCTTGTCATCATTGCAACAACCAATCCCGAACATAAAGCCACAGTAAATGCCCCTCCAATGGCATCCACAGAACCAAGCTGCGATAAAGTATTTGTGGTGCCCGTTCCCTGAAATACAGCCCCGAGGATTACAAAAAGACCGGCAATAAATGCGGCTTTACCAAATTTAATCATCCGGGAACCAACGGCAGTACCAAAGATGTTGGCAGCGTCGTTGGCCCCCAATGACCAACCAAGAAACAGTCCGCTAGAAACAAAAACAAGAGTCAACAACATAACTAAACAACTCTTTTAATTGCCATAATGGATAAGAGATCTGCAACCTTTTCTGCGGTATCAGAGATCATCTCAATATGTAAAGTGAAGTACCTCAAATGGAACTTCTCGCTCAACTTCAGATCGGGCATCTCCCTGAAGATTTTTCTACGAATAATGTCGGCAAGCAGATCTGCCTCCTTTTCATAAAAATATACTCTGTGTATCTTTTCGTTAACACTCACCGGTTCGGAAAAATAACTCTTTGCAGCAGGTATGACAGATTCAGCAGCTGAAACCGATATCTGTGTAAGACGAATTAAATCGGGGATTAGTTCTGCAGGTATGTGTGGAGTCTCTACATCAAATTGAAAAAGATTCTTTTTGGCCTGATCTATAATATTGTCAAGCTCTTCCAGCAATCTCATAAAATCACCTCTTAGTTCGGGCATGAGAGATTGTGAAAAGAGAGTGTTCTCTATCTTTCTGCGTAATTTATCCGACTCAAGCTCTGAGTTTGCCAGAGATTGAAGATTTGCATTGAAATTCTCTGTGTTAGAGTACAGATAATTCTTAACCCCCTCTTTAAAAAGCAGCAGACTTTGATCTACACAATTTAGAAACTGGTCGATGAGCTCAATCGATTTGTTGGCCTTGGTAAAAAACAGCATACTCTCTATGTTTAATAAAATTACTTTACGCAATGTAGTAAATATTTACTAAGGTTATTCTCAATAAGTATGCTTAATCTCTCTGTGTCCGATTATTTTTGTAGAGTTACAATAAAAGTATTATTCTTTTGTTTAAGAATAATTTAGTATAAATAAAAATGAGCCATTGTATAGGCCCACTAATATAAATCGAAAATTATGTAGAGTTAATGTTAAGTTGACAAAACTAACTTAATGGCCTTCGGAGGGCTATACATAGTTAAAAATTGCACCTGAAATTCTATTTATGCGTTTAAGCAGATGGAACTGTAAAACTGAAAACACTCCCTTCTCCCTCTTTGCTTTCAACCCACATTTTGCCTCCGTTCTTCTCAACAAAATCTTTGCACAATACAAGTCCAAGGCCGGTGCTGGGTTCTCCGTCAGTACCGTCTCTGTTGCTTTTTACATCTAACCGGAACAGGTTCTCAACCATAGTCGCAGGCATTCCTATACCGGTGTCAGAGACAGATATCTCCGTAAATTGCTTATGGTTACTTTTTGCCGTTAATGTAATTGTACCTCCTTTAGGAGTAAACTTAACAGCATTTGATAACAGATTGCGTAATATTGTAAGCAGCATATTTTTATCGGCAATAACATTTACTTCGTCGGTTACTGAGGTAACTATCTTTATGCCCTTCCTTTCTGCCTGCTCTTTAACGGCATCCAAGCTCTCGTAAATCAGAGATTTTAGCAGCTCCTTTACGGGTTCGAACGGTATCAACCCCTGCTGAACTCTGGACCATTGCAGAAGGTTATCCAGAAGCCGGAAAAGTGAAGTAGCCGAACTGTGTATGTTTTTTGCAAAGCTCTTAATCTCCTCTGCAGACAGTTGTGGCAGCACCTCCTCCAATGCCTGTGTCATCCCCAAAACCACACTGAACGGGCTCTTAAGGTCGTGTGCAATAATTGAGAAGAATCTGTTTCTTTCGGCATTTACCTTAATCAACTCCTTCGTCTGTAAATAGAGCTTGATATGAAGTGCGGCGCGTGCTTTTACCTCCTCCTCCTGGAATGGTTTTGTTATGTAATCGGATCCTCCTGCCTCCAATGCCTTTACAACATCCGATGTTTCATTTAATGCACTTATAAAAATAACTGGCACATCGTTAAGCTTCTCGTTCTCTTTTAACTTGCGACACACCTCAAAACCATCCATCTCCGGCATCATAACATCAAGAAATATGAGATCGGGCTTTTCATTTTCGGCAACTTTAAGTGCCATGGCTCCGTTAGGTACCGGCCTCACCTTATAGCCGGCGTTTTTAAGAATGTGCCCCAGTAATACAAGGTTCGCTGGAACGTCATCCACTATTAGGATATTTGGTACATAGGCACTATTGTTGTTCTCTGTTGCCATATTTATTTGTTGGAGTTAATCAGATTCTCTATGTTTTGATATTCAAAATTCCTTGCCATAGACATAAGTTCCCTTCCCAAATCGGCATCCTCAAGAGCTATCTGTTCAATAATCTCAATAAGCTGGTCGTGGTCGGCTACGGCAACAGAGTTTAATAATGCTTCTCTGTTCCGGGCACTTAGTTTTGAGAGACTCACCTCTAATTGCATCTCAGATACCGGTTTATTCAGTTCTTCAGTATAACTCTCCTCTTCGTAAATGTATTCAATATCCAGGATTTTGCCGATAGTATTAAATAGTTCCGTCTCTCTGAATGGCTTTCTTATGTATCCCTCCATTTTAAGGGCGGCTATTCTCTTCCTCTCCTCCTCAAAAGTACTTGCTGTTAATGCAACAATTGGTATATTACAGCCATCTTTAGTTTCCTTTATCCTTTGAGTGGCTTCGTAACCGTCCATTACCGGCATACGCATATCCATCAAAATCAGATGTGGATTGTATTTCTTGAATTTTTCGATTGCATCGGCACCGTCGACAGCTTCTATGGTTTCAAATCCAACTGCCTTCAACAGGTGAACAGCAACCTGCAGATTCTCTGCTTTATCATCAACAACCAAAATTTTAAGTTTCTTCTCCTGTGATTTTACGCTCTTAATTCCTATCACTTTATTTGTGTTCTGCCGTTCAACATCCTCCTGTTTCCCATTGCTTATCTCAACCTCAAAAGTAAAAACAGAACCGACACCCAGCTCGCTGGTAACAGTTATATCTCCACCCATAATTTTTGCCAGCTCCTTGCTAAGAGCCAACCCTAAGCCCGACCCGAACCCCTTTTTAATGCCTGAGCTTGTCTGCTCGAAATGTTTGAACAAACGGCCCATTTCATCATCAGATATTCCCGGACCCGAATCCTGTACCTCTACCACAAGTGTTCTCCTGCCGTCCTGCTTCTCCGAGACTCTTGTACGAACTGCAATTCCACCCTCTTCGGTAAACTTAACGGCATTCCCTACAATATTTACAAACAACTGCCTTAACTTGCCCTCATCTACAACCACATATTGAGGTAAATCGTCCGCTTTCTCAAATATCAACTGCAAATTCTTATGCCTTGCCCTTTCGCTGAAAAGCAGATTAATGTCATTAAGCAAAATATATAAATCTATTGTGGCAGAGTTTATTTCAATTCTTCCTGCCTCAATTTTAGAAAGCTCCAATATCTCATTTATTAATTCCAAAAGATGCTCTCCGGCTCTGACAATGGAATCGTTGTACTCCTTCTGCAGGTTTGACAGCTGCTTATCTCTGCTCATGAGCTGTGAGAACCCTATTATGGCATTCAAAGGTGTTCTTATCTCATGTGACATGTTTGAGAGGAATACACTCTTTGCCTTATTTGCCATTTCTGCCTCTTGCTTTGCTTTAATAAGGTCTCTCTCAACTCTTCTTCTAAGATTATTCTCATGCCTTAGCATGTTGGTTTTTCTAACAAACTTCAACAGAAAAAAGCCGGAGAACAACAACAGAAAAAAAACCAGACCCGATTGTGAAACTTCTATTATTTGCTGTTTGTTCCAGTATTTAGCATCGAAATCCATCCCAAACACCGAACATACTTCTCCTTTAGACGGATTGTAAAGTGGTATATAAACCGTAACCCATGTGCCCCATCTGTCTGTCAGAGGCGAGGTTACAAGCTCTTTCCCGTCAATAAAAGGCCTCAAATCCTGTTCGTCGGCCTCTTCGTACTGCTGTCCGGGAGGTGAATAGTCCTCCGAGCCCTCAGGTTCTGAGTCTGCTAAAAAGAACAACTTCCCATCTCTATATCTGTAGAAGTATGCAAATCTCACCTTTTCATTCACCTCAACAATGCTGGCAAGAGCATTTTTTATCTTAATATACTCCGGTTTGTCAGCATCTTCAGGCACAGCCTCCATTACCACAAGATACTCTTTGGGAAAGGATGCGACTGTAGAGCGGGCAATGTCCAGTACCTCATTGGCCCTATCTTGCTGGAATTTATCCCAGGTATATTTAACATATACCAGGCCTGCAGCAACAAGAAAAATAATATAAAGAGACCCGGTAACCCGCCGGAATAATCTTGCTTCTTTAGTAGTCATTCTAATTTAATTTCCGGCAAATTTAGTGTTTTTGTACTATTGTTGATGTTTTAGGCACAAAACCTGAGACTTTCGTTTTTATGATCTCTCTCGTCCAGCCCTATCCTGCGAAAAATATCTGCCCAGGAGTCAACATCCGCATAGTTTTTAACAAGCTCATTTGTAACCGGCTGCTCTTCCCACTCGGGATGCTCCTGTACCATATTCGCATAAACATGCTCTGCGTGATCTTCAAACTCTGCGTTAAAATGAAATGCCCCTTTTATATTAACGCGTGCTGCAATTTTAGAGATAATCACATAAAAAAGTACAATAAAATACAAAAAATCTCTTGATTTATGTATAAAAATCATTATATTCTAACCACAATCCAGTTGAGATAGTAAGGAGTGGTCTATGGACTACATACGCTATGACAACTGATTACAACCTTTTATACCTTTACACTAGGCGAGAATGACAAAAG
>CAZPFI010000013.1:0-24981 GCA_964585795.1 uncultured Muribaculaceae bacterium | reverse complement strand
CTCCCGCAGGTCGGTGATTCTCCAATGCTCGGCAATACAGCCCAAGAGAAGAGAACCCCGGGTGCTTCGCTATCCGTGGGTTATTTGTTTTGACTCCTCCTTCAAGCAAGCTTGAGTCAGGTCAAAACAAAAACCCCTTGCCGTTTGGCAAGGGGTTGGCTTCTCTTGTAGCGCGAGGGAGAATTGAACTCCCGACCTCATGATTATGAATCATGCGCTCTAACCATCTGAGCTATCGCGCCTCAATTGGAGTGCAAAAGTAATACTTTTTTGTAATGTGGCAAATTCTTTTATTCTATATTGCATACCTTTGGTTGTATTATTAAATTGCGGGTTTAACATAGCTTTAAGTAATAAAAACAAAACAGATTGGGGGCTTTAACAATTAAACAACTGGTTAAGAATGGTTAATTCAATCTCTTCATATAACGGGCGCTTGTCTGGTTGGGCGGGTTCTGTTATAAGGCCTCTCATATACAGAGCCGTGTGTATTGCGGTGGTGGTTGCTTTTTTAACTGCTTCCTGTGATAGTCGTTACCAGATGAATCAGAAGATTGCCGAGAGGGTCCAGTGGCAGATGAGGCACTATCCCGAATCGCGGCTTGTTGATATTTACAAGAACTTTTTTCACGACAAGTTCGGTCCGGGGCATCTTATTACCGACTCTGCTGCAGTTGGTGAGTACATCAGGCGCGAGTTGCTGGTTGTAAGGGGTCCTTCTCAGGTTAGTTATGCTGAGGTTACCGGTTGGGAGGGTAATTTTATAAGGTTAGATCTTATCGTTTTAAAGGAGGGATTGGTAAGTTACTCTCAGTTTCTCGAGGCCTTTATGGAGAGTGCGCGGGATGTGGAGTTGCCCTCTGTTGAGCAGTGGCGTTTGGAGTGGAAGCATATAGAGAGGATTGTCAGGAGGTTGTACCCTCGTATGGCCGGTCTAGAGGAGGACTCCCGTTTTCTGGAGTCGCTTCTCAAAGACGGCAAGTATGTTGTACACCACAGCGACCACTATACACAGGCGTATGATCCGCACTACCGGCTATTTAAACGGAGTGTTTACGAAAACCGCCTCAGATTGGAGTGAGTTTCCGCACCAATTTCGTTGAGACCGCCCAATTTACTAGATTTATTTTACTACTAAAGAGCATTTTGCAGAAGCACCACTGCCCAGGCCTCTATGCCCTCTTCGCGGCCTACAAAACCGAGTCGTTCGGTAGTGGTGGCTTTTATTGAGATGCAAGAGATATCACAGCCGGTGATGGATGCAAGGAGGGCTCTCATCTCTTCAATTTTAGGGGCAATTTTTGGTCTCTGCAAGGCGATGGTAATGTCGGTATTTACAATTTTATAACCTTTTGCAGCAACCATTCCGCAAACCTCTCTCAAAAGAATTTTACTGTCAATCCCCTTGTATTTTGGTGAGGTGTCGGGGAAGTGTTTGCCAATATCACCAAGGGCAAGTGCTCCCAGCAGGGCATCGCAAAGTGCGTGAATGGGGGTGTCTCCGTCGGAGTGAGCAACGCAGCCTTTGTCGTGGTCTATCTTTAATCCGCAAATCCACAGTGGAAAACCCGTTGCAAGGGAATGTACATCGTAACCGTTACCTATCCTGTACATCTTATTAAATTTGAAGTCAGCTTACTTTTATCTCTGATGTACCGGCAAAGCTACAATAAAATTCCTATATTTATTCTTATCTTTGTATGATAAAAACAGGGTAAAAACAGGGTTATGGGTTTAAATTTAAGTTTTTTCAAGACTCCAAAACACAGGGTCTTCAACTATCAGCCCCTCTATTACGACCCTCGTAAAGAGGCACTGCAGGAGAGAATTGCCAGAGCCAGAGAGGAGGAGAAGGGCAAGGAGAAAGATTATGTTCCGGGTAAAAATATCAGAAACAATTTCAGAAAAGCGTTGTACGATAATCGCAAACAGGCCGGCTCTCCGCTGTTGATGAGGGTTATTGTTCTCATCTCTCTTTTGGGTCTGGTAGTGGCAATTTACCTTTTTGCAAAATCGCTGGGCTTTTTCTTTGTATAAAGCAACAACTATTCCACTCTTTTTAATATGATACAGGTTCTTCCGGTTCAGATTTCGAATTTAATTGCAGCAGGCGAGGTTGTGCAGAGGCCGGCTTCGGTTGTAAAGGAGCTTGTAGAGAATGCTGTTGATGCCGGAGCTGCAAATATTCAGGTGATTATAAGTGATTCGGGCAGGACTCTCATTCAGGTAATTGATGATGGATGCGGAATGTCTCCCGAAGATGCTCAAAAATGCTTTTTACGCCATGCCACTTCAAAAATCTCCACTGCAGAGGACCTCAACCAGATAAAAACATTTGGGTTCCGGGGCGAGGCGCTTGCCTCAATCTGTTCGGTTGCCGAGGTAACCCTCAGAACAAAACGAAAAGACGACCAAACCGGGTTTGAAGTTAAATTCGCCGAGTCTAAACTGCTCTCTACAGGTGCTGTCTCAACACCCGATGGCTGCAACTTCATTGTCCGTAATCTGTTTTACAATGTGCCGGCAAGACGCAAATTTCTTAAAACCGACTCAACCGAGTTCCGTCAGATACTTGCAGACATCTCCCGCATTGCCATAACCAGGCCAAACATATCGTTCCGGCTCACTCATAACAACAATCAAATTCTCAACCTGCCGCCGGCACCGCTGAAAAAACGCATTCTGGACACTGCCGGAAAAGACCTCGGGCGCGAGCTGGTTGACATTAATGTTAAGACATCTCTTGCAGATATCAGCGGTTTTATTGGAAAACCCGAAGATGCCAGAAAGACTCCCGGGTTCCAGTACCTCTTTGCAAACAGGAGATATTTCCGAAGCCCCTATTTTCAGAAAGCAATACTTAAAGCATATTCGGGGCTGATTCCAGAAGGTACTCTCCCCTCTTTTTTCATCTTCTTTGAGACAGACCCGCAAAAGATAGATGTTAATATTCATCCTTCCAAAACAGAGATAAAATTCGAGGACGACTCTGCATTATTCGATATCCTCTACTCTGCCACCAGGGAGTCGCTGGGTAAAAACTCCTTTATGCCCAGTATAGACTTTGACATGGAGGGGGCTCCCGACATTCCGAGGGTAAATACAAACAGGTATGTACCCGAGCCAAAAATTGATTACGACCCTCTTTTCAACCCTTTTAATGAGTCACCCGGGCATAGCGCACAGGAGCTTGAACAACGGTTTCATACACCATATCAGTCACAACAGGAAGAGGAGGTGCTTTTCAGAGACACCTCTATCCCGGGCAAACCGGTACTTCAAATTTCGGGCAGATACATAATGACAACCATTAAAACGGGAGTCATTCTCATAGATATTAAAAGGGCCCGAGAAAGGATACTCTACGAAAAGTATCTCTCAACCCTCAGCCACGGCAACGGAATTTTTCAGCAAACCCTCTTCCCGGTAAAGGTTGAGGCAGGTGCAAACACCATTTCCATACTCAAAGAGAATCAGGAGGCACTCTCCTATCTGGGGTTTGATATAACCTTTGGAGAGGAGTCTCTAACATTTGGAGCTCTGCCGCAAGGGTTCTGCGATGATACGCAATCCATAGATCTTATGATTGACTCCCTGGTTGAGGAGCTTAGCCAAAACGGACAAGACTTTAAATCGAAAGATGCATCGGAACTTGCTGAGAGACTTGCACGGGCCGGAACCGCCGGAAATACCGGGCAGTTGAACACTCTGGAGGCACAAACATTAGTAGATACACTATTTGCATGCAGTCAGCCTGGTTTCACCCCTTCGGGTAAGAGCTGTATGAAAATTATACCTACAGAAGATTTGGCAGCAATGCTGCAATAAAAAACTAACAACAAGAAAACTATAAAGATATGTATATAAACAGAGGAGCAGGATTTTGGGGCAATTTGCCTCCGGTAGTTAAAAATCTGGTAATAATCAATGCAATAATGCTGGTTGTAACCTTCCTAACGGGAGATTTTATGTACGAGAAATTTGCACTTTTCTACTTCGACTCACCATTTTTTAAACCATATCAGCTTGTTACGCACATGTTTATGCATGGCAACTTCGTTCACCTCTTTTTCAATATGTACTCGCTGATAATATTTGGAATTGTACTGGAGCAGGTGTGGGGAAGCAAGAAGTTTTTTATCTACTATATGGTCACAGGTCTGGGAGCTGCTCTGCTCCATTCACTTGTACTCTATCTGGAGGTATCATCACTCAATAATGCATACGAAGCCGGTAATGTCATGGCTGCCAACTCAATTCATTTGATTAAAATGACACCGACCGTTGGGGCATCCGGGGCCGTATTTGGTGTGCTGCTGGCATACGGAATGTTGTTCCCAAACAATGTGCTGCAACTGATATTCCCTCCAATTGCACTTAAGGCAAAATGGTTTGTGATAATCTTCGGTTTAATAGAATTATACCTCGGGTTCTCAAACAGAGGCAGCAACATTGCACACTTTGCACACCTTGGAGGGATGATATTCGGTTATCTTCTCATAATTTACTGGAAGAAGAAGAACCGTATGTACTTTTAAATAAAACCGATGAGTAAGAGAAGAAAGAGATCTCCCTGGCCATTGGCCCTGCTTTTCCGGCTGACAATAATCATTGCCGCGGCCTCTCTTATCATCTCCTATTGCTCGGTTTATATAAATCCGTCATTGACATCGGTGCCGCTCTTCTTTGGTCTCTATTTTATCCCTTTGGTTATAATAAATATTGCAATCCTCATTACCGGCCTCATAAGAAGGTCGGGTGCAGTTTGGATAACCTTTTTTGCACTGGTCCCCTCACTGCTCTTTGCAGATATGTTTGTCAGATGGGGAGAGCCCCGGAAGGGAGCCGAAGGGCTCTCGTTAAAGATCTGCACATATAATGTAGGCACATTCTCACAGGGACACAACAAAAATGCTGCGCACAATCTGTCGGGAGTAAAAGAGTTCTTAAATCAAAACAATCCCGACATACTATGCATTCAGGAGTTTTATGTAAAAGACACATCGGAGATAGAGGGTATGTTTCCCGGTTACACCCACTATCATCATATGCTCTTCAATACAAAAAAAGGGTCGAAATTCGGCAACATCACCTTCAGCAAATACCCCATTTTAAACAGAAACCATATTCTATTCCCCGGTGGTACAAACCACTGTATATACTCCGATATTGACATCCACGGAAGGGTAATACGCATATACAACACCCATCTCGAATCGCACTCCATCTCATTTACGGCACTCATAAAAAAGCTGCGCGAAAGCAGAAATGTCACAGAAGAGATATATGAAGTGCACGGTAAGATGGCCGGTACCTTTAAGAAGAGGGCTGCACAGGTTGACACTATAGTCAACCACATAAAAGAGAGTCCTTTCCCCTCTGTTATTTGCGGAGACCTCAACGACACTCCCATGTCATATACCTACTACAAACTAACATCAGATAACAAAGACACCTTCCGGCAGTCTGGAAAAGGGTTTGGTGCCACCTACTCTATGTTCTGGCCTCTGCTTAGAATCGATTACATCCTATACCCGGAACCAATTTGGAGTTTAAGTCATAAGACTCCAAGGATAGGCTATTCCGACCATTTCCCGGTTTTATCAGAACTTATTATCCCCTAGAGAATGTACAGGATAGGATTCGATGCCAAAAGAGCATTCAAAAACACAGGAGGTTTGGGAAACTACAGCCGCTCTGCCATAATCTCCCTTTCGCACTTCTTCAATTACAACGAATATATTTTATATACCCCGGCTTATAAGCAGCAGCCCATTCACAGCTTTGCAAACAAGCCCAACATTACTGTTGTAACCCCCAACGGTACCGGCAGAGTGATGCCCTCTTTGTGGCGCTCCTGTACAATAAGAAGAGATATAGAAAAAGATAATCTGAGTCTGTTCCACGGGTTAAGCGGTGAGTTGCCGGTATTAAATCTTGATGTTCCCAAAATTGTAACAATTCACGATCTTATCTTTATTCGTTATCCCGGGTTCTATAAGCCCATAGACAGATGGTTCTACAGGCACAAGGCAGAACATGCTGCCCGTGTCGCAGACAAGATAATTGCCATTAGCAAACAGACCGCCGATGACATTGTCGGTTTTTTTGGAACAGACCCGTCAAAAATCGAGGTAGTTTACCAGAGTTGTCACCATCAGTTTTATAAACGGGCGTCGCAACAGCAGACAGATAACGTTCGCGAAATTTACAATCTTCCCAAACGGTTTATTGTAGCAATGGGGGCTGTAGAGGAGAGAAAAAATGTTATAAATATTGTTAAAGCTCTGCCTCGTCTGCCCTCCGATGTCAAATTGTATTGTCTGGGTAAATGGACACCCTATGTGCTGCGTGTTAACGCCATTGCCGAAAAACTTGGCGTTAAGGACAGAGTTGTTATGCTGCACAATGTCGATTTCTCTCATATCCCGGCAATCTACTCTCTCGCTCAGTTGCTTGTTTATGTGTCACATTTCGAAGGATTTGGCATACCCGTTTTAGAAGGTATAACATACGGAATACCTGTAGTTACAAGCGGAGGCACAACAATGCATGAGGCGGGAGGAGACTCTCCTTTGTATGTAAATCCTTTTTCACCAAGCGATATAGGAGATAAGATAGAGATGGTCCTCTCCTCTCCTACACTTAAAGTGAGTATGATAGAGAGAGGTTACGACCACGCTAAGGGGTTCAAAAACGATAAAGTAGCGGAACGACTATTTGGAATTTATAAAAACACCATAGATGAGTATGGAAAAAGAGATAATAAAAGCAGTTGAAGAGTCAGTAAAAGCGCTAAGAGCAGGTGAAGTAATCCTGTTCCCGACAGACACTGTATGGAGTCTGGGATGCGATGCGACAAACCCGGCAGCAGTTGAGAAACTCTCTGAGATTGCCGGAATAAGCTCAAACAGAGGTATGGTTGTTCTTATGCCGGACTTAAATATGCTTTACCGGTATTTTAAACAGGTGCCGCAAATTGCAGATGAGCTTATTGAAGTAAGTGACAAGCCGCTTACACTCATTTTAAACGACCCCACCGGGCTGGCGGCATCAATACCAAGTGGGGAGAACAGCGTTGCTGTGCGGGTTGTAACCCATCCGTTTTGCACCATGATGCTTGCTAAGTTTGGGAGACCCGTAGTAACTCCCACCGAAGGGTTTACAACAGAGAAACACCCCCTGTTGTACGAAGAGTTCGGTGATGAGATATTCGATAAGTGCCAATGGCACGCTCACCCCTCACTGGAAGCCGGGGCAACCGGCAGACCCTCTTCGGTAATATCTCTGGGCAACAACTCAATTGTTAAAATAATAAGAAACTAAACCAATATAATGATCAATTACATCCTGCTTATATTTGGCTTTTTTCTGCTGATAACAGGAGCCGACTTTCTTGTTAAAGGGGCATCTTCAATAGCAAAAAAACTAAGAGTCTCAGACCTTATCATCGGACTGACAGTAGTATCCGTAGGTACATCCGCACCCGAACTTGCGGTTAATGTTGTTGCCAGTCTCGACAATTCGGCCGGCATGGCTATTGGCAATGTTATCGGCAGCAATATCTTTAACTTCATGGTTATTATAGGGTTTACTGCATTAATCCGTCCAATAGGGCTCCGCACTTCGCTTGTAAAAATTGAGATTCCTTTTGCCATTCTTGCCTCTCTTGCACTTATTTTAGTTGCAGGAGACAGATTCCTTGACAACAGCCCGGGAGTCATTACAAGAAGCGACGGTTTAATTCTCTTGCTCTTCTTTGGAGTATTTATGTACTACATTTACCTGTCGGCCAAGAAAGGAGAGATACCTGACGATCAGGCACCTGTCTCCGAAAAAGGATACTCTGTATGGCTCTCTATCGGTTTTTTGGGAGGAGGTCTGGCTGCACTTATATTCGGAGGAGATATTATTGTGGAGAGCGCCACAAAGATTGCCTTTAAATGGGGTATGAGCGAGACGGTGATAGGGCTGACCATAGTTGCACTGGGCACCTCACTGCCCGAGCTGGCCACAAGTATGGTTGCCGCCTACAGAGGCAACAGCGATATTGCAATAGGAAATGTAGTAGGGTCAAATATTTTTAACATCTTCCTGGTTCTGGGAGTAAGCTCGGTAATAACCCCTTTGCCATTTGCATCTCATATTATGACAGATGCTCTGGTTGCGGCTCTTGCCACCGGACTGGTACTATTCTTTGGATACCGTGGCACCAGATTGAAAATTCAGAGAATAGAGGGGCTAACTCTTTTAGTACTATATATGGGTTATCTGGGTTATCTCTTCCTGGGTGTTTAACTCTTTCTGCCAATCAGGTTAAAAAATTGAGATAGACTGCGGTTACTGCAGTGAGAGCCGCGCTCTCTGTTCTAAATCTCGAACTTCCCATGTGTATAGCTGTAAACCCGCACTCCCTGGCAAAATCAATCTCCTCTGACGAGAAGTCTCCCTCAGGGCCAATCAATATAAGTATCTTAACTCTCTCCTCTTTATTTGTAACATCTTTACACCGCTCTTTCAACAGCGCAGGCAGAGCTGTTTTTTCTCCCTCCCTGCAGTGGCCGATTAGTTTAACAATATCGTCTCTATTGGCAAAACTCTCCAGAAACAGCAATGTCTCTGTAAGGGGATTCAGCTGCGGCAGGCGTGCCTTTAACGACTGCTTCATAGCCGATAGCAGAATCTTCTCTCCTCTTTTGTGGTTAAACGACCTTTTTGCAGAGTGGACTCCCAATATGGGTGTAATCTCATCTACGCCTGTCTCGGTTGCCTTCTCCAGAAACCACTCATACCTGTCGGGGTTTTTAACCGGTGCTACTGCCATGTGCAGATAGTAGGGTCTTGGAGAATAGTTGTGGTAGAAATCTATTATCTTAAGCATGAGCTCTCTTCCCACAGGCCCCGCAATTTCTGCAGTGTAAAGAGTGCCGGCACCATCTGTGAAATTAATCACATCTCCCGGTCTTTTACGCAATACACGAGTGCAGTGAGCCGCCTCGTGCTCGTCCAGCAAAGCGGTCTCCCTGTCGATATTGGTTGTAAAAAAGAACTCCATAACAGTACAAATATATTTAAAAAGGTTATTTTTGTTTTATAAACATTTAAAAAAATGGATAAATCGGTAACAAACAGATACACCGCACTGGATGTGCTGAGGGGTATGACCATAGCCGGAATGATTCTGGTAAACAATCCCGGGTCGTGGGGAAAGATATTTCCTCCGCTAAAACACGCTGCCTGGCATGGCTGCACACCAACCGACCTTGTCTTCCCGTTCTTCCTCTTTATTGTTGGTGCCGCACTCTCTTTTGCCTTTGCAAAGTACGGAGAGACACTCAACAAAACCTCCACTCTAAAGGTAGTAAAGCGCGCGTTTTTTATATTTCTCACCGGTCTGTTGCTGCACGCATTTCCGTTCTATAACCTCAATCCCAATCCCGATCTCTCATTTATTGAGAACTGGGTTGCATACATTGGCAGAATAAGAATATTTGGAGTTCTTCAAAGAATTGCACTCTGTTATCTTGTTGGAGCCCTCATTGCTCTCTGGCTTCAAAAACCTAAGAAGATTATAATAGCGGGAGTTTCCCTCATGTTTTTACACTGGTTAATCCTTGTAGTGTTTGGGGGTGATGACCCATTCTCAAAGGAGGGGACTATTGCAGGTGTAATCGACCAGTTTCTGGTTGGGACAAATCATATTTCAAAAAGCTTTGGTTTTCCGTTTGACCCGGAGGGTACCCTTGGAGTATTGTCAGGTTCGGCAACAGTTCTGTTCGGATATCTTATCGGAGGTCTCATCCGTAAGAGCAAGGATAAGATTACAGCAGTGGGAGACCTGTACACTATAGGCCTTGTTGCTCTGGGTGCGGGAATAGTTATGAGCACCTTTATCCCAATCAATAAACCATTATGGACACCCTCCTATGTTATCTATGCAGGAGGATGGTCTGTAATAATGCTGGCTTTCTTTGTTTACCTTATTGACATCAAGGGTAAAGAGAAGTACTTCTTCCCGTTTAAAGCTCTTGGGCTTAATCCTCTGTTTGCATTTGTAATGGCAGGGGTAATGGCAAGAACACTGGGGAGGATTATTCGTTGGGAGACACTTGTTCTGCAGGACGACGGCACCTTTAAAGAGGTAACCACAAGTGCCGCTTCGTGGATATACCAAAACTGCTGTGTATCGCTATTAGGACACAACGAATGGGGTTCGCTTCTACACGCGATAGCATATGTGGCAATCTTTACTACAATGGCAATAATACTATACAAGAAGAAAATTGTCATTAAGCTGTAAAACAAGTTAAGACCCACTCAAATGCCCTATATAGGACTCCTCTCGGACACCCATTGTCACTACGATGACAAGCTTGCCCATTTTTTCAAAGATGTAGACCAGATCTGGCATGCCGGTGATTTCGGCAATGCAGCCACCTCCAACCTCATCTCTTCTCATAAGCCCCTAAAAGGAGTTTACGGCAACTGCGATGGACAGGATATACGGCTTATACATCCCTATATTCAGCTTTTCGACATGGAGGGCCTTCGTTTTCTTATGATGCATATTGGCGGCTATCCCGGCAGATACGATTACCGCGCCCTTCAGCTTATAGAGGCGCATCGTCCCGATGTCTTTATTTGCGGCCACTCTCATATACTAAAAATTGTAAACGACAAAACTCACAATCTCATCTGTGTCAATCCCGGTGCAGCAGGTATTCAGGGCTTTCACCAGGTAAGAACAGCTGTAAGGTTTCTTGTTGCCGACAGAGCCCTTCACCAGATGGAGGTTGGAGAGTGGAAACGAGATATCAATATATAATATTATAACTACTTTAAAATGAAACACAAAACACTGTTTATTATCGCACTGTTCATTCTGTCCGGCCTTACACTCCGTGCACAGCAGACACCGGTCACCGTGGCAAATTACGATCTTGCCGCAAGGTTCTCCCCCAAAAAGGTGAACAAACTGGTCTTCTCCACATCTGTAAACCCAAACTGGTTTAAAAACTCCGACAGGTTTTGGTACACCTACCAGACTCCCGAAGGAACCTTCTACTACATAGTCGATCCGGTACAGGGTACAAAAAGGCCCGTATTCGACAACGCCAGACTTGCAGCTCAACTCACCGAAATTGTAAAGGATCCTTTTGATGCCCAGAACATTCCCATCCAAAGCTTCAAACTGGTTGACGACAAAAAGTTCACATTCGAAATAAGAAGCACCGCAGATGTTGAGGTAAAAGACGAAAAGACCGGCAAACCCAAAAAAGAGAAGAAGCTACATGGTTTCGAGTACGACATTGCAACCAATACTCTTA
Organism: uncultured Muribaculaceae bacterium; assembly: GCA_964585795.1. Taxonomy (GTDB): domain Bacteria; phylum Bacteroidota; class Bacteroidia; order Bacteroidales; family UBA932; genus Bact-08. The sequence goes on along the minus strand of CAZPFI010000013.1, from coordinate 13,654 downwards.
CAGAGATAGCCGATTATAAAGCACCTAAACCATATCCGAGATGGGGCAGCGTTTCTCCCGATAAAAAATATGTAGTATTCTCAAGGAATTTCAATCTATACTATATGGATATGGAGAATTTCGAGAAGGCCCGTAAAAACGAAGAAGACTCTACAATTGTAGAACATCAGCTAACTACAGAAGGAACAGAAGAGTTTGCTTTTGGTTCGGGAGATTACAACTTCTACTCAACTGAAAAAGACAAAAACAAGCGTACCGGGGCCTTCGTTGTATGGTCTCCCGACTCAAAAAGATTTGCAATGATTCGCAGCAACACAACAAAGGTCAAAGATCTTTGGGTTATTGATGTGCTGGCCGAACCCCGTCCAAAACTCGAAAGGTACAAATACCACATGGCAGGTGAACCGGAGGCACCCTCCAGACACCTGTTCCTATACGACATGGAGAGCAAAAGTTATAAAGAGATAAACACTGCCGCATTTAAAGATCAGGAGCTGAGAATTAACACCATGCCTGCCCTTAAAAAGGATATGTTCGACGATATACGCCACAACATTTGGCTTGGCGATAATGATAAATTTTATGTTACCCGCATCAGCCGCGACATTAAAAGGGTCGATTTCTGCGTAGCCAATATAACCGCCGACACTATAAAACCTCTGGTGGAAGAGAGGATGAATACATATATCGAAACCCGTCCAGTGAGGTTCCTCAATAACGGAAGAGAGTTTATCTGGTGGTCGGAGAGAAGTGGCTGGGCTCACCTCTATCTTTACGACAGCGATGGCAACCTTAAGAGTCAGATAACATCCGGTGACTATCATGTGGAGGATGTCTCTGCAATAGATCCTGTTCAGAGAGTTGTTTACTTTACGGCCAACGCCAGGGAGAAGAACGAAAACCCGTACTATACCCACCAGTACAGGGCAAACCTCGACGGCTCAAATCTCCGGCTGCTTAATGCCGGTGATTATAACCACGATGCAAATGTATCGGACAACGGAAGATTCTTTGTAAACAACTACTCCCGGGTTGATACCGCACCTAAATCGGCTCTTTATGACAATAACGGCCGTAAAATTTTACATCTTGAAGAGACAGACCTCTCTCCCCTGTTCGAGATGGGATACAAATTCCCCGAACGATTCACAGTTAAAGCCGGCGACGGAAAGACCGATCTCTACGGAGTTATGTATAAACCATTCGATTTCGACTCAACCAAACTATATCCAATTATCGAGTATGTCTATCCCGGCCCGCAAACGGAAGCAGTAAACGCCTCCTGGACTAAAAGCATGGACAGGGTAGATCGCCTGGCACAATTTGGATTCATTGTGGTTACCGTTGGAAACCGCGGAGGACACCCCGCTCGCTCTAAATGGTATCATAACTACGGTTACGGTAATCTGAGAGATTACGGACTTGAAGACAAAAAGATTGTGGTTGAAAAGCTTGCCGCAAGACATAAATTTATTGACATCAACAGAGTTGGTATTCACGGACACTCCGGTGGCGGTTTTATGTCAACTGCTGCAATGCTTGTATATCCCGATTTCTTCAAAGTTGCAGTTTCCAGCGCAGGTAATCACGAGAACAACATTTACAATCGCTGGTGGAGCGAACAGCATCACGGAGTTCTGGAGCAGATTTCAGAAAAGGGGGATACTACATTCAAATACAGCATTGACCGTAACACTCAGATAGCCAAAAACCTTAAAGGCCGCCTGCTTTTGGTTCACGGCGACATTGACAATAATGTACATCCGGCAAACACAATGCGGATGGTTAATGCCCTTATCCGTGCAAACAAGAGATTCGATATGCTTATGCTTCCGGGGCAGAGACACGCCTTTGGAGATATGACAGAGTACTTCTTCTGGAGAATGGGAGATTACTTCAGCCGCTATCTCATTGGAGATTACCGGAATGAAGTGGAGATACCCCAACTTAACAACAATTAGACAACTCCGTTGAATATCTTCACCTTTGGAATGTCAAAAGTGAATTTTTATATTTTTGATTCATTGCAATTTGCATATTTTCGACTCTAAGGGTATAATGTATTCATATTAATATTAGATTTGTTCCGTTTTAAATAACTAAAATCATGAAACTACAAAAACTATCACTATTACTTATGGCCGGATTGGTCAGTGTGAGTCTTATGGCAGAGGGGTATCAGATAAATTCACAAAGCGCCCGCCAGGTTGGTATGGGCCACCTTGGAACAGCACTTAAACTGGGTTCCGAAAGTATGCTGTTTAACCCTGCCGGCCTCTCATTTATGAAAGGTCAATATGAGATCTCTTTGGGAGCGAATGCTATTTTCTCCAAAGTTAAATATCTTAACGACTCTTATTCGGTAGAAAGCGACAATCCTGTAGGCACTCCTCTCTTTGGATATGCCGGTTTTAGAATAAGCGAGAAGTTTTTTGCAGGGATAAGCATAACAAATCCTGTTGGAAACTCATTGGTTTGGCCCGATAACTGGGTTGGAGCTCATCATGTACAGAATATATCTCTCAAAGCATTCTCAATTCAACCTACAATCTCCTATAAACTTAATGATAAATTAAGCTTTGGAGCAGGTTTGATGGTAGATTTCGGAAGTTTCTCTATAGAGAGAGCACTTACCAGAATGGGAGCACTCAACGCTTTAGGTGCATTAAATCCTGCATTCAAAGCAGTTTTGGATATGTATGCCAATCAGCCATCTGTTACAGCTAAGCTGGAGGGTGAGTCCAATATTTCAATGGGATTCAATGCCGGTATACTTTATACTCCAAACGACAAACTTAGCATTGGTATCTCTTATCGCTCAAAAGTGATGATGGAGGTTACAGACGGTATGACTACAGTAAGCTATGCCGGCCCTGAGATGTTATCCATGATTACTACTGTCAATTCAATGATGCCGGGGGCAGTTCCCATACCTCCTATTGATGGTAAAAAATTCTCTGCGGCTCTTCCAATCCCATCTAACCTTAATGTAGGTATTGCCTACCAGACCAGCGATAAATTTCTGCTCTCTGCAGAGGTTCAATATGTTGGATGGAAAGCTTATGACAAACTTACTATAGGTTACGGAAGTGACGCCGGCAATCTTCAGCTTGTATCTAACAAGAATTTTAAAAATACTCTTATTTACCGTATTGGTGGTGAGTACGAATGCAGTGAGAAGTTCATGTGGCGCTTTGGTCTTATTTACGACACAACACCTGTCGACACCAACCTTTATGGTCCGGAGACACCGGGAGCAAACAAATTCAGTGCAACTACAGGTTTCTCATACAAACCTATTGAAATGTTAACTATTGATTTTGGATTTCAGGCACTTGTAGGGCAAAAAACAAGAGGATATGTTCCTGAAACATGGAATCCTAATGTTAATTTTATGGGAGACTACAAAGCTACTGCTTTAATTCCGGCACTTGGTCTCAAATTTAATTTCTAAAAATAAACTACTTTTGCATAGGGAAAAGACTATGTCAAAAGCAATCTTTACAGAAGAGTTTCTTGAACTCTCAAAAAAGTTTCCGATAATAGATGTCAGATCCCCGGGAGAATACGAGCACGCTCATATCCCCGGGGCTCTTAATTTACCCCTGTTCTCCAACGAAGAGAGAGCAGAGATTGGAACAATATACAAGCAGAGAGGAAGAGTTAAAGCGGTTCAAAGAGGACTCGAAATTGTTGGTCCAAAAATGCCCGGCTTCTCAAAATATGCACTTTCTCTCAACTCTCCCCGGCTTCTTGTTCACTGCTGGAGAGGGGGTATGAGAAGTTCGTCAATGGCATGGTTGCTGGAGACACTGGGCATTGAGTGCAACACTCTTGATGGCGGCTATAAAAGCTACCGCAATTATGTGTTGGACAGTTTTAGAAAACCACTCCAAATTGTGCTTCTGGGAGGGTTTACAGGTTCGGGCAAAACAGATCTTCTTAAAATTCTGGAAAAGAGTGGGCAACAAGTTATAGACCTCGAAGCTATTGCCAATCATAAAGGGTCGGCTTTCGGTTCAATCGGTCTGCCACCCCAACCCTCCAATGAGATGTTCGAAAATATGCTTTCGGCAGAAGTTCTCAGAATGGACTCCTTAAAAAAAGTGTGGATAGAAGATGAGAGTCACAATGTAGGCAAGGTCTTTATCCCGCAGCATTTGTGGCAACAGATGCGCAATGCTCCGGTAATTGTGGTGAATGCTCCGTTTGAATCGAGATTGGAAAGACTTCTCAGAGACTATGGATGTGAGGATACTGCACAACTTGAACAATCCATAACAAAGATCCAGAAGCGTCTTGGTTACGACAGTTGCAAATTTGCAATAGACTCCTGCAGAGCCGGAGATCTGAAGAATGCAGCACGCATTTGCCTTACCTACTACGATAAGGCATACTCCTCACAGCTTTGCACCCGCTTTGGTGAAAACTGGCAAGCTCTTCCGTCAGTAAACTACAACCATCATCAGAATACAGAAATTGTAGAAGAGTTAACTGCAACCGCAAAGAATCTCAAGTCATAATACATTCAAGAATAATAAATGCCATACCAAACATTATGAGAAGCCAGATAAATTCAAAAATTGCAATTGTAATATCCCGCCAGGGAATGGGAGATGCACCTGCAGAACTCTCAACTACTCTTCTTAAAAATTATCTCTCTCTCTTAATACAGGAGAGTAAAATACCTGCATATATTTGTCTTTACGCAGAGGGTGTTAAACTGGTATGCCAAGAGTGCGAGATAACAGAGTTGTTTAACTCTATCGAGAAATTGGGAACAAAAATTATAGTTTGCAAGACCTGTCTTTCATTCTATAATCTGCTTGGCAAATCAGCTGCCGGTACAGTTGGAACAATGGCCGACATAATTGATATTCAACATAATTGCACAAAAATAATAAACCTGTAAACAACCAATAGATGAGCACCATAAGACTCACTCAATTCAGTCCGGGAGCAGGGTGCGGATGTAAAATAGCACCCAAAGATCTTGAGGAGATACTAAAAAACAGTCGCACTCCGGGTAAATACCATAATCTTCTGGTTGGGAACGAATGCAGCGACGATGCTGCTGTTTTTGACATAGGAGGAGGCAAGGCAATTGTCAGCACGACAGATTTCTTCACACCAATTGTTGACGACCCTTTCGACTTTGGACGAATTTCGGCAACTAATGCAATCTCCGATATATATGCAATGGGAGGTAAACCTCTTATGGCAATCTCCATCCTGGGGTGGCCGCTAGATAAACTCTCCCCGCAGCTTGCTTCTGAGGTTATATCAGGTGCAAAAGAGATATGCGACCTTGCTGGTATCCCGTTGGCCGGAGGTCACAGCATAAACAGCTCCGATCCTATATTCGGGCTTGCTGTTACCGGTATTGTAGATACACAAATGGTTAAAAAGAATAACGATGCCACTAAAAGTTGCCTGCTCTATCTCACAAAACCACTTGGAATAGGGTTGGTGACTACTGCAGAAAAGTTTGGTGTGGCAAGAGAAGAGGACAGAATAACAGCTACCTCTCTAATGACAACACTCAACAAAGCAGGAGAGCTTTTTGCCCTTCGTCCCGAAGTAAAAGCAATGACAGATGTTACAGGTTTCGGGCTGCTGGGGCACTCCCTCGAGATGACACAGGGTAACAACCTCAAAGTAGTAATTGAATACAGCAAAGTACCCCGTATTAAGGGCGTAGATTACTACATTAAACAAGAGTGCATACCGGGAGGTACTAACAGGAATTACAACAGTTACGGGCATAAAGTATCCCCGATGTCCGGCGATCAAAGGTCACTTCTGTGCGACCCTCAGACCAGCGGAGGTCTTCTGGTGGCTGTCGAAGAGGAGATGTCAGAGCAGTTCGGGAGTTTTGCTGCAAAAGAGAATATCCCAATATACCGCATAGGTCGCTTTGGTGTAAAAGATGGTGATTACTCAGCGGAGGTGGTATAGTTTAACACTAATTCACTATATTTACCCGGTAACGCTATTTAATAATTTAAAACCCGTTTTCAATAATGAAAAAGATTTTAATTCTTACCCTTCTGCTTGTTTTGTCTCTCCGGGCATCTGCTCAGAATGTTATTACAGGAGCCGAATCTGTCAACGAATATCTGCCGCTTCTCAAAGGTAAAAAAGTGGCTGTGTTAACCAACCAGACCGGCATAATAGGCAACACACACCTGGTGGACTCACTTGTCAGCTTAAAAGTGAATATCGTTGCAATCCTCTCTCCCGAGCACGGTTTCAGGGGTGATGCAGATGCAGGCGAACATGTAGCCAGCTCTGTTGACGAAAAGACAGGTATTCCAATAAAATCGCTATACGATGGAAATACCGGCAAACCATCTGTCGATCTTATGAAACAGATAGATGTTCTGCTTTTCGATCTTCAGGATGTTGGAGTGCGTTTCTACACCTATCTCACCACAATGGCAAAAATGATGGAGTCATGTGCAGAGAATAAGGTTAAGATGATACTGCTGGACAGACCCAATCCAATTGGTTTTTATGTGGACGGCCCTATTCTCGATCTCAACTTCCGTTCTGCGGTAGGTTGGCTGCCAATCCCCACAGTACATGGTATGACTCTGGGAGAGCTGGCCGGCATGATAAATGGAGAAAAATGGCTCCCGGGAGGTATTCAGTGCGACATTACAGTCATTAAGTGTAAAAATTACACTCACGCCACAATGTATGAACTGCCCGTTAAACCCTCACCCAATTTGCCAAATATGAGATCGATATACCTGTACCCCTCTATATGTTACTTCGAGGCAACACCGGTGAGTCTCGGTAGAGGTACCGACTACCCATTCCAGATATACGGACACCCTAATATGAAGGGTTACGACTTCAGGTTCACTCCACGCAGTGTGCCCGGAGCAAAGTTTCCGCCACAGCTGAACAAAGAGTGTTTTGGTGTTGACCTTAGCAAAGAGCCTTCAATAGAGGAGATAAACAAGGCGGGAATTAACCTGGAATATGTAATTGACGCATATACCAATCTCAATCTTGACGATCACTTCTTCCGTCCTTTCTTCGAAAGATTAATGGGAAGAGACTATGTAAGAAGAATGATTAAAGATGGTAAGTCTGCAGCTGAAATCAAGGCGATGTGGGCGGATGATGTTGAGAAATTTAAAAAACAACGCAAACCCTATCTTCTTTACCCCGAAAATTAAATTGCGGCAGGGCCGAATGTGAGCTCTCTGTAGTGGTTTTTAAGAACAGATATCTGCACTTTGAGTGTATCATCGGGCAGTATCTGTTCTACTTTTTCGGGCCATTCAATAATACACAGACTACCGCTATACAGGTATTCACTAAAACCTATATCATAAACCTCATCCAGGTTATCTATCCTGTAAAAATCGAAATGAAAAACACTTTCGCCCGTTTTGCAGAGATACTCATTAACAATATTGAAAGTAGGGCTGCTAACCTCATCAACAACACCCAGAACCTTGCACAACGCCTTTGCAAATGTTGTTTTACCTGCACCCATCTCTCCGTATAAAGCAACTATATTGCAGTTGCCCTTCAACTCCAGAAATCTTCCCGCAGCATTCTCTATATCGGGTAACCCCTTAATAATAATCTTATTAATCATTGTCTAACATCAAAAGTCTCAACAAAATTACAAAAAACTTAACTACCCCGGTACTGTATGGCTTCGGCAAGATGGGCGGCTTCAATTTTTGCCGAACAGTCAAGATCGGCAATGGTGCGGGATACTTTAAGAATCCGGTGATAAGCTCTTGCCGACAAATCGAGTCTCTTAACGGCAAACTCAATAAGTTTCTGCTCTTGTTCTCCCAGTTTGCAATACTCCTTTATATGGCTGAGAGTCATATTGGAATTGGTTAACCTTTGGTTGAATCTGTTATACTGCCCCTCTCTGGCTTTTTCAACCCGTTTAAGAATAGTGTCGCTGCTCTCTGCTTTATTAGTGTTTAATAACGAACTTATCTCAACAGGATTTACCTCCAGGTGTATATCAATTCTGTCAATTAGAGGTCCGGAAATTTTTGAGCGATAACGCAAAACCCGGTATTGCTGACATGTACATTTATCTCCAGGATAGCCGTAGTAACCACACGGACAGGGGTTCATAGAGGCAATTAGCATAAAATTACAGGGATAACTAATCTTGTACTTCGATCTTGCAATATTAATCACTTTATCCTCCAGTGGTTGCCTGAGACTCTCAAGCAGGTCTGTACGAAACTCAGGAAGCTCGTCCAGATAAAGCACACCATTGTGTGACAGAGATATCTCTCCGGGTATAGCTCTGGAGCCACCTCCGGTTATAGCAACATTGGAGGCGGAGTGATGCGGGGCACGGAAGGGTCTTTCACCGGATAAACCGTTGGAAATCTCTCTGCCCCATCTCCCTGCAACAGAGTATATCATGCCCGTCTCAATTGACTCTTCTCTGCTCATTGGAGGAAGAATACCGGCAAGAGCTTTTGCCATCATGCTCTTGCCCGATCCGGGAACGCCGCACATAATTAAGTTATGGGCGCCTGCTGCTGCAATCTCCAATCCTCTCTTTACATGCTCCTGCCCCCTGATCTCCGAAAAATCGGGCACCCCCCTCTCAGTAAGAGACCTAACCTGCAGCATCTCAACATTACCCAGGGGCTTCATGGCTCTCTCTCCCAACAATATGGCAATGACATCCTTAAGAGAATTTGCAGCATAAATGTTTCCGGTGCCGGCCCCGGCCGCCTCTTCGGCAGACTCTGCCGGAAAGATACAACATTTGAAATACTCATTTGAAGCATGAACCGCCAGCGGCAATGCGCCGGGTACACCACGCAATGAACCGTCAAGAGCTAACTCTCCCGACATAAAATAGTCACCCAGGTTAGGAAACGAGTATTGCCCCGATGCGGCTAATATCCCGATTGCTATTGCCAGATCGAACGAAGAGCCCTCCTTCTTAAGGTCGGCCGGGGCAAGGTTTACAACAATCTTTTTACCGGGTATCTTCGCGCCGATAACTGCCAGGGAAGTGGTTATTCTCTGCTGACTCTCCCTTACGGCACTGTCGGGCAGACCCACCATAAAGAAATTCACCCCCACAGAAACATCAATCTCAACAGTTACAGTAATGGCCTCTATGCCAATAAGTGTTCCACAATATGTCCTGCACAACATTTTTACCCTAAAACTACATCATTTCATATTGTAACCACATTATGCGTCTGATTTATATTTAATCCTCAATTTTATTTATCCATTACTAAAAAATAAGCTTTTAAATTTTAACTTTGCACAAATGGAGAATCTAAATCCGGCAATAATCAAAGAGTGTTCCTCCCCCCAAGAGATAGCCGCCCTTTTTGCTCAGAAGGGTAAGGTTATTACATTAATAGACAGCAATGTACAGCGTCTGTACGGACATTTCTTTCCCTCTCCCCAGATAGAAATTGAGGCAACCGAGAGCAACAAAACACTTGAAGTGCTGGCAAAAACAGCACTTAAATTAATGGAGATGGAGGCAGACAGAGAGACATTTCTTCTGGTCGCCGGCGGAGGAATTCTCACCGATCTAGGTGGCTTTATAGCTTCCACATACTTCAGGGGCATACAGTGCGCCTTTGTTCCCACAACACTCCTCGCCCAGGTTGATGCAGCTTTGGGTGGTAAAAACGGAGTAAATTTGCTTGGATATAAAAATATTATTGGAGTTACAAGGCAGCCGGAGTTTACTGTACTCTGCCCCGGGTTTCTCAACACTCTTCCTCTGGAAGAGGTTAAAGAGGGGCTTGCCGAACTGCTAAAAACATTTATCATCGATAGCCGGGAGAGCTATTTCACAACAATTGATGTGCTAAAGGCAAATAGATCTATTCTTGCAGACAAGTCAACGGAGTCCGGTCAGGAATCCAGAGACCTCAGTCCGCTTACAAATCTTATAAGAGAGGCAGCAAGAATTAAAACAGATATTACATCGCACGATCTTTACGAGAACGGTAGGCGTAAACTGTTAAATCTGGGCCATACTTTTGCCCACGCCATAGAGAAAGAGAGTGGTATCCCGCACGGCCGGGCGGTTGCTGCAGGCATTATACTGGCCGCTAAATTATCAGTAAAACTTTCGCTTTTAGATGAGAGCGAAGCCGCAATAATTGAAAAAGATTTTTCAACTTTGGGGCTTGAGACAACATCTCCGGTTGATGCATATAAACTTGCCGGTGCAATAAAGAGAGACAAAAAGAGGTCGGGAGGGGTTATCTCATTTATTTTAATTGAAAAAATTGGTAAATGTATAGCTTACCCACTTGAGATTAGCAAATTAGAGGAGTATTTATATGATTTGTGTTAGCATTGGTGCCAAGGGAATTGCGGCAGTTAATGAGGCCCTGTCAAAAGCCCATATGGCCGAGATACGGCTTGACCTTACCGAATTGACAAGAGAAGCTACAGCCAATCTTTTCAGGTCTAAAAAAGATCTCATTGCAACCTGCCGGGCATACGAAATATCCTGGGAAGAGAGCCGGAAGCGTCTTTTATGGGCAATTATGGGAAGCCGGCTTCGTAAAAGCAGGGGTAAAAGGTTTATCGATCTCGATTATGACTCCCCTGCGGAGTATCGTGACGAGCTTATTGCAGCTGCACGGAAGAGCGGATTCAAAATTATTCTCTCCTATCACAACTTCAACTCAACCGAGAGCTTTGAGAGATTGTTGGAGATCTATGAGGACTCCGTAAGCAAGGGTGCCGATCTGGTTAAGATTGTAACAAACGCAAAAAACATTCAGGAGTGTTCGCGACTTATAAGACTTTACAAGAACTGCCCTGCCAATACTCTTGTTGCCTTCTCAATAGGTGAAGAGGGGCGCTTTACCAGACTCCTTTCACTATCAACAGGGTCACCATTTATCTATTGCTCTGCAGATAAGAGCTCTGAGACAGCACCCGGTCAGTTTACAATGCTGGAGGCAGAGAGACTTACATCCAGGAAGTTCTACCCCAACCACATTAATAAAGCTGTGGTACTGGGCCGTATAACAGCACCTGCATCTAAAAGTCACGCTCAGAGGGCAATACTATGTGCCGCTTTTGCAAAAGGGAAAAGCACACTATACGGTTACACCCCGTGTGCCGACACCGAAGGGGCTATCAACATAGTTAAGAATCTGGGGGTTAAGGTTAAAATGGAGAAGTGTAAACTTCCCAAATACCGTATTGAGATAACAAGCCCCGGAATTGAAGAGATTGCTAAAGGTTTGTCAAGGGAGGAGATCTTCTCTAAACAGATAAAAAAAGTGGAACTGAATGTAGGTGAGTCCGGTCTGCTGTGCCGCCTGATGATTCCGTTATCCGGTCATCTTATTGGCAAAAGCAAAGGAGTAGATCAGATTATCATTCACGGAGAGGGAGGTCTAAACAACAGAGAGCTATTTAGTACAGACCAACCTCTTAAGCATATCGGCCTCAATGTCGAAACAACAAACAAGAAACTACCGGCTACCATCTCCGGACATATAAAGGGGGCATCTTTTGAGATGTCGGGCAAAGGGGGGTCTCAACTACTCTCAGGAATGCTTATGTCATTACCTCTTTGTGAGAAAAGCAGCACAATTTCCCTGAACGAGCCAACCAGCACTCCCTATATAGATCTCACAATCAAAACCCTCAAGGAGTTTGGTGTAACAGTAAATAATCAGGAACCTCTTGAATTTAAGATTCCTGCCCGCCAGAAATTCAAAACAAAAGCATTTTTGCCTATTGAGGGTGACTGGAGCGGTGCCTCAATGCTTATGGTTGCAGGTGCCATCACAAACGGAATAACAATAACAAACCTGCCGGTTAACTCAAAACAGGCAGACGAAAAGATTCTTGATGTTCTTAAAAGCTGCGGAGTAGAGATAAATATAACGGAATACCCTAAATACCTTGTAATGTGCGGTGATGTCCCCTGTGCATTCAAGGAGGACTCCAATGAGGAGGTAATAATAGGGTCGAAAATTGAGATTATTAAGCCAAAAGGTGCTCTCTATCCGTTTGATTTCGACGCTACAAACTCTCCCGACCTATTCCCCTCCCTGGTTGTTCTTGCCCTCAACTGTAACGGCACAAGCAGGATAAAAGGGGTTGGACGGCTCTCCAACAAAGAGAGCAACCGGGCAGAGAGTCTCTTCTGTGAATTTACCCGTTTGGGAGCATCAATCGACATTGAGGGTGACACTATGATTGTCCAGGGAGGGCCACTGCACGGAGGATACTGCTCTTCTCATAAAGATCATAGAATAGCTATGGCTCTTATTACGGCATCACTTAAAATTAAGGAGAAGGTTTTGGTGGATGACCTGAACTGCATATCAAAATCATTCCCAGACTTTACTAAAAACTTTAAATAGTCATATATGAACAGCTTTGGAAATAAACTTCGTATAGAGCTTTTCGGAGAGTCGCACGGAACAGCAATCGGGGTTGTTATGGACGGTGTGCCCGCCGGTATGCCTCTCTCAGCGGAGGATTTCCATACAGATATACAGCGCCGTTCAGGCGGTAAAAAGGGCGGAACACCCAGGGTTGAGAAAGAGAGTCTGGAGTTTCTTTCCGGGTTATACAATGGTCTTACCACCGGAGCCCCTTTAACTGTTATTGTCAGAAACCTCAATACTCAATCTCAGGATTATGACAACCTTAAAAACTCTCCTCGTCCGGGTCACGCCGATTTTGTTGCATTTGTAAAACACAAAGGGTTTGCAGATCCCCGCGGGGGCGGGCACCACTCCGGGAGAGTTACACTTGGTCTTGTCATAGCAGGAGTTGTTGCAAAAAAGATTATCTCCCCTATAATCGTCACAAGTAAAATCCTGTCAATCGGGGGCGTAAACCCCTGGGAAGAGAAGCTTAATCTGGCTTTGGAGAGAGGAGACTCTTTAGGCGGCTTAATCGAATGTACCATAGAAAATTTGCCGGCAGGAGTTGGAGAACCATTTTTTGACAGTTTAGAATCTGTCATCTCTCATATTGTTTTTGCTATTCCCGGAATAAGAGGAATTGAGTTTGGAGACGGTTTTCAAGCTGCTCAAATGTGGGGCTCACAACATAATGACCCCATTACAGACATTTACGGCAAAACATCCCGTAATGGCGCAGGAGGAATAAACGGAGGAATAACAAACGGTAATCCGGTAGTTTTTAGAGTTGCCGTCAAGCCAACTTCCAGCATCTCACTCCCTCAGCAAACCATAAATATGGAGAGCCGTAAAGTAGAAGAGCTCATTATCCGCGGTCGTCACGACACCTGCTTCGCTCTGAGAGTCCCTGTGGTGCTGGAGGCCGCCGTCTCAATCGTTCTTGCAAACCTGCCGGCAAATTCATCGCCGTAGTTTTTGGCACTGTGTTAGTAACCAATGTTTTAGCTACTTGATTTTGGTGTTTGCTCTTGCTTCGTTCGATTTTGCCAGCCATAAATAACAACCAATCAACGAGTTGCCAAAAATCAAGGCGATGAATTTTTTTTCACAGCCGAAGTTTTTGGCAAATCATTAATAGCCAGTGTTTTAATTGCCTAATTTTGGTGTTTACTCTTGCTTTATTCGTTTTTGCCAGCCATAAACAGCAAGTAATCAACGAGTTGCCAAAAATCAAGGCGATGAATTTTTTTTCACAGCCGAAGTTT
>CAZPFI010000012.1:0-25443 GCA_964585795.1 uncultured Muribaculaceae bacterium | reverse complement strand
CCATGAAATAAAATTATTGCAGAAGAGAATTTGTTCTCACTCCTAATGCTACTATTTGGTAAAACGACAAAATACGAGAAGCTTTTATTCTCTTCAATTCGGTTGTCCTCTACAGGAAGAGATTCGGGGTTTGATAAAGATTGTCTTATCTGTTCAATCTCTTCAATGCCCAGTGACTGTGTAAACTTTAGTGAGTATTCTCTCATCTCTCATTTTTTTGCAAATAAATATTCATATACCATAGTTTTCAAAAAAATGGTTTGTTTAAACCCATAATGGGGTTAAAAAGAGCTTTAAGGGGTGAAAACTTTATATGTGTGGTTAAAATAATGTTAAATTTGTTTTCGAAATGAATATACCAGACTATATAAACAGCAAAAAGAATATTTTTCGGCTTGTGGGGTTTACCGCCCTGTTTGCCTTAATATTCATAAATCTTTATAAACCTTTCAGCTCATCGGAGTGGTACAAGGTGTCGGATTTTATGTTTTTTGTTTACTCTTCAATAATTATTCTTACAGGCGTACTGGTTGTTGTAATAAGCCGTTTGATAATGTATCTGTACAGCAGAAAACATAATGTCTCTTACTTGAAATATTTTGTTTGGGTATTCCTCGAGATTTTGTTTATGTCGCTTTTCTACACAATGTATAGTATAATTCTCAACAGAGGAATTGATATTATGGAGACTTTTAAGTCATCATTCATTAACACAGCTCTTGTTTTGCTTTTACCTTATGTCACATTGTGGTTTTATCTGGGATGGAGAGAAAACGCAAAAAAACTCTTACAAATAGAAAATCAAGAAGATACCTTTACATCAGCAATTGGTAATATTGCATTCAATGATGAAAAGGGAGTGATGCGTCTCTCTGTTTTACCGTCCGATCTTCTCTATATTGAGTCAGATGATAATTATGTGAAAATTTACTACTCTGTAAACAGTAAGATAAAGCACTATTTGTTGCGAAATACCTTAAAGAAATTAGAAGCGATGTTTGCAACAACACCTATTGTAAGATGTCATCGCTCTTACCTGGTGAATCTGGACAGAGCAAAAGTGTTGAGGAGAGATAAGGAAGCTCTCTATATAGAGTTGGATGCTTTGGGAGTTGCAGATATTCCTGTATCCAGGAACTATCAAAAAAGAGTGAGCGAAAAATTTCTCGCCCACTCCTTTGTAGTCAAACCAAATAAGATTTAGTCCTTTTTAATTTTCGAAACAATCTCATTATCTGTTGGTTTTACCCGTGATGGGTAAAATGCAACCAATCTACCCTTTTCATCTATCAGATATTTTCCAAAATTCCAGGATGGTTCCGTTGTATTCCATCCGTTCTTACTTTTATCTGTAAGCCATTTATAAATATTGTTCTTACTATCACCTTTAACTGAAGTCTTCTCCATCATAGTAAATGTTACACCGTAATTTGCCTCACAAAACTCTTTAATATCCAGATTACTCCCCGGATCCTGTGCGCCAAAATCGTTAGAAGGGAAGCCCAGAATTACAATTTTCCCCTTATAAAGAGAGTTAAGCTCTTCAAGATCTGCAAACTGTGGAGTGTACCCACATTTTGAAGCTGTATTTACAATCAGAACCATTTTACCTTTTAGCTTGTCGAACTTAAATACATCACCGGTAATGGTTTTTGAAGTCAAAGAGTAGAAATCAACAGGCGGAGTAACAGGACTCTGTGAGAATACTTTTGCAGAAAACAGTGATAAAAGTGCAACAAACGGTATTTTTATACTTTTCATGGTCATATAATTTCGTTAAACTTACGGCAATTTAAACAAATATTATGGCAAAAAGTTCTTTTTGAGAAATGAATTTAATAACCCAGTCTTATCATACCATGTGAATCCTGTAATTTAAAGTTAAACTTAACTAATTATCAATGTTGCTCATATATTCGATAAGTCTTGCTATGTCGTCGGGGTTCTCAAACTTAACACTATTCTCCTTAAGATAACTCCGTAATGCAGTAGAATTATTTCTGTAATACCTTGTAAGCCCTCTCATATTGATAACCCGGCTGGTTACATTATTGCTGTCTCTGAAGTGATAGTGAGTATATGGTTTTGTTTTATAGCCATCGGGCAGTTTTAATTCGTAAAACATACCCCCTGCATAAAACGAAGAGTAGGTGTCTGTGGCAGATGTATGGGTTGTTCCTCCGTAGGCGGCAGGTTTCCCGGGTGGTATAACAGAGCATTTATATTCGGCAAACACCTCCGTACCGTTAGAATAGATCTGTTCAACAAATTTACTGTTTAGTACTACAAACTTTCTCCCATCAATGATAATAGAATCCACAAGATTGGTTTCATCTTTTCCTATAGCGAGAACCCTCTCCCTGTCTTTGAAAATCATCTCTTCTGTAATTAAATTATAGTTTAAAACAGAACTGCTTTTAAGACTGTTCTTCATATAGACATCGCCCCTGACGAAATCCGGGAACAGATAATGTGTAATTTCTACATAATTTCGTTGAGCAAATAAACTATTTATGCTCAGACACAAAATAAAAAAAGAATAAAGATATTTCATTGCCGGAATTTTAATGTGTAAAAAAGGCACTACAATACTAATAACAACAAAATTAACAAATAGATTATTAATCTGTCCGGATTTATTAAATTTTCTTAAAGAAAATATTTCTGTCTTCATAATAGTTTGACTGTCAACTGATAATGCGGCATAATAATTGTAACAATCATCGAATTATCACCATAAACCTGGTCTTTTGACCTGAATAAACCATACTTAAAGAATAAAAAATGAAACCTATTCATTTGTTATGTTTGCTTTTAGCATTAACATCACCCCGGCTTTACTCTCAGAGTACCGAGAGAACAAAGATTGTAATCTCCGGTATTATAGCCGATTCGGTATCACGAAATGGTCTGGAATATCCTACTGTTGCTCTTTTTGACGACTCCCTTAAACTGATTAAGGCCGCAGCCGGAGGAGTTGACGGTAAATTTTTAATTGAGGCACCATCTGCAGGGAAGTTCATTTTCTCTGCGGGGACAATGGGCTATTCAACTCATAAGCAGGAATTAGTGCTTGATGGGGTTAACAAAAGGATTGATATTGGCACAATTTATCTTACTGAAGGAGTTCAGCTGGCCGAAGTAACAGTGACCGGGGTATTACCCTTAATAAAAAATGAAGCGGACAAGCTTACATATAATCTTGAATCAGATCCTGAAACACCCTCAAGTGCACTTGCCGATATTCTGAGGAAAGTACCTATGGTGAGTGTGGATGGTGAGGGTACAGTCCGGCTGAACGGAGAGACAAATTTTAAAGTTCTGGTTAATGGACGGTCATCAGGTATGCTGGTGAAAAATTTCAAAGACGCAATTAGGGCAATGCCCGCCAGCTCGATAAAATCTATAGAGGTTATCACCAATCCTCCTGCCAAATACGATGCCGAAGGTATTGGGGGAATTATAAACATTATCACCCATAAAAAGCAGGCGCAGGGATACAGCGGCAGTGTAAACATAGGTGCAAATACTTTGGGAAGCTTTAATACAGGGGGATACATCTCTGTTCAATCGGGAAAGCTCTCAATAAGTACAAATATTTATACCGGCCGGAATGTCACAAATAAAACCACCATGTTCTCACAATCCGAAAATTTTATTAGTGAGCAGTTCAGGTATTCAATAACTGACGGAGAATATAATGCCGGGCAGACATTCTCCAATGGAGGTATAGAGGCGAGCTACGAAATTGACTCTCTCAATCTTATAACATTATCGGGATGGGGATATATGGGTTCACAATCTAGTACAGGAAGTAACCTGTTTATCTCAAGAAACACTCTTGACCAAATTACAAGAAAATATACCAATACCTCTGATACAAAATATGGATACGGTTCTTTGTCCGGATCGGTAGCTTACCAGAAAACCTTTAAGAAACCCGACCAGAACTTTACACTAAGTTACAGCATTGATGCAAGTCCAATGAATATTGACATACAAAATACAATAGACCCCGAAGTCAATTATATCCCATATTCTCAACACTCAATCAATGAAGCTATGGGTACCGAACATACATTTCAGGCAGACTATTACGACCCTCTTACAAAAAAACATATGATTGAGACCGGTGTAAAATATATTTTGAGACAGAATAAATCCGAAACAGAGGTTAAACAGCTTGATCCACAAAGCGGAATTTGGATTGACAATCCCCAGAAAGTAAATGATCTCGATTACGATCAGCATATAGCCAGCTTATATGGCGGATATGTTTTTAAACACAACTCACTAACCCTAAAAGGAGGTTTTCGCTCGGAATATACAGTTAACGACGGATTATCAAAAAGCTACGAAGGCAATATCCCTTTCACCAACAAACAGTTCGATATTGTCCCATATGTAAATTTCACATATATGCTCAAAAAAGCAAACATTATAACTGCTGGATACACACAGAGACTGAGCCGGCCAGGTATCTGGCACCTGAATCCTTATGTAAATGATTTCGATCCCATGAACATCTCTTACGGAAATCCTAACCTGGAAACAGTTAAAAGAAACTCCGTCACTCTGGGTTACAGGAAATCGTCTCTTAAGTGGAATCTTGGTTTAAACCTTGCATGTAACTTCACCCAAAACAATATCGAAGAGATAAGGAGAATAAATCCTTTAGGAGTCAGATACACCACTTACGAAAACATCGGCAAAAACAGCAGCTACCGTCTTGGAATAAACTACTCATACCGCTCCGGCCAGAAGTTCTCTGTTAATGTCAATGGACAGGTAGCATATACTACTGTCAGTTCCGATGAGTTTGAACTTAAAAACGATGGATTCAGTTTTAACGGAGGTGTATCGGGTAATGCAGCACTATGGGAAAAGGCCTCTTTCAATTTTAACTTCTACCTTTTTGGGGGAGATGTATCGCTTCAATCGCAGAATCCGGTCTTATACTTTACCTCATTCAGTATAAGTCAAAGATTCCTTAAAGACAATCTTACCTTTAGCATCAATGTAAGAGAACCTTTCGATAAGTACAAGGTATTTAAGTACGATTCCAGAGACAATACATACAGTATGCACAACCGCTATTCTATGTTGCAAAGATCTGCCGGATTCAGTCTATTCTGGAGGTTCGGAAAATATGATGTAAGAGTTAAGAAGGCGCGCAGATCAATCGTTGATGATAAACTTGGTGGTAGTAATCCTGCAGCACCAGCATCAGTTGCACCTTAATAACTAAAACATATAGTTGCACAACTAATTTTTTTAGTTATATTTGCTTTAAATACTAAAATTATGGCAAAGAGAACTAAAAACAGAATGCGTCTGACTGTAAAAGAGGAGGAGATAATGAATATCTTCTGGAGGCAGGGTCCCCTTTTCGTAAGAGAGATACTTGAAAATTACAAAGATCCCAAACCTCATTTTAATACTCTTTCCACAATTGTCAGGGGGCTTGAAGATAAAGGTTTTCTGGGGCACACATCTTTTGGCAACAGTTATCGTTACCACCCCCTTATTTCATGTGAAGAGTACAATAAAAAAGCACTTAACAGTATCGTTGACAAATACTTTCAAAACTCATATCTGGGTGTTGTATCATCTTTTATAGAGGAGGAGCATATCTCGTTAGATGAGCTTAAAAAGCTTATAGAACAGGTTGAAAAATCAACTAAATAGGCAGATATGGGAGATCTTACTATATATATATTCAAATCTTCGATTTACCTTATCCTCTTTTATCTTTTGTTTAAGGTAATGCTTAGCAGGGAGACATTTTACCGATTTAATCGAATAGCTCTTGCATCCTTTTTAATTGCTTCATTTATAACTCCCTTTATTCGTTTATCATTAAAACCAGAAAGCAATCAATTTGTAAAACTGCATGATGTTAATCCGATAGAGGGTTGGCACTCCGTAGTTGAATCAACTCCTGAATCGGCAGATAATTTGGGACAATTTCTTTTAATAATCGTTCTTATTTACTCTCTTGGCTTTTTAATTACGGCATTAAAGACGGTTATTTCATTTATCATGATGATAGTAATGATAAATAGCCACAATTTGGAGAGACTAAATATCTCAAACGGAGTTAAACTAATAATACACCAAAAAAAAATACCTCCATTCTCCTGGTTTAAATATATAGTAATTTCAAAAAAAGATTATGAAGAGGGTGGCCGGGAGATATTATGTCACGAGTTGGCGCATATCTCAAAGATGCACTCAGCAGATATTATACTTGCAGAAGTTGTAAAGATTGTTCACTGGTTTAATCCTGCTGCCTATCTTTTAAAGCAGGAATTACGAAATATTCACGAATATCAGGCAGACGAGGAGGTAATAAAGAGCGGAACCAATATAACTCAATATCAACTTTTATTAATAAAAAAAGCTGTTGGCGATAGACTCTACACCATGGCCAACAGCCTTAATCACAGCAAACTTAAAAACAGAATTACCATGATTTCAAAAAAACCATCAAAGAAAATTGCGGCTTTAAAAGTATTTTTTGCACTGCCGCTTATTATGTTTACAGTTGCGATTTTTGCAACTGCCAGGGCAAATTCAATTTTAGAACCTGTATCCAGGGCCAAATTTACCAATTATTTTCAATCTAAAGACACAGTTAAAATTAACACCTCTAAAAATGTAAAAATTATCTTAAATACAAAAGATACTACAAAAACAAAGAGACCAGTTATTATAGTAGATGGTAAAAAGCTAAGTGATTCAGTCAATATTGATAGTATTGATCCTTTAACAGTTGAATCAGTTAAAGTAATCCGTAACAAAGTCGCTTCAGATAGTTCTGTAATTGATGCAGATAGTGGGGTAATTTATTTAACACTCAAAAAACCGCAACTATATAAAGATTCATCGGTAGCAGTTGTTAACATAAAAACTCAGCAGATTAAGAGAGGAATGGGAGATACAGATAGTAGAAAAATTCTTTACATCGTTAACGGGAAGGTACAGGAGGGTGATTTTGCTGTCAATTCGATAGATCCCGGAAATATCAGCTCAATAACAGTTTTAAAAGACAGTAAAGCAGCAGAATTATATGGAGAGAGTGGTAAGGAAGGTGTTATTCTGATAACTGTAAAGGATACTTTAAGAGTTATTCAGGGCGCATCACGGATTGTTAAAAGCGAAAGCTCAAAACTAATTTATAGATTTGACGGTAAGACTCTTGACATTGAGGGGTTAAGCGACAGAACCCTTAATACACTTGAAGGCATTTTGCAGAAGAACTTAAAAACAAATGAATCTAACAGCGGAGTAATTGTAAATATCAGGATGATTAAAGACAGTAACGCAGATCTTATAGAAAAAATCAAGTCTATACTATCAAATTACAATCTTGGTAGAGTAAATATTACTCCGCTCGATTAGGTGGTAATCACAGGTTTCATTGCCACAGTGCAAACTCCAACCAAATGGAAAATCTTAAAAAGCTATTCGTTTAATATGTTACAAAAAAAACGCAGCTGCTCACGGCAACTGCGTTTTTCCCTATTTAGTGGTGCCACCAGGAATCGAACCGGGGACACAAGGATTTTCAGTCCTTTGCTCTACCAACTGAGCTATGGCACCATTTGGTTGGGGAGTGCAAAAGTAGCACTATTTTTGATTTTTACAAAAAAATATCCCCCATTTATAATTATATTTGCCAGGTAAAATTTTATAATATGGCAAACACATCTGATTTTAAAAACGGTCTTTGTATTGATTTCAACGGTAAACCCTGTTCAATTGTCTGGTTCCAGCATGTAAAGCCGGGTAAAGGAGGTGCATTTGTAAAAGTAAAGATGAGAAACCTCGAAAACGGAAGAATTTTGGAGAACACCTTTACCGCAGGTGAAAAGATAGAAATAATAAATGTAGAGCGCAGACCACATCAGTTTCTTTATAAAGATGATATGGGTTTCAACTTTATGCACACAGAAACTTTTGAACAGATAACTCTGGAGCCGGATATGGTTGATAATGCCGACCTCATGAAGGAGGGACAGTATGTCGAGATGATGTTCCTTGCAGACAAAGAGAAAGTTCTCACCTGCGAACTTCCCCCATTTGTTGAGATGGAGATTACATATACCGAACCTGCAGTTAAGGGTGACACAGCATCTACCAACGCAATGAAGGCGGCTACAGTAGAGACAGGCGCAGAGATTATGGTACCGCTTTTCATTAACCAGGGGGAGAGAATAAAGGTGGATACCCGTACCAGAAGCTACGCCGAGCGCTGCAAATAAAACCTCAAATAACATAACTATGAGAAACTTTTTTGTAATTCTCCTCATTCTGCTAATATGCGGATGCGGAGAGTCTGTTTCACGGATTGCCCCTAACAGGGAGCTCATCGAAAAGACAATTCAAAAGGGAGACTTCACCGAAGCAACCAAGATGATAAGGCTCTATCTTGCAAATGATACAGTCTTGCCAAATGAACGATGTGAAATGAATTTTTTTATAGAAAAGATGTCCCGCATCCGCAGGGATTTCACAAGAAGTGACACCGCAGTTTTAAGTTATATCAAAAGACACCATCCGGCAGTTACACAGCAGGAGATTGAATCCTGGGAGAGGAGTAACGCCCTTGAACACATGATCATTGACGGAGAGAAGCTCTATTTCAACTCTGCTCCCCGCAATCTGTTCAGAATAGATTCGGTTGCAGCAAAATATTTTCAACACTCCAACGGAGGTCAAAGCGATAGTCTTAACCGGTTTCTTGCCTGGCATATTCCGGCATTGGTTAAAGAGGCAAGACATACAAACAGGGTATTAATCTCTCCTGTTGAGATGAAGGTTACATATACACTTACTGTCAAACCAAACGAAGTACCCCCGGGAGAGATTGTCAGAGTATGGATGCCATATCCCCGCACCGACAATATTGCCCATACCAATATAGCTTTGCTATCGGTATCACAACCCCAATACATTATTTCACCAGATACCTATCTCCATAAAACAATCTATATGGAGGGGGTGTCTGTTGAGGATCAACCTCTGGTTTTCAGCTATAGTTTCAAATATACATCTTTTGCTAAGGTGCATCTTTTTCAAGCCGATGACATAAAAGAGTACAAAACAAGCAGTCAACTGTACAAGGAGTTCACAACACAGCGCTCTCCTCATATTATTTTCAGTGACAACATAAAAAATGCAGTTAATGAAGCTGTGGGAGATGAGACAAACCCATACCTTAAGGCAAGAAAAATATACGAGTGGATTGACTCCAACTTCCCGTGGGCAAGTGCCAGAGAGTACTCGACAATTGACAATATTCCGGAATATGTGCTGGCGAACAGACACGGAGACTGTGGTCAGGTCTCTCTGCTGTTCATTACAATGGCAAGATATGCCGGTATCCCTTCAAAGTGGCAGTCTGGATGGATGATGCATCCCGGCAACAAAAACCTTCACGACTGGGCAGAGGCCTACTTCGAGGGAGTAGGATGGGTTCCTGTTGACCAGTCTTTTGGCAGGATTAAAGAGAGTAAGGGTGATGATGACTCCTATTACTTCTTTACAAAAGGGCTCGATGCATACCGGCTTATAGTAAATGACGACATTTCAAGGCCACTTTACCCTGCAAAGATTCATCCAAGAAGCGAGACTGTGGATTTCCAGAGAGGAGAGGTTGAATGGAGGGGTGAGAACCTCTATTTCGGCAGGTGGCGGTACAATATGGATATTGAGTATCTTAAGTAGAATTGGATGAGAAAAGGTAAGTCTTTAAACCTTTCTTATTACATACAATCCGTCCCGTACAGGGAGAATAAACGACGAGACACGCCAGTCGGTTTTAACCATATTGTTAAACTTAATTATCTCCTGAGTCTGAGCATCTTTTGGCTCGGGATTCAGTAGAACCTTTCCGTCCCATAATACATTATCTGCCAAAATATAGCCGCCCGCTTTAACTTTGTCAAATACAAGATTGTAGTATGTACAATACTCTCTTTTATTGGCATCAATGTAAACCAAGTCATAAGGACCTTCCATTGCAGGAATTAATGTTTTGGCATCCCCGAAATGCAGGACTGCACTATCAATAATTCCTGCTTTTTTAAATGCCTCCTCTATAAGCTCCCTGTGAGTTTCGTTCTTTTCAATTATATCCAGTTGTCCGCCGGGAGAAAGACCCTGCGCAAGACAGATTGCAGAATAACCTGTAAACGCCCCTATTTCGAGTACTCTTTTAGGTTTTATCAATTTCGACAGCTCGATAATTATCTTCCCCAGTACCGGACCTGCAAGCATTCTTGAATGGTGTCCTGTAGCGTCAACTGTTTGCTTCTCCAGCCACTCCAGAACTTCGGGTATCTCACCGGAATGTTCACAGATGTACTCTTCAACTGATTTGCTCATTCGGTTAATTATAAATAAGGGTAAACAGTCGCTTTTCGTCAAGAATCTCAACTGCCGCCTTGTGTATTTGTGACGCTTCAATCTTGCTGATTCTATCTATAAGATCTTCGATTGGTTCAACTTTTCCGTAGAACAGAAGAGATTTGCCCATTGACAGACACTGGGTTTCTGCATTATCGGTGGATATGGCCAGTTGCCCAAGCAGTTGCTTTTTTGCTGCTTTTAAAGCAGTTGCATTAAGCTCTCTCTCTTTAAGAAGTGAAATCTCTTTAGCAACAATGTCACGACACTTGGAGAGGTTGTTCCTGTCACTCCCAAAATATATGGTAAATAAACCTGTGTCGGTATAGGGTGTATATGATGCATCTACGGTGTAGGCCAGAGCATGTTTCTCTCTCAGAGATTGATTCAACCGGGAGTTCAGGGCAGGGCCTCCCAGAATATTTGTTAGAAGCGCAAGCGGAAGTCGCATATCGTTGTATAGAGAGTATGCTGTTGCTCCGGTAACGCAGTGAACCTGATATGTCTTTTTTGTAACCAATCGGGTCTCCCCCGAAGTACTGCACGAGAGTTCTATCTCTTTCTTTACCTTCCCGTTGGGTGCCTCTCCGTTGTTTACTCTTTTCCCAAAAAACTTTTCAACCAATCGTGCACCTTTGCCGGGGTCAATGTCTGCTGCAATTGAGAAGCTCATGTTGGCAGGCCTGTAGTAGTGTTCGGTAAAATCCAGAATATCTCTCTTTGACACTCGCTTAATTGATTTTGGAGTCCCCAGTATAGGATTAGCCAAAGGATGGTCTCCAAAAATATACTTATCGAAATCATCAAATATCTGTTCCGATGGCGTATCCTTATAGGAACTTATCTCGTCCAATACAATCTCTATCTCTTTTTTAAGCTCTTTTTCCGGAAAAAGAGAATTAAAAGCCAGATCACTAAGCAGTTCTACAGCCTTGGCAATATCCTCTTTTAATACTGTTGCGTGAATGACAGTCTCCTCCTTTGTTGTATATGCATTCAACTCCCCCCCCAGTCTCTCAAGGAAATTGTTTATTCTTAGTGCTCCTCTGGTGGTAGTCCCCTTGAATAACATATGCTCGGTCAGATGAGCAATTCCGTTACAGGCCGGATTTTCGTCCCTTGTACCGGCCTTAATGCTTAATGCACAGTATGCAACAGGTGAATTTGTTTTGCGGAAAGCGTATCTTATACCTGAATTCAGTTGTGAAGTATTAACTGTCATCATTAAAACTGAAAAGGAACAGATATCTTTCTTATATCCTCTCTTGTGAAACCTGCAGGTAAAAGAGTTGTAATTCTGTGTCTTCTAAAGAAAAGAAGCTCGTGAGTATCGGTACCAATTAAAAGTTTATAACAGAACGATCTCCTGGCATCACCTCTAGGCTTTATAAGAACAGAAACCACTGTGTTGGAACTGTTGTTTATTACAGCGTCTTCAATATCATCAGAGTCAACGAGTTTAGCTCTGTTTTTGAACATCTCAGCAAATTCTTGTTCTGTTATTGAAAATGCAAGAAAATCTCTTGCTATCATCAACTCCCTCTCTTTAACTTCCCTTACTCTGTCTGCATAGAATGATCTGCCCTTAAATGCAAGCGAAACATCCTGTTGAACCTTATATATATGGTTCTGGATAATATCTGTGTAAACATGAAGAAGGTGCAGGTTCTGCCCGGTAGGGTCATCAAATGCCTGCAACGGCAGTGTGATGATATCTTTGCTGCTGAATGTACCTCCCTTTTGTTCGGGGCCGCCTCTGAAAAGAGTAATGTACTCTACCCTTGGCTCCAGATCTCTCTGGTATCTTCCGTCAACTCTCATTAAGAAGAAGAAACTTGTATCGTCCTTTATTCTGTTGTACTCGTCAATGGTACAGAACTCAAATGGTGAGATTCTCCAACCCTTGTTAATGGCATCCCGAAGCATGAGATCGGGAAGAGTATTAGAGGGTAAAACAACTTTTGTTATTTTTGAACCAAAAGTGTTGAAAAGATTGCGCGTCTCTCTTACAAACCTCTGTGCATAAGCACCGGTTGAGATGGAGATTGATAAAATAAAAAGGATTAAATATCTCATGTTTAATCAATTTAAAACAGTTACAAAATTAGATAAAAATTCGTACTTTTGCCCGGTATGGAAAGATTTATTGTCTCAGCAAGAAAATACCGGCCCGACAACTTTGAAAGTCTTATCGGGCAAAGTAATATAGCTACCACACTCAAAAACTCCATTACCCGGAAACAGCTGGCCCACGCATACCTTTTCTGCGGACCAAGAGGCGTGGGTAAAACCACAACTGCAAGGATTTTTGCAAAAACCATAAACTGTTTCACTCCCGGTGATAATATGGAGCCATGCGGTACCTGTGAATCTTGTATCTCATTTGCTCAGGGTCGCTCATACTCAATTCACGAACTTGATGCAGCATCCAACAACTCGGTTGATGACATAAGGCAATTGACCGAACTTGTAAGAATACCACCACAAATAGGTAAATACAGTGTATATATAATTGATGAGGTACATATGCTCTCATCTGCTGCATTCAATGCTTTTTTAAAAACACTTGAGGAGCCGCCTGCTCATGCAATTTTTATTCTTGCAACCACTGAGAAACACAAAATACTTCCCACAATATTGTCTCGGTGTCAGACATATGATTTTAACAGAATTTCAGTTGATGACATTGTTAAAAGTCTTTCTGAAATTTCGCTAAAAGAGAGTGTAAAAGCAGATGTTGAGGCACTGCACATCATTGCTCAAAAAGGTGACGGCTCTTTGAGAGACGCTCTTACCCTGTTCGATCAGGCTGTAGCTTTTTGCGGAGATACCATAACTTATCAGAGTGTGATATCAACACTAAATGTACTGGATTACGACTACTATATAAGACTTACAAATTTCTTCCTTGAGTCTGATCATAGTAATTCACTGATACTTTTTGATGAGATTCTCTCAAAAGGATTTAATGCCCTCCATTTTATCGGAGGTCTCAGCTGCCATTTCAGAGATCTGCTGGTATGTAAAGATGACCGTACTGCTGCACTTTTAGAGTTATCCCCCGTAGTTACCGGGAGGTATAAAGAGCAAGCGTCAAGATGTTCATTCAGGTTTCTGTATGAAGCACTCAGCATCACCACTGCCTGCGAGGCCGGGTATAAGTCCAGCGGGCACCCAAGGTTGCATATCGAGTTTGCCTTGATTAAACTTTGTAAGGTTAATGATAATGCCATTGCCGGCAACAGGACAAATGCCAAACAGAACATGAATGAGATAAGCGATTCTGAAAAAGAAGATAAGCAGGCAAAACAAAAAACAGAAAACATAAAAAAAGATGTCACTAACACAAATGGTTCTGCTAAATCTCTGTC
This sequence comes from uncultured Muribaculaceae bacterium, assembly GCA_964585795.1. Taxonomy (GTDB): domain Bacteria; phylum Bacteroidota; class Bacteroidia; order Bacteroidales; family UBA932; genus Bact-08. The sequence continues at coordinate 11,659 of CAZPFI010000012.1, read as the reverse complement.
CATTAAAGAGTTGATAAAAACTGCCGGAAATAACTCAATTAATACGGCTCCGGGCAGTAACGATAAAATTGGAAAAGACTCTATTCTTGCTGAAAAACTGTTGGAGGTATGGTTAAAAATGGCAGAGGCAGAGAGCTCGCTTCCAAGGCTATCTACTACAATTTCTCAATCGTTGCCGGTAATTGAGGGTGATAACAAAATTGTTTTCCCTGTAAAAAATGAACTGCAAAAGAGTTGGATAGAACAAAATTGCAAACCCAGGCTGGTGGAGTTTTTAAAGGTAAATCTCAATAACAGAGACATTTCATTGGAAATTGAGGTTAGCCCTGATGAAGAAAAAGAGGAAAAACTCTATATGCCGCAACAAAAGGCAGACTTTTTGAAGCAAAAACACCCCGGAGTTAATGAGATTATTGATGATCTCAAACTAGAACTTAACTAATATGCGCCTTCATTGCAGTAATCTTGTTAAAAAATACGGTGCCCGTACCGTTGTTAAAAATGTTTCAATAGAGGTTGAACAGGGTGAAATTGTTGGTCTGTTGGGCCCAAACGGAGCTGGTAAGACCACAAGTTTCTATATGATTACCGGGCTTATAAAACCTAACGAAGGAAGAATATTCCTTGATAACGAGGAAATCACACATCTTCCTATGTATAAAAGAGCTCAGAAGGGCCTCGGTTATCTGGCACAGGAGGCCTCAGTTTTTAGAAAACTTTCGGTAGAAGATAACTTAATGGCTGTAATGGAGCTCTCATCTCTCACAAAAAAAGAGAGGTTGGAAAGATTAGAGGTATTACTGGATGAGTTCAGTCTGCATAAAGTGAGAAAAAATCTGGGTGTACAACTATCGGGTGGAGAGAGGAGACGCTGTGAAATTGCAAGAGCTCTGGCAATAGATCCTAAATTTATCCTTCTCGATGAGCCATTTGCTGGGGTAGATCCAATTGCAGTAGAGGATATTCAGCATATAATTGCAACACTTAAAACAAAAAATATAGGCATAATCATAACCGACCACAATGTTCACGAAACACTTGCAATAACAGATCGTGCATATCTTCTCTATGAAGGGACCATACTGGAGAGTGGTACAGCTGAGGTTTTGGCAAATAATCCTGAGGTTAGGCGAAAATACCTCGGACAAAACTTCGAACTGAGGCAGGCAGTACTAAAAAAGAGGACAAAAGAGGAAGGCACCGCAAAATCACAATCTGCAAAAAAAACAGTTTCAAACAGTGATTCCGGTGCCAACATTGCTGAATACTCGCAAAAAGCGGGTGATCTGGAACGAGGTCTTTAGTCGTTAAGTTCGTTTTGCTCTGTATCTCTTATAATTTTACGGATTTTCACAGCTCTTCCTGCCTTCTGCATCTGCGGATTCCCTCGGAAAACTCTCACTTGGTTCAACTCTTCACTCCCCTGTCTGATAATAACATTTCTATGGGTTTGATGCATGGCAAATGGCTTTTTGTAGTTAGACCCTCTGTTTTTCATATGACTCCTGCTGTCAAACATAACCTTCTGCTCATCAGTAAGTAGAGCTCGTGTCTTAACCAGTTTTTCAGTCGTTGCCTTTAATTTTCTTGCCTGAAGAGCCGATATTTCATCTATCTTCTTATTTACGGCTCTCATATCGGCATTGTCTTTATGTACCAAAATTCTCAGCTGAGCTCTTTTCTCTCCCAGCAAATTATTTATCTCATTTAACTCCTTCCGGAATTCGAGGTTTATTGATTTTATCGACTCCTGTTGCTCAGCTGTCATTTGAGGCATTGTCCTTTGCGGATTTGCTCCCATATAACCTCTCCCTTCAAAAGCAGGATTTTGTGCCTTAAGAGTAACTGCAACCCCCAGAATAATAAGTGTAAAATAAATCTTTTTCATGTCATTAGCGATTTTAATGTGTATGTTTGCTTCTATGACTAATCACTATTTAAAAGGTTTAATATTAAGGAAAGATTTATACCTTTGCCAATTATTTTGAAACACTCTATAAATTACTAACTGTTATGGCCAGAAAACTATTTACTGAGTTTCCCCCTGTCTCCACTTCCCAATGGGAGGAGGTAATAAAAAAGGACCTTAAAGGTGCCGATTACGACAAGAAACTGGTATGTAAGACATTGGAGGGCTTTTCTATACGCCCGTATTATCGTGCCGAAGATATTGAGAAATTTGAGCACCTTGACAATCTTCCCGGGGCATTCCCTTATGTCAGAGGTGTAAAAGATAATAACAAGTGGCTTGTTCGCCAGGGTTATTGTGCCTGGGAGGATGTAGTAAAAGCAAACAAAGAGGCAGTTGACGGAGTTAATCGCGGGGTAGAATCTGTTGCCTTCTGCCTGGATGGCAACAAGGAGATGTCTGTAAATGACATGTCTCATTTGATTAAGGATTTAGACCTCAATAGCATTGAAATAAATTTTGAGGGATGCAAATGTGAAACTCCGTCTATTATTACTGCATTCTTAAAAGCAATAGAAGCAGGTGGATACGATAAATCCAAAGTAAAGGCATCATTCGACTTTGATCCCCTGCGCGAGCTTACCACAACAGGTAATTTCTGCTGCTCTTCATATAAAGAGAGACTAAGAAGTTGCATCGACCTTGTAAAAGATTACCCTTTAATACGGGTAATTGGCGTTGAAGGATATGCTTTCAATGATGCAGGTGCATCTGTGGTTCAGGAACTGGCCTATGCTATGTCATCCGGCAGTGAGTACCTTAATATTTTAACAGATATGGGGTTTTCTGCCGATGTTGTTGCTGACAGGATTAAATTCACACTCTCTGCAGGTTCCAACTATTTCATGGAAATAGCAAAATTCAGGGCAGCTCGTGTTCTTTGGGCAAACATCACTCAGGCGTATGGCTGTAATGCCGACTCCTCAAAAAAGCTATCAGTTCACGCAGTAACCAGCAGATGGAACAACACCGTTTACGATCCTTATGTTAATATGCTCCGTTCAACTACAGCAGCAATGAGTGCAGCACTTGGTGGCGTTGACTCTCTTGAAGTACTTCCTTTCGATTATGCTTTCCGTGCCCCTTCTGTTTTCAGTAACCGTATTGCCCGTAACACACAGATAATACTTAAAGAGGAGAGCCATTTCGATAAAATAATTGACCCTTCAGCAGGTTCCTATTTTATTGAAAACCTTACTGTTTCAATCGCAGGACAGGCATGGCAATTATTTACGGAAACAGAAAATGATGGTGGTTTTATAAGTGCTTTCACAAAAGGTACAATTCAGGATGCAATAAAGATGACATCCGCAAAAAGAGATCTTAACATTGCCACCCGCAGGGAGACTCTTCTTGGAACAAATCAATATCCCAACTTTAACGAGAAAACCGATAAAGATGTAACGCTCGATGTAGTAACAAGAGGTAAAAACAAAGAGACTGAAGGTGTTCAGATTGCCCAACCTCTCGAATTGTACCGTGGGGCAAATGCATTCGAGACTCTTCGTTTCACAACCGAGACAATGGACAAAACACCAAAGGTCTTTATGCTTACATTTGGTAATCTTGCTTTTTGCAGAGCCAGGGCTCAGTTTGCCTGCAACTTTTTTGCCGTCGCCGGATTTGAGGTTGTTGACAATAACCGTTTCTCAACTATAGCAGAAGGAGCAGATGCTGCTCTGAATGCAAAAGCCGACATAGTTGTAGCCTGTTCATCCGATGATGAGTATACAGATGCCGTACCCGAAATCAGGAACTTAATTAAAGATAATGCTGTTCTGGTAGTTGCAGGAGAACCCGCCTGTAAAGATGCGCTTGTTGCTCAGGGGATAACTAATTTTATAAGTGTAAAGAGCAATGTTCTTGAAACCCTCAAACAGTATCAGGATTTAATGGTAAGTATTAAGAAATAACAATATTAGTCATGCGACCAAAATTTACAGATATAAAATACAATACCCAAAACTCTTCCGTAAAACAGGAGGAGCAGATATGGATGACACCGGAACAAATTGGTCTTAAGAGTACATACACAGCTGCCGATCTTGAAGGGTTGGAACATCTGAACTACGCAGCCGGCATTCCACCGTTTTTACGAGGGCCATACAGCACCATGTACGCTATGAACCCCTGGACTATCCGTCAATATGCAGGATTTTCCACAGCAGAGGAGTCAAACGCTTTTTACAGAAGAAACCTTGCAGCCGGGCAAAAGGGGCTCTCTGTGGCATTCGACCTGGCCACTCACCGCGGATATGATGCCGACCATCCAAGAGTTGTGGGAGATGTGGGAAAGGCCGGTGTAAGCATTTGCAGCGTAGAGGATATGAAGGTTCTTTTCGATCAGATACCTCTTAATAAAATGTCGGTATCAATGACAATGAATGGTGCAGTTCTTCCGATACTGGCATTCTATATTGTTGCAGGACTCGAACAGGGAGCAAAGCTTGACGAATTGTCCGGCACTATTCAGAATGATATCCTTAAAGAGTTTATGGTTAGAAATACATATATTTACCCCCCTGAATTCTCTATGAGGATCATTGGTGATATATTCTCCTACACAGCCCAAAACATGCCAAAATTCAACTCTATATCCATCTCGGGTTATCATATGCAGGAGGCGGGAGCAACTTGTGATATTGAGATGGCATACACACTGGCAGATGGTCTGGAGTATTTGAGAACAGGAATAGCAGCCGGGATGGATGTCGATCAGTTCGCTCCAAGACTGTCGTTCTTTTGGGCAATAGGAATGAACCACTTTATGGAGATTGCAAAGATGAGAGCCGCAAGGATGATATGGGCAAAACTGGTCAAGCAGTTCAACCCAAAGAATCCTAAATCGATGTCTCTGAGAACCCACTCGCAAACTTCAGGATGGTCACTAACAGAACAGGATCCATACAACAATGTTGCAAGAACCTGTATAGAAGCCATGGCCGCAGCTCTAGGTCACACTCAATCACTTCACACCAATGCACTGGATGAGGCAATTGCTCTGCCTACCGACTTCTCTGCCCGTATTGCCAGAAATACACAGATTTACATCCAGGAGGAGACTCAGATTACCAAATCACTCGACCCATGGGCCGGATCGTATTATATAGAAAAACTTACTGCAGATATTGCAGAGAGAGCATGGAGTCATATCGAAGAGGTTGAGAAACTCGGAGGAATGGCAAAGGCAATCGAAACAGGTATTCCAAAACTTAGAATAGAAGAGGCTGCAGCCCGTAAACAGGCGAGAATAGACTCCGGAGCGGATTCAATTATCGGGTTGAATAAATATCGTCTTGAAAAAGAGGATCCTCTTGAAATTCTCGATGTTGACAATACAATGGTAAGAGAGTCTCAGATTGCACGCTTAAAAGAGTTGCGTGCAAACCGTGACGAGGTTAAAGTAAAGGCAGCTCTGGCAGCAATTACCAATGCGGCAGCAAACAAAAGCGGTAATCTTCTTGAACTTGCCGTTGAGGCAGCCCGTTTAAGGGCTACTTTGGGAGAGATCTCAGATGCATGTGAAGAGGTAGCAGGCAGATATAAAGCAGTAATACGTATGAATACAGGTGTATATTCCAGCGAAGTCAAAAATGACAGCGAATTTGAGAAGGCAAAGCGTCTCGTAGCTGAGTTTGCTTCAAAAGAGGGTCGTCAGCCAAGAATAATGATTGCAAAACTGGGGCAGGACGGTCATGATCGGGGAGCAAAAGTGGTTGCAACCGGTTATGCCGACTGTGGTTTTGATGTAGATATGGGGCCTCTGTTCCAGACTCCGGAAGAGGCAGCCAGACAGGCAGTTGAAAATGATGTTCACATTGTGGGCGTATCGTCGCTCGCAGCCGGACACAAAACACTGGTACCACAAATTGTTGAACAACTAAAAAAACTGGGTAGAGAAGATATTATGGTCATTGTAGGCGGGGTTATACCCGCTCAGGACTATGATGCGCTATACAAAGCAGGTGCTATAGCAATTTTCGGCCCGGGAACATCTGTCTCCGGAGCAGCAGTTAAACTGATGGAGCTTCTGCTCAAAAAATTTGAATAACAGATATATGCAAGAAGCAGAAAGGTTGTCATACTGAAAAATGACAACCTTTTTTTAATCTTGTTATTAAAAGAACTTATAGAGCACAAGGTACAAAACCAGAGCAATCACCAACACAATAATCAGCTGATAAATAAAGAATGCAGCGGACATCCTGAAAATAATTTTACGCCACTTTGCATTGTAAAGTTTTCTCCCACCTGCAAAAAGGTAAACAGGAAAAACAAGCAACAGCCACGCCTCATACATTGTTTGCTTGTGGGGAAAGATAAGTGAGATAATTATAAGAACAGAGAGTATAAAAAAGAGAAATGCATGCTGATTAAGAGAGAAGATGAAATGAGCCAGATAGTGTTTCTGATGCTTTCGGAATAAAAACCAGAGGAGCATTGAATAGACAGGCATCATAACTATAAGTGCCCAGGACATATAAGTGAAAAATCTTGATAAATACAACTCTTTGTTTGAAATAATCTCCTCAAGGTTATTATTGTTAACACTCTCTTTTACCTCGTCTTTCTTTTGGTCTGACACCACTTTAATTGCTTCATCAACATTAACTACCTGCTCATTACCTGCATTTTCTGCCTTATCCTTTACGGTAATCAGCTTAATGTTTGTATCGGCATTTGCCGATAGTTTTAGCAACAGGAAGAATATAAAGCTTATAAAAAGATAGAGCCTGAAAGGCGGCATATACCTTACACGCTTTCCGGCAATATAATCTAGCGCCATTTCACCGGGTTTGAACAAAATTGACTTAAGTGACTTCCATAAACGAGTGTCAAAAGCCCACATATTTGCCATAGCATCTACAACAAGCACACTTACCGGTCTGTCAAAGTCTTTGGAAGATTGTCCGCAACTGTTACAATAATTCCCGGAAAATTCGTTGTCGCAGTTCTTACATTTTACCCTTATATTCCCGGGATGATAATCAGGATTATCAGGAGTCTGCCCGCAAGCATCTCCTTCTATACCCTCTTCCCCTGTGATACTGTTAACCCTTGCTTCAGTTTCATCTGAAGTACCCTCAACTAAGGGCTTACCGTTTTCGTTTACCATAAATGTATATCTTTTTACAAGAACTCTATTACTTCAAAACAACCCCTGTCTGCCAGAGTTACAAAAGCTTTTTTGTAGTCATTGGAAAATGTTATGTTGGTTGGAAGTCTGCCTTTAAGCCGGTACTCTGCTGTAAGTGTACCGGAAGGTGAAAGTTTAACAACTGTTCCCTTACCATGACGGGTTATGTAAAGATTCCCTGCCGGGTCACATCTCATACCATCCATACCAAAATCGTTAAATTTGTAAAAAACCCTCTTCCCGGAGACTTTACCATCGCTGTGTATATCGTAAACCCATACATATCTTTGTATTGACTCATTTACATACAGTAATTTTCCATCCGGACTAACCTCTATGCCATTTGTTGTCCCCATCTTCTCTTCAAGCAAAAAAGTTTTACCGTATCTGTCAATCAACCAAAGCATACCTGTTGAGTCCTTCCAGTTGGGGTCGCTTGCATAGAGGTTCTCAGTTACGGGACATATTGCAAGGTCGTTTGGCTGATTCATATCCGGATTATGTGCAAACACATTAACCTTCTTTGTGGACGGTTGGATAATTAATACATTGTGACCGGTATAATCCGCTACATACATACTCCCTTTTTTATCGAACCTTATTCCATTACCAACCGAGCCCTCTGGTAAAGCGACAAACAAAGATACCTCTCCATTTGTATTTACCACTCCAATGGTACCCTGTCTTGAATAGTTTACTGCATAAAGGTTGCCCTCTGCATCAACTGCCGGCCCCTCCATACCTTTTGTAAAACTATTTTCCGGGAGCAGGTCTTTCACTTTGTAATCACTCTTTTCTTGTGTTTGTGAGCAGAGACAGCCGGAATATAAAAAAGCTGTCAGCAACATATACAGAGGTGTTTTCATCATTTATACATATTATAAAAAAGCTAATTTACCCTGTTTTTTCAATTAATGCAAAAAAGACGACAATAAAATTTGGAGGATTTGATTTCAATTTATAACTTTGTCCGCTGTTAATGTAAAATGATAAATAAAGCTCATATCAATGGTAGTGTCAGCAGAAGATCTTCTGCCTGCACTGTCATCTTTTCTACACATTTTACATCTTCCACCTCTTCAATGATGATGATGCGAATGCATCGCAAGATGCATAGCTAGTTTCAGGGTCCTCTGCGGGTCCATCGGGTCAGGCCCGAAAATTAGGGGTAAGTCTGCCCCGAATCTCAAAGTAACAAATTGAAACAAAACATCATCAAAATATGAGTGCAAAGCATTTTGAAACATTACAGGTACATGCCGGTCGTCAGATTTTGCCAAACGGAGCATGCGCAACACCAATATACCAGACCTCGGCCTTTTTGTTTGACAGCCCCCATCAGGCCGCAAACCTATTCTCTCTCAAAGAGTTTGGAAATATCTATACCCGATTGTCAAATCCAACTGCAGGTGTGCTGGAGCAAAGAGTGGCCGCCCTTGAAGGTGGCACAGCAGCTGTTGCTGTCTCCTCAGGGCAGGCAGCTCAGTTTCTGGCTATTGTAACTTTAGCAGAGCGAGGCGATAACATTATCACAACATCTTCACTTTATGGTGGTACATACAATCAATTCAAAACAAGTTTTGCAAAACTGGGTATTGAATTCAGGTTTGTTAAAGGCGGGAAAACCAACGATTACAAAGCTCTTATTGACTCCCGGACGAAAGCAATATATCTGGAATCGATAAGCAATTCCAATTATTATATTCCCGATTTTGAAGCATTCGGAGAGATCTCCCAACAATATGGTATTCCCGTAATCGTAGATAATACCTTTGGTGCAGGAGGGTATCTTTTCAGACCAACAGATTGGGGAGTGTCAATTGTAACACACTCTGCAACAAAGTGGATAGGAGGACATGGAAATTCACTTGCCGGAATTGTAGTGGACAGCGGGAAATTCAACTGGGACAACGGGAAATTCCCGGGAATAGCAGAGCCCTCCGAATCTTATCACGGATTAAGCTTCTGGAAAGAGTTTGGAGCAGACAGCAATACCGGCAACATCGCTTTTGCAATTAAAGCGAGAGTAGAGGGTCTGAGAGATTGGGGTTGTTGTATAAGTCCCCTCAATGCATTTTTAATTCTCGCCGGAGTTGAGACACTCTCTTTGCGAATGGATAAAATAACTTCAAACGCACTTGAACTCGCAAATTGGTTACAAAGCCATCCAAAAGTTGAGTCAGTCAACTATCCAGGACTCAAAGAGCACCCTTATCATAACCGGGCAAAAAAATACCTCAAAAATGGCTTTGGAGGTGTTCTCTCATTTTCTATCAAAGGCGACAGGAGTACAACTGCAACTTTTGTAAGCTCTCTGGAGTTGATAAGTCATCTCGTTAATGTCGGAGACAACAAAACACTTATAAGCCATTCGGCATCAACAACACACGCTCAAATGACACCCGGTGAACTGAAAGCTGCAGGAATAGGAGAAAACACATTAAGAATATCGGCAGGTATAGAGAATATCGAAGACATTAAAGCCGATATTAACAACGCATTTAACAAGATATAATATGACCAGAGAGATATATACTGTTTCTTCACCGTTCGAATTTGAAAGTGGTGTGACTATTAATTCTCTTGAAATCTGTTATCACCACACAGCAAACTACTCTCCCGGTAAAAAGGTAATCTGGATATGCCACGCACTCACTGCCAACTCCAATCCTTCGGAGTGGTGGAGCGGGCTTGTTGGCAGTGGAAAAATTTTTGATACTGATAAATACTACATAATATGTGCAAATATTATCGGCTCGTGTTACGGAAGTACAGGACCTCTTTCTGAGGATGAGTCAGGAAAACCCTACCTTCTCAACTTCCCCGCTGTTACAGTACGGGACAATGTAAAAGCACATAATTATCTGCGGGAGTATTTAAAGATTGAAACTATTGATTTAATAATTGGAGGATCAATCGGAGGCTTTCAGGCACTGGAGTGGGCAATTATGTATCCGCATGTAGTTAAAAACCTGGTTATGATAGGTTCAAACGCAGAGATTTCACCCTGGGGAACTGCGTTTAACGAATCTCAGAGAATGGCTCTGGAAGCAGATCACACTTTTATATTACAGAGAGATAAAAACGGGGGCGCATCAGGTCTTAAAGCAGCAAGAGCTGTTGCGCTGCTTTCGTACCGTTCATATCAGGGTTACTCTGTAAGCCAGAAGGAGCAGGACAGTAACTATATGTTTGCAACAAAAGCAGTAAGTTACCAGAACCATCAGGGGAAGAAACTGTGTGACCGTTTTGATGCATACTCATATTATACTCTCACTAAAACATTGGACAGTCATAATGTTGCCAGAGGGAGAGGGTCGGTTGAAGAGGCACTTGATAAAATCATCGCATTCTCACTTGTAATTGGTATAGATAACGACATCCTTTTTCCTGTTGAAGAGCAGATATTCTTAAGTAAAAACATTAAGGGAGCAAGGTTCGCATTGGTCCAATCACCTTATGGTCATGACGGGTTTCTGCTGGAATGGGAACAAATTGAAAAAATATTACGATACAATCTTAACTTTTTAAACAACTAATTATGCAGGTTTTAAAATTTGGTGGCAGCTCGGTTGCCAATTCGGTTAACATCCAAAAAGTGACCTCCATTGTTGCGGAGGCAGTAAAAAAAGACAGAACAATACTTGTGGCTTCGGCAATCGGGGGATGTACGGACAAATTAATTGAGACAGCAAGACTTGCATCAATTAAAGATGAAAAGTATAAAGAGATAATATTGCAACTGGAGGAGGCACACTGCCGGATTATCGACAATATAATTACAGATGAATTCAAATCGGGTATAAAAAACAGATGTACAGAGCTTTTCGTGAAGCTTAAAGAGGTATGTGAAGGAGTATCACTTTTGGGAGAGCTCTCTCCGGCATCAGCAGACCTTGTAATGAGTTTTGGAGAGCTGTTGTCAACTTCCATTATATCTGCAAGATTAAACTCTATAGGAGTGGCCAATGTATGGACTGATGCAAGAAATTTCATTAAAACCTTCCGGAGTAACTCCTCAAATATAGTTGACACACAGGAGACATATAAAAGAATATCGGCTTATATAAAAGCTAACGGTACAAGACTATATGTTGTTCCCGGATTTATAGCAAGCGATAACGAAGATAGAACCACAACTTTAGGCAGAGGTGGGTCGGACTACACAGCATCAATATTTGCAGTAGGGTCAGAAGCACGAGTGCTTGAGATATGGACAGATGTCAACGGAATGATGACGGCCGACCCGAGAGTAGTTCCACAGGCAAGAACAATAGAACATATCTCTTATAAAGAGGCACTGGAGCTGTCACATTTCGGGGCAAAGGTTGTTTATGCACCAACTATTCAGCCGGTAGTAAGACACGAAATACCAATTGTGGTTAAAAACACATTTAATCCCGACGGCCCGTCAACTACAATAGAGACACATCCACCGGAAAATAAAAGCAAAATAAGAGGTATCTCAAGCAGTAACAGAATAGCACTGCTATCACTTGAGGGTAGCGGAATGGTCGGTGTTCCGGGATACTCTGCAAGGTTCTTTACTGAAC
>CAZPFI010000011.1:0-25741 GCA_964585795.1 uncultured Muribaculaceae bacterium | reverse complement strand
TCCGGAAAACCGCTGGGGTAACTTTGGCAGCATCGGTGGTGCATGGTTAATAAGCCAGGAAGACTTCCTCAGGCCTGTATCATGGCTGAGTCTTTTGAAACTTAAAGCCAGTTATGGTATACAGGGTAATGACGGATTACCTAACTACTACCCTTATTTAGACCAATATACTGTTGGTAACAACAATGGTGAGTTTGCAATTTCCATGTCTTACAAGGGAAATTACGATATAACCTGGGAAAAATCGAAGAGTTTCAATGCCGGTTTCGAATTTGGTCTCTTTAATGACAGAATCACCGGTGGTGTTGAAGTTTTTGACAGAACATCTTCAGACCTGTTGTATAACCTCCCGGTTGCACCTTCAAACGGTTACACCTCTTTCCCTATCAATGTGGGTTCTATCCGTAACCGCGGACTTGAGTTTGAATTAAATGCCTCTATTATAAGAACAAAGGATATCAGATGGGATGTAGCACTAAACGGCTCTACATATAAAAACACAATCCTGGAGCTTCACGAATCAGTTAAGGATGTTGGTATAAAAGGGGCAAGGTTTATTTACGAGGTAGGCGGATCATTGTACGACTCATACTACAGAGAATTTGTTGGTGTTGATCCTGAAACAGGTCTTGCACAGTACTACAGGGATGTCAAAGACGAACAGGGTAATGTTACCGGTAGAGAGATAACAACAGACTACAGCTCCGCCACTCAATACAACAATGGTACAACCCTTCCTAAACTTCAGGGAGGTTTTGCAACCAATTTTGCTGCTTACGGGTTCGATCTCTCTGCTCAGTTTAACTATCAACTGGGAGGTAAGATCTATGACTTCGGTTATGAGGAGCTTATGCACAACGGACAGTCAAGCATGGGTGGAACAAACTGGTCTTATGACATTCTTAAGGCATGGACTCCAGAAAATCCTAACACAAATATCCCAAGACTTAATGCTTCGGATGATACCAGACAGCAAAACTCTACCCGCTATCTTGTAAGTTCTAATTATCTAAGTGTAAACAATGTAACTCTGGGATACACATTACCTAAGAAAATAACAGACAAAGTTAAGATAGCCAAACTAAGGTTCTATGTAACAGGTGATAACCTTTGGGTATTCTCTGTAAGACAGGGTCTCGATCCTCGTCAGGATTTCGGTGGTACCGATTGGGCAGGATCTTTCCGCTATAGCGCACTCCGCTCTGTTTCGGGTGGTGTCTCTATTACTTTCTAACCCGTCTGATACTTAATATTATGTATAACATATCTAAATACTTAAAGAAGATGAATCGTATTAAACAAATATTGTTTTTTGCCATTGGATTATCACTGTTAGCCTCCTGTGTAGATCTGGATACCTATCCACAGGGAGGGACTGTAACTTCAGAGCAGAAAACTGTGGTTTCTACCATGAATCCAAGTGCGGTAGCAGCTGAGGTAGCCGGACTATCACGCTCGATGTTCGGATCAAATAATGTATTTACATCCGACAGGGCAGATGACTTTGGTTTCCCTTCGGTTTGTCTCTCATGGGACAATCAGAGCGGGGATATGGTTAGCCCCGATGATGGGTATAACTGGTTTGCTGTAGCCAGCAGCTACGAGAACAGAACTTACACCTATGCAAACAACCGCTTACAGTGGGACCCGTTCTATAAAAATATCTATATTGCAAACGGAATTATCGGCACAATACCCGCTGATGTACAGAACCCTACATCCAAAGGATACCGCGCCACTGCTCTGGCATTCAGAGCATGGGCATATCTGAATCTTGTACAGAACTACCAGTTTAAGTACAAAGGAAACGAAAACGCACCTTGTGTACCACTGGTAACACATGAAACTACAGCCGAAGAGGCGGGTGCAAACCCGAGAGCTACTGTTCAGGCAATCTACGATCTTATAATGGGTGACCTTAACGAAGCTGTCCTCCTTTTTGAAGGATACAGTAGAGGGAGCAACAAGGGGATGGTTGATAAATCTGTAGCATTGGGTCTCAGAGCAAGAGCTCATCTGTTGATGGAGAACTTCAACCTTGCAGCTGCAGACGCTGCTGCAGCAAGAGCCGGCTACGGATTCCTCTCAATGGCAGACGCAAACAAACCGGGCTTTAACAAGGCTACCGCATCAAACTGGATGTGGGCTCTTATTATTGGTCCGGATATTACAAATGGAGCACTGGCATCCTGGCCATCACAATTGTCATCATTGACAGGTTACGGCTATACTACAGCCGTGGCAGTTTGGAGAGATATTAATGTACTTTTATACAGTAAGATACCTTCAACTGACATCCGTAAAAACTGGTGGGTAGATGAAAATAAAAACTCAAACATTACCGGTTATCCTGCAGGTTATGGTACTACGAAGGGTTTCAATAAGTACACCAATATTAAATTTGCCAACTACAACAACGACTGGGGTGTTGATGATTCCAATGCAGGTGACTGGTGTATTATGCGCTCGGAAGAGATGTTGTTTATTGAAGCTGAAGCTAAAGCCAGAGGAGGAGATCTTCCCGGAGGTAAAATACTTCTTGAGAACTGGGTAAAAACCTACCGGAACCCAAGTTATACTTCTAATGCAGCTAATCTGAATGAATTTATAAACGAAGTGTGGTTCCAGCGCCGAGTTGAACTATGGGGTGAAGGTTTTGCATTCTACGATCTGCAGCGCCTTGATAAGAATATGGTTCGTTTTAATGCACGCATTACAGCAACCAATCACCCTGACAACTTCAGGTTTAATCTTGCAAACAACCATCTGGTTCGCCTGTTGACACTGCCTCAAAGAGAGATAAATGCCAACAATGGTATCTCCGAAGCTGACAATAATCCGGGACAATCGCTCATCCCTATTGGAATGGGTGCCGGTGCTGGCCTGCTTGACGGTGTAACGGATTAACTTTCACTTAATGTATAATATTTAAATGAAAAATAATATGAAAAAAATAAGCAAGTTATTTATGTTCCTGGGTCTTACCCTTTTGGTAGTCTCTTCTTGTCTTGAAGAGGGGATTGTAAGGGAGCCGTCTCCGGAAGAGATTGCTCAGGGTGTATATTTCCTGCCCAGCAACAATACCGATATTACCGTTCAATCAACTGCAACAAGCGTTACCTATAAACTTGGCAGAGTAAATACTGCCGGTTCTGTAACGGTTCCTCTTACTTCACAAAGTGCAGCTCCGTTTACAGTACCTACATCAGTTACCTTTGCAGCGGGAGCTGCTACAGCAGATGTTGTTGTGACATTTGGAACGCTGACTCCTGTTCCACAGAGTGTTATTATTAACATTGATCCTGCATATGCAGCACTATACGGTGCAGGCCACAATCAGTTTAAAGGAACAGTTAAGGCAATTAACTGGCAACTTCTAGGTACCGGTAAATTCTCTGACTTTTGGAATTTTGCCAACAACCCTTATAATGTACAGATTTACAAAGCCGAGGGCATGAACCGCTGGAGAGTTATGGCTCCATATACCGAAGGTGTTGTTGCTGAAGGTTTTGGAGCATATACTGGACCTCTTCCGGAATTCATCGAGTTCTATCTTGATGGAACCATTGTTTATTGGGATGAACCATTTGATGTAGGTTACCTGTATCAGGCAAATCCTGCCACTCCTGTCAAAGCTTATCACCCCAGAACTATGGCTCAGAATGCAGGTAAACCAGGTTTCCCGGCAACATATGCTTTTTCAACACCCGAGTCTTGGGCTTTCAACAAAAGAGTGAACACAAAGAAATTCCAATTGGCACCTCACTACTGGATCTTAGGATTGGGAGGATGGAACTGGACACAAAGGGATAATGCAATTATAATTGATCTCCCTTAATTACATTAAACCATAATTAAATCAAATGGGCTATCGCCGTAAAGGGATAGCCCATTTTTAAATAAACACTTCTTATAATGTTCAAAAAGCCCCTCTGCTATTTACTCCTCTTTTTAATTTTTACAGGTTGTAACAGAGATCTGGACAAAATTTCAGAACCTGAAAAAGATGAACCAAGCATTCAATCTTCATCAGTAAACAATACATTACGAATAAAAATATCCCAGGAGTTAGCATATAAACTCGAGACTGCAGTTAAAGCAGAAGACTATATTTCACTTGATAATATCTCAAAAGTAAAACGAACATTTCCTGTTCACAAAAGATTTGAGGCCCGTACCCGTAAAGAGGGTCTGCACCTGTGGTACGATGTTACTGTAACTGATAAAAATATTCTCACAAAAACCCGCAATGAGATCTCTCAGCTAGAGGGCGTAATTGTCGTTGAGACAGTTCCCGAAATCAAGAGAAACTCACTCCCTTTTAATGATCCTCTGTTAATACAGCAGTGGCACTACAACAACACAGGTTCCGGAACAAATTTTCTTGCCGGATCTGATATTAATGTGTTTGATGCCTGGAGTATAACAACTGGCAGACCGGAAGTAATTGTTGCTGTTGTTGATGGTGGCGTGGATTTCAATCACGAAGATCTTGCGGCCAATATGTGGATAAATCTTGCTGAGTTAAATGGAAGTCAGGGTGTGGATGATGACGGTAATGGTTATGTTGACGATATCCATGGCTACAATTTTGTTACCAGAAATCAATTTGTGAGAGCTGAGAATCACGGCACACATGTAGCAGGCACTATTGCAGCTGTTAATAACAACGCTAAAGGAGTTTCCGGTATAGCAGGAGGTAACGGGTTACAAAGAGGCGTAAGCATAATGACATGCCAGATTTTTGACGACTACGATCAAAGGTCTGGTGATGTTGTCCAGGCAATAAAGTACGCTGCCGATAACGGAGCTGTCATTTGTCAGAATAGCTGGGGTTATACGGATGCAACATCACTACCCGCTTCTACAAAAGCGGCTATCGATTATTTTGTAGCATATGCAGGAATTGATGAGCACGGTAATCAAACCGGCCCAATGAGGGGAGGTCTGGTCACCTTCTCAGCAGGTAACGATTACCGGGATATAGCTTTCCCTGCCTCTTACAACAAGGTGATGGCGGTTGCGGCAATAGCCCCCGACTTTAAAAGATCGTACTACTCAAATTATGGTTCATGGGTTGATATTGCAGCTCCCGGTGGCTCGGCACATTACACCAATGGAAGAATTATGAGTACTGTTGCAAATAACGCTTATGCATTTATGCAGGGTACTTCAATGGCATGTCCTCATGTATCGGGTGTTGCAGCACTGGTTGTGTCGAAATTCGGAAAAGAGGGGTTTACTAACGACATGCTGTGGGAAATTCTTGTTTCGAGTGCAAGAAATATAGATTCATATAATCCAGATTTTATTGGATTACTCGGTAGTGGGCTGGTGGATGCTTTTGCTGCTCTCAACTCCGAAAGCACACTTGCCCCTGATGAAGTTGATGAGATTTTCACTTCTGTCAACTCAAACAGTATAACTCTTAAATGGATAGTAACTGCTGACCGAAACGACGATAAGGCATTCGGGTTCAACATATACTCCGGCAGAAACTCACTAACAGATTTGGATGTGGACAATCTACCTGCCGGAGTAACTAAATCTTCAGTAAATACAGGTTTTTTAAATACCGGAGATACAATTTCAGTTACGCTCTCCGGGCTCAATTTTAACACCCGTTACTATTTCAGGATAGAGGCATTTAACAGCTCCGGTTACAACTCAAGGTTATCTCCACAAGCAGAAGCTGTTACAGCGCAGAATAATAATCCGGTAATAACTCCTCTAAACGGAACAGAGATTACGCTTAAACCACATCAGACTATTACAGCGATGTTTGCGATAAGTGACCCCGACGGACATCAGCTTACTTACACATTTACTCCCGGATCTGCCGCTGCCACTGCAACCCGCTCGGGCGGTCTGATATCTGTGAGAATTACAGGAATGAATGCCAACTCTGTAGTTTATACTGCAAGGCTGAGTGTGTTTGATCCATACGATGGCCATGCCACACTCGATATCGTTTATGAGATTCTGCCAAACACACCTCCACGAGTTACCGGAACTCCATCAAATGTCTATTTTGGAGGAATTGGCTTAAGCGAAACAATTTCACTTGACAACTACTTCACCGATGATGACGGAGAGCAGCTTAACTACACAGCCCAACTCACAAACAGCAGTGTAGCAAGAGCTCAAATAACAGGCAATCAGCTTACTCTTACTTCAACCGGCTATGGTATTACAGATATCACAGTTAGTGCTAGTGATGTAAGAGGTGAGAGCAGAAGTGTCACATTTAAAGTACTGGCACGGGACGGGCGTGAAGAGGTGGATATATATCCCAACCCGGTAATAGAGAAGTTAAATATTCGAACCGGAGAACAGAAAAGTGCAGAAATCTCTCTGTTTTCGGTAACAGGTGCCAGAGTTTACAACAACTCTGCTGTAATCTCACCCTTTAATCCTGCAGTTATAGACATGAAAGATATGAGCGGAGGAGTCTATTCTATAGTTATACGCTATGATAACAAAGAGATTAAAAGACAAATTATCAAGAACTAGCTCATGAATAAAATATATATAATCACATTGCTTGCTATCATTAAATTGTTTACGTTAAATACTCTTAATGCACAGGCACTCTCCTCACTCTTAATTCCGGCTTCTACCTCAGGTTTGTCTTTGGCTGCTTCTGATATGGCACATACAACCAATGCTTTTGCAATATATAATAGCACTGCAAATACTCTTTTCTCTCCAAATAAATTTGCTTTTGGAGCATCGTATAACTATTGGCAACCAAATATGGCTGATAATAAAATTGTTAGCATTGCAGGCTATCTTCAAATTAACGATAGAATAGGCATAGCTACCGGTTTCAGGAATTTTTCCTATCCAAAAATTACCATAACCAACATAAACGGATACATAACAGGAGAATTTCAACCCGTTGAATATTCGGCAGATATTGGTATTGCATATAAAATTATCTCCAATCTTTCATTATCTGCAAATATATCCTATATATCATCCGATATGGGAGGGCCATCAGTTGCAAATGCTGTGGCTATTGATTTTGGTGCTGCATTCAGATTTGAAAATTTTTCTGTGGCTTTAACTGCAAAAAAGATCGGATCGAAGATAAATTATGGTTACTCACCCTACCACTTACCATCTACAGTGAGTCTTGGAGCAGCATATAATATTATCAGCAGCAGTAATAATAAAGTTACCGTTATGGGAACTCTCAATTACCTTCTACCCCAAGGATCCTCAGGAGTAGCAGGTGCTGCGGGTATTAAGTACTCATTTATGAATAGAGTTGCATTAAGAGGTGGTTACCGTTTGGGTAACAGAACTATCGATGAGCCGGACTACCTCTCTGCAGGAGTAGGGATTAATTTTTATGGAGTATCTGCCGATTTTGCATATCTGTTTACCGGACAAGAGTCACCACTACTTAATACCTTAAGCATTTCATTGAGTGTAAATTTAAAGAGGTAATTTGGAATCGAGTATCTCTTTGAGTTCGTCAGAAGTCAATCTGTTTTTTACAATTTTCCCGGATTGGTCGATAAGGATATTTTGTGGTAATGTATTAATCTCATAATAAGGGATAAGGGAGGAAAATGTTCCACTGAGTTCAGATAGTTGAATCCAGGGTAATCTGTCCTCTTTAACAGCATCATTCCACTCTTTTGATATGTCGTCAAGAGAGATTCCAATTATCTCAAAACCCCTTGAATTATATTGTTTATATATGTCAAGTAACACAGGGTTAAAGGCGCGGCTCTCTTCATTACAACCCGCCCAGAAATATAGCAATGTTAATTTATTTGCACCAATGGGTACTGAAACATCAATGCTGTTGCCATTGATATCATTCATTGTGAAAAGCGTAGCAGGGTTTCCGGGATCGAGAAATTTCTTCTTATCAATCATCTCTTCAATTACGCTGATATTAACATTATTGTTATATCTGTCATCTTTTTTAAAAAGTTTGAGCCACTCTGCAACCTCGAATGTCTCTCTCATAACCTTTGATTGATCAACCAGGTAATCAAGAGCAAAAGCAGAGAGCGGGTTATTACAGGCAATCTCTCTTCTTAAACTTTCTCTTTGATTCCTGTTGTTAACATCAGCAGTTTGTTGATTTAACAGTGAGTAGAGCCCCTGAGATTCTCCACCGATAATTACAGCATTTTCAAGGTCAATTGAAGTGCCTTCTATCTTATATTTTTCGTTCTCAAGAAATAATCTTATAAAGCCCCTGACTCCTTTTACTCTTATTGTTGTATTACACTGTGTATCTATAGTTCCTTTGAAAGAAAATTTTCCGTTTTTGACTTTAACTGTATCTCTTATCAGTTCAAACCTGGATAATGTAAACAGATATGCCTCTCCGTTTTTTAATTCATCCTCTTCGTCTATTATTGTGCAATCTATTACATAACCCACTTTCTGTCTGCAGGAATTAACCAATACTAACATGGGTAACGCAAGTAACAAAAACCAAAACCTTTTCATAATCTTAACTAATTTACCACACAAAGTTAAAAAAAAAAGAGATTGTCCTTTTTAGACAATCTCTTAATGATAAGCTTAATATTGTGACTTAGCATACACCCTGTTCCAGAGTTGCTCTTGCTACTTTCATGAACCCTGCAATATTGGCTCCGTTTACATAGTTAATGAAACCATCTTTCTGCTTGCCATATTTAACACACTGTTCATGAATAC
This sequence comes from uncultured Muribaculaceae bacterium, assembly GCA_964585795.1. Classification (GTDB taxonomy): domain Bacteria; phylum Bacteroidota; class Bacteroidia; order Bacteroidales; family UBA932; genus Bact-08. The sequence continues at coordinate 17,050 of CAZPFI010000011.1, read as the reverse complement.
TCTCCATAATCTGCTTTAGCTTGTTATCAACCTCTTCTGCCGTCCAGCTGAGGTGCATTGAGTTTTGTGTCATCTCAAGACCCGAAACTGCTACCCCTCCTGCATTGGCAGCTTTACCGGGTGCATATAAGACTTTTGCTTTCTGGAATTCGGCAATTGCCTCAGGTGTGCATCCCATATTAGACAACTCCCCAATGCAAATTACACCGTTTTTAATAAGCTCTCTTGCATCATCGCCGTTAAGCTCATTTTGGAAAGCACATGGTAGTGCAATATCTACCTTTACTGCCCAGGACTTTTTGCCCGGATAGAACTTTGAGCCGGGGAATTTATCTGCATATGGGGCAACAATGTCATTGTTGGAAGAGCGAAGTTCCAGCATATATGCAATCTTCTCGTCATTCATACCCTCTTCGTCAACAATGAGTCCATCGGGGCCTGACAGAGCAATAACTTTAGCTCCCAGTTGAGTAGCTTTCTTGGCAGCACCCCACGCAACATTACCGAATCCTGAAACGGAAACTGTTTTGCCTTTGATTTCCATTCCTTTGGTAGCCAGCATATGAGTTACAAAATATACACCTCCGAAACCGGTTGCCTCAGGACGAATAAGCGAACCACCCCAGGTTGCCCCTTTGCCTGTAAGTACACCTGTGTTTTCACGGGCAAGTTTCTTGTACCATCCGTACATGAACCCTATTTCACGGGCACCTACACCTATGTCTCCCGCAGGAACATCTGTATCAGGGCCAAGATGACGCCAGAGCTCAGTTATAAATGCCTGGCAAAAACGCATAATCTCAGCATCGGACTTACCTTTAGGGTCAAAATCCGATCCTCCTTTACCACCACCCATCGGAAGTGTAGTAAGAGCGTTTTTAAACATCTGTTCAAAGCCCAAAAACTTAAGAATCGACTGATTTACAGAGGGGTGAAAACGGAATCCACCTTTATACGGGCCAATGGCATTATTGAACTGTACTCTGTAACCAAGGTTTGAGTGTACCTCTCCCTTGTCATCCTGCCAGGTAACCCTGAAGGTGAAAATACGATCGGGTTCGATAAGTCTTTCGATAATTTTGCCTTTCTGAAACTCAGGGTGTTGATTGTAAATCTCTTCAATCGACTCGAGAACTTCGTGAACTGCCTGAAGAAACTCTTTTTCGTGTCCGTGCTTCTTTTCAAGAGAAGCCATAATGTCTGCAACTTTCATTATTACTTTGTTTTTTAAAGTTTGGTATTTTAATTTAAACTCTATTTCACCTCCCAGGTTGCACCACTATGCAACAGTTCATCCATATTGTGTATCTGTGCGTGCTCCCTTGCGTCAATTACCTGATCTCTTACATTATCATCATAGGTCTTATCCTTAACCGCCCTTATTACACCCAGTGCAATCGGAAGCTCGGGATATTTCATATCAATTAACATAGAGTGAATTCCAGGATTCTCGATGTGAGCATCATGAACAAGCAGGTCTTTCTCTGTAATTCCCTTCTTTCCTATAAAAACAGATCTTAGTTTATTACCGTCCAGAATTAATCCTCTGTCCCTGTTCTTACCGTATATCATTGGCTCTCCATGCTTGAGAACAATTGTTCTGTCGGCACGATTCTCCTTATCTGATACCTCACTGTGCGTTTTGTCATTAAATATGACACAATTGACCAGAATCTCCACAACTGCGGTTCCATCATGTTTTGCACTCTCAACCATTATGTCCTGAGTTAACTTAAGCTCGGCATCAATACTTCTGGCAAAAAAAGTTCCTCTTGAGCCCAGTACAAGCGCTCCCGGATTGAAAGGATGTTCAACAGTTCCGTAGGGTGATGTTTTGGTGAGCATACCCAATTTTGAGGTTGGTGAATACTGTCCCTTTGTTAAGCCATAAATCTGGTTATTGAATAACAGAATATTTATGTCAATATTTCTTCTTATAGCGTGTATAAAGTGATTTCCCCCAATTGCCAATGCATCTCCGTCTCCTGTAACCTGCCAGACAGTCAAGGTAGGGTTTGCAACTTTAACACCGGTTGCAATAGCAGATGCCCTGCCGTGAATACCATGAAATCCGTATGTATCCATATAATATGGAAACCTTGATGAGCAACCTATTCCCGAAACAAAAACAAATCTCTCTTTTGTATAGCTGAGTGCCTCGCAAATTTCGGGCATAGCCCTCTGAACACTGGCAAGTATAGCATGATCTCCGCAACCGGGGCACCATTTTACCTCCTGATTACTCTTAAAGTCCTGTGGTGTATATTTCATCTCCTGAAAAATTTCGATTTTGTTTATAGTAATTCGTTTACAGCATCCAGAATCTCCTTAACAATAAAAGGCTGACCCTGTACCTTGTTGCATTGATAATAATGGAACTGCTGATAAGTACATCTTAAATAGTTTGCAAATTGTCCGGAGTTGAGCTCACATACAATAATCTTTTTAAATTTCGAAAGTACATCAGCACTATTCTTAGGGAGAGGGAAAATGTAATCGAAATGTGCCAATGAGACACTTTTTCCCTGAGACTGAAGCTCTTTAACAGCTGTGTATAGGTGTCCGAATGTTCCTCCCCAACCAACTACCAGTACCTCTCCGCTCTCATCTCCTATTACCTTGAGGTCGGGTATGAAATTTGCCAATCGGGCAACCTTTTCTGCCCTCTCTCCAACCATTCTTTCATGTACCAGAGGATCTGATGATACGCTGCCATCATTGTTTTTCTCGAGCCCCCCCACTCTGTGCTCCAATCCTTTACTTCCTGGCAGAGCCCAACGCCTTGCCATTCTTTCTGAATCGCGTTTAAACGGCCAAAAAGGAGTCTCCTCAGGTTCTGATATAATTGGAGGATTAATCTCAGGATAATCGCTCATACTTGGTATTTTCCAGGGTTCCGATCCATTGCCCAGAAAACCTTCTGTCAGCAGAAGAACAGGCATCATATGCTCCATTGCATATTTTGCAGAGTAGAATGCGGCATCAAAACAGTGTGATGGAGAGTGTGCAGCAATTATTGCAATAGGACACTCCCCGTTTCTGCCGTAAAGTGCCTGATTGAGGTCGGTCTGCTCTGTCTTTGTAGGAATTCCTGTAGATGGACCTGCCCTTTGAACATCAACAATTACTATTGGCAACTCAGTCATCACAGCCAGACCCATCGCCTCGGATTTTAAAGACAATCCGGGGCCTGATGTAGTTGTAACGGCAAAGTTTCCGGCATATGCAGCCCCAATTGCAGTACAAATACCAGCAATCTCATCTTCGCACTGAAGGGTCTTTGCATTAAGGTCTTTTCTTAGCGCAAGTTCTTCCAGTATACTGGTTGCAGGTGTAATAGGGTATGATCCGCAGAAAAGGGGGATACCAGATTTCTCTGATGCTGCCAACAGACCCCATGCAGTTGCCTGGTTTCCGTTAATATTTCTGTATATACCCTTCTCAAGTTTGGCAGGTTCTACTTTATATGTATTGGGTATTGCATGTATATTCCCGGCATAATTAAACCCATCCTTTAAAACCTTCTTATTGGCCGCAGCTACATCGGGTCTTTTTCTGAACTTGCTGTCAAGATACTCCTCAGTCACATGCATTGGCCTGTTAAACATATAGTAACAGATACCCAGTGTGAAGATATTCTTACATCTTAAAATAGATTTAGGATCAAGACCGCTGTCCTTTAAACTCTCTTTTGTAAGAGATGTGATGGGTGCAAATATTATATGTCTGTCTTCTAACTTAAGCTCACTGATAGGATCATCTGTTTTAAAACCTGCTCTTTTAATCCCCTTTTCATCAAATGTGTCTGAATCCAGAATAATTGTTGCAGTGTCCTTTGCCCATTTTGCATTTGACTTTAATGCAGCAGGATTCATGGCTACCAATACATCGCAAAAATCTCCAGGAGTGCGTATCTCCCCGCTTCCAATATTTACCTGAAAACCGGAAACTCCTGCAATTGTGCCTTGCGGTGCACGAATTTCGGCCGGAAAATCCGGAAAAGTTGAAACTTCATTCCCGAAAAGAGCAGATGTGTCAGCAAAAAGACTTCCCGTCAACTGCATCCCATCACCCGAGTCACCTGAAAACCTGATAACAACCTCTTTTGTGTCAATAACTGTGTGTTGCATAAATAATAAATTAATTAATCCGGAGCTCTCTCTTATTTTTTATTAAATTAACTACAAATGTAATTAATATTCCAATTGAAAAAAGAGTTTGGGCGAAATTTTAAATTATTATTAAAAAATAGTTAAATGTCACTATATGTTAAGCAAATTTAAGGCCATACCTTACAGTTTCTCTAGATTCAATGCAAATTCTCTAAAAATAGATGAGCCAAAAGATGCTTTTTTTAAAGATTCGTTACAGTTCCGCCAAAAGAAACAAATTGGTTAGTTTTCTGTTATAATAAATGTTTGTTACCCTTTTATATTTTTAAGCGACACATTTGAATTTTTCAAATGAAAAAAACTGTAGTTTTAAATATAGCTGAAATAAGGTTAACTTTGCATTTGTAAACAACTAACAGCGAATTTATATGTCAATAATAAGGAAACTCAACGGGATGGAACCAAAAATCGGTACTAATTGTTTTATTGCCGAAAATGCTGTAATTGTAGGTGATGTTGAGATTGGCGATGATTGCAGTATCTGGTATGGAGCTGTATTAAGGGGTGATGTAAATCCTATTAAGATTGGGAATCGCGTTAATATTCAGGACGGTGCAGTTCTTCACACTACGCATAAGCAGTCTGTCGTAGAGATTGGCAACGATGTCTCGGTAGGTCATAACGCAATTGTACACGGAGCAAAGATAGGAAACAGGGTGCTGATAGGTATGGGTGCTATTCTTCTGGATAATGTAACAGTTGCCGATAACACAATAGTTGCTGCAGGTGCTGTTGTTCTGGCAGACACACATCTCACTCCCGGTATTTATGCAGGAATTCCCGCAAAAAAGGTTAAAGAGGGTTCGGACCAAATAGGAGAAGCAACATACAGGAATGCAAGAGGATATATGATGTACAAAGAGTGGTATCTTACCTGCTATCATGAGACAGACAACAAAAAAGATGAACAGATTTGATCACATATAATATTTAAAAATTGAACCGATGAAAAAAATAATTTTTTTAATAGCTGTTGCAGCTATTGTTTTCTCCTGTAAGCCCAAATATGACGGATATGTTATTGAGGGTACAGTTACAGGAGAGTTTGTTACTGACGGAAAGGCCTATTTAACCAATTTCTCCAGAAGTGAATCCATTAAGGATACAACTGATTTCACAGGAGGGAAATTTACATTTAAAGGGAAGGTTACTACTCCGGAAAATTATGCAATTACAATTGACGGTATAGACGGAAGATTAGTATTCTTCCTTGACAACTCCTCAATTGTAATTACGGCAGATGCAGGAGAATTTGCTAAGGCAGAGGTAACAGGAGGTGTTTCGAATGATCTTATTAAAGAGTTAAATCTCAAAAAGGCAAAAGAGATTAATGCTAAATACAATCTTGACTCTTTAATTACCGAGTTCTACAGAGAGAATACTACCGAAGAGAGAAAAGCAGAGATAAAGGATGTTTATGATGTTGCAAAAGCAGAGGAGCGGGTTTTGGATTCACTCTTTTATGCCGGCAATCCATTCTCTTTCCATGCCATTATTAAACTTTCGCAGGAAGTAGAAAATATTACAATCGGTGATCTGGAAGTGAAAATTAGAGAGTTCCAAGCCAGACCTGAATTTAAAAACAACCGTTATCTTAAAGAGGTTGAAGAGGCATATGAGTTGCTAAAAACACTTCAACCAGGTATGCAGGCACCTGACTTTACACTTAACGATCCTAAGGGTAACCCTGTCTCTCTATCCAGTGTTTATATCCAGCACAAACTTACAATGATTGATTTTTGGGCCGGATGGTGCGGACCTTGCAGGCGCTTTAACCCTCAGTTGGTAGAGATATATAATCAATTTAAAGACAAAGGTTTTGGCATTATTGGAGTATCGCTGGATAATGATGAAAATCTGTGGAACAGAGCTATTGCAGAAGATAAACTGACCTGGGTTCAGGTATCAGATCTGCAGTTCTGGAACAGTGCCCCTGCAAAGCAGTATCATGTTAAATATATTCCTCAGAATATTTTTGTGGATCAACAGGGTATAATTGTCAAAAGGCAGGTAGAAAAAGATAAAATTGTTGACCTGCTCCAGAGTTTTTTATCTGAATAGCATTATTTAAACCAGATATATTTATAAAAACGCTCCGGGATAAAAGGTTTATACCATCTGTCCCGGAGTGTTTGCATTGTAACCCGTGTTCACTATACTTAAAGCAAACTGTATGCAACCGTAAGTCCCGCCATTACTATGGAGACCATACTCATCAGTTTGATAAGGATGTTAAGCGATGGTCCGGAGGTATCTTTGAACGGATCTCCCACGGTATCACCAACAATTGTAGCTTTATGCGCTTCAGATCCTTTTCCTCCGAAGTTACCCTCTTCTACATATTTTTTCGCATTATCCCAGGCACCGCCTGAATTTGCCATAAAAATGGCGAGGACAAAACCTGCTCCCAGTCCGCCAACAAGGAGGCCAAGAACTCCCGAGACACCGAATATTAAACCTGTTACAATTGGGGCGATTATGGCCAGTATAGATGGAAACAGCATCTCTCTCTGGGCCCCTCTTGTAGATATCTCAACGCACCTGGCATAGTCGGGAGTAGCTGTTCCCTCCATTATTCCTGCTATCTCCCTGAATTGACGCCTTACCTCCTCTACCATTTTCTGAGCTGCCCTGCCTACTGCATTCATTGTTAAACCACAGAAAACAAAGGACATTACAGCTCCCAGAAAAATTCCTGCCAAAACCTTGGGATTCATTAAAGTCACCTGATAGTACTCCATAAAATCGGGAATTGTTGCTTCAGCCACATTAACAACTCTTCCTGTTATCTCAATTGTAGTCTGACCAATGTGAGCCAGTCCAATCTTGATCTCCTCAAGGTAGGAAGCCATTAAAGCAAGTGCTGTCAGGGCCGCAGAACCAATAGCGAAGCCCTTTCCTGTAGCAGCCGTCGTATTACCCAGTGCATCAAGCACATCTGTTCTTTTACGAACTTCAGGGTCCAGTTTACTCATTTGTGCATTTCCTCCTGCATTGTCGGCAATTGGGCCGTAGGCATCTGTTGCAAGTGTTATTCCCAAAGTGGAGAGCATTCCAACAGCAGCTATTCCTATCCCATAAAGACCAAGACTTATATTGTGTGCCTGAGTCATATTGGCGACATCGAAGTTAGTTGCAAAAAGAAAAGCCAGAATAATTGCTGCAGCTATAGTAATTACAGGAATTGCAGTAGAAATCATTCCTATCCCCACTCCGGTTATAATTACTGTTGCCGGACCTGTTTTACCGCTTTCGGAGATCTTTCTTGTGGGCCTGTAAGAGTGAGAGGTATAGTATTCAGTGGACTGTCCAATGATAATGCCGGCAATCAGCCCGGTTACTACCGAAAAGGAGATTCCTAGCCAATTCTCTATTTGTAATAAATATAAAATTCCGAATGTTGAGACAGCTATCAACAAAGAGCTTACATTTATGCCCAAACCCAAAGATTTTAACAGATCTTTCATGTCTGCTCCCTCTTTTGTCTTAACCATAAAAATACCGATAATTGAGAGGATGATTCCTGCAGCAGCAATGAGCATTGGCGCAAATATGGCTTTTGACTGCATCTGAGGATTTATGTAAAAAGCAGATGCACCCAAAGCTGCAGTTGCCAGGATTGAACCACAGTAAGACTCATATAAATCTGCACCCATACCTGCGACATCTCCTACATTGTCTCCCACATTGTCTGCTATTGTTGCAGGATTCCTGGGATCATCTTCGGGAATATCTTTCTCTACCTTACCCACCAGATCGGCTCCTACATCCGCTGCTTTTGTGTAAATACCCCCACCTACTCTGGCAAAGAGGGCTTGAGTAGATGCACCCATACCAAAGGTGAGCATGGTGGTTGTAATTACAACCATCTTTTGAGACTCAGATATACTCTCAATAAAATAGTTGAGGACAAGATACCATAATGAAATATCGAGAAGACCCAATCCAACAACAACCAGGCCCATAACTGCTCCTGAACGGAATGCAAGTTTTAAACCGCTGTTTAGAGATTTTCTGCAGGCATTTGCAGTTCTTGATGATGCGTATGTAGCAGTTTTCATGCCGATAAATCCGGCTAAAGCCGAGAAAAATCCACCCGAAATAAAAGCAAAAGGCACCCACGGATTTTGCACCTTAAATACATAAGCCAACAGTGCAAAGAAGATACTTAACACAATAAATACTATCAAAACAATCTTGTACTGTTGTTTAAGATAGGCCATAGCTCCTTTTCTTACATAAGAAGCAATCTCTTTCATAAGATCGGTCCCTTCGCTCTCATTAATCATCTGTTTGAAAAAATAGCGGGCAAAAGCCAATGCTGCCAGTGAAGCCAGCGGAACGATGTAGAATAGTGTCTGGTTAGTCATAGTTTTTTTAAGTTGTATTTGTTTTTGAGAAGTTTACTCTAAATGGATATCATATGAAAATTTTTTTCGGTGATACCTTTAAATATGGTGCCGGCTAATTTCATTAGTATCTCCGGAGATCCGGTACAGAAAAAAAGGGGACTTGTAATTAAGTCTCCTTCCATCTCTTTTTTGGGCATTCTGCTCTCTTCTTTTTCGAGTGTATCGTAGAGATGCCTTGCAACAGCAGGTGCCGGATCTATAACAGTTGCGTGTTCTCCGGTAATTTTTATAATCTCTTCCATTAAGAACGGATAGTGTGTACAGCCCAGAACAATATTGTCAGCTCCCTCATTAATCATTGGACGCAGATATCTCTCCAGAAGCTCAGCCGTTTCAAATCCTTTCAGTTTTCCCTCTTCCACCAGACCGACCAATCCTGCCCCCTCAGTCTCAATTACCCTGACATCCGAAGCATACTTTTCCAGCGTATTGTGATAGAGCTGACCACTTAAGGTGCCTTTTGTTGCCAGAACACCTATAACACGGCTTTTCGAAGCCAGAGCGGCAGGTTTTACAGCCGGCTCCATCCCTATGAATGGTATATTAAACTCCAGTCTTAAAATATCGATTGATGCAGCAGTAGCAGTATTGCAGGCAACTACAACTATTTCCGCACCCCTTTCAATAAGAAACCTGGTTATCAGTCTGGCTCTTTCCACTATCTGTGACTTTGGTTTTGTGCCATAAGGACAATATGAGTTATCGGCAAAATAGAGATACCTGCACCCGGGTAACAGATTATAAATCTCTTTGAATACCGATAAGCCGCCTACACCAGAATCAAAAATACCTATTGAAACATTTTTTTGCTTCATTTCGCCTGTTATATAAAAAAACCGCTCCGTTACACGAAGCGATTTTAAAGTTATAAAAAAATATTTTGGAATCAAAAAAATGTTACTCTACACCACCTCCTATCTGCATAGGTTTCTTATCGGCGGGTATCTTCAGTTCAGTCTTTGCCAGTGGAAGAACATTTACACTCATAGAGTCATTAATATAAGGAATTGCGCCTGTAGAGGTATCAAAGATATAGATCAAACCCTGCTCTTTACCAATTTTTGTAATAGCATCTGTTGCTTTCTGAATTACAGGTGCGAATAATATCTGCTGCATTTGCTGATACTCCTGGGAAGCAGTTTGCTGAAAAGAGGTTATTCTTGCATCTATGTCCTGCAACTCTTTCTGTCTTGCCTCCAGAACAGCTGCTGTCCATGTGGCTTGTCTCTGCTGATAAGTTGTGTATTTTGTCTGAAACTCTGTTCTCATTGCCTGCAGGGTTTCATCCAAATCGTCTGCATATTTTTCAAGTTTAACCAAGGCACTGTCTCTCTCCGACATTAGAGAAATTAGTTCCTGGCTGTTAATGTGACCGAATTTCAGATTTTGTGAAAAGCCCGTGGTTGAGGCAAGAACAAAAAACAGTAATAGAAATTTTGCTAGATGTTTCATATAAAAATTATTTAGTTTACTAATTGATTCCCAATTTGTTTAATACTTTCGGGGTAAGGTCTGCCCTGGGATCTCTGTAAATGACTCCCTGCATAGCCGCAACATCGAAAATCATTAATGTTCCTGTTTCGCGGGCAACCTCATTTATAGCATTTTGTACATACTCTCTTATAGGGTCCAGCAACTCTTTCGATTTATTCGACATAACACCCTCCTGTCCAAAGATGTCCTGCTGTTTCTGTTTAACAACCCTCTCTTTTGAGATTATGTCATTCTCTCTTGCCTGTCTCTGCACTTCATTTAGTTGTGCTCTCTCTGCCTGATACCTTGCAAATAGATCTTCAATAACCTTTACCTCGTTTGCAAGTTGTGTCTCGTATTGCTTGCTCAACCTCTCCAGTTGCTGCTGTGCCTGAACATACTCCGGAATCCGGGAGAGAATTGTTTCGGTATTTACATACCCTGTTGTCTGAGCCGCAGCAGTTGCAATTGTTGCAACTACGATTGCTGCTATTACTATTATTCTTTTCATAACCATATATTTTGATTATTAAAACTGTTGTCCAATAACAAAGTGGAAATTACTGCCGCTGCGGGTTTTATCCTCAATAGGATCGAATCCGTAACCCCAGTCAATACCCAGCATACCTACAATAGGAAGCAGTACTCTTACACCGAATCCTGCCGACCTCTTGATTGAGAATGGATTAAAATCTCTTATATCCGACCAGCAATTACCTCCTTCCAGAAATACAAGGGCATAAATTGTTGATTGTGGCTGCAAAACCAGAGGGTATCTTAGCTCAACAGAATATTTATTATACACATTTCCTGCATAACTGTTTCTATATCTTGGCGTTAGAGAGTTATTCGGATAACCCCTGAGGCCAATAACTTCTGAACCGTATGTATTATACCCGGACATTCCGTCACCTCCCACAATAAAGCCTTCAAAAGGAGAATAACCCAATGACCTGGAGTATAGCCCTAGATAACCAAAGAAAGCCCGCGACATAAGAACCAGATCACCTGCAATTCTGTTGTATGTTGTTGCTTTAAAGGTCCACTTATGGTACTCTATCCATTTATATTTTTGTGCGTCTGTCATTGAGGAGTAGTCGGTATCTGACGGGCGGAAGAGTGAATATGGAGGAGTGAGCTGAACACCTAACTGGAAATCGGAGCCGGATCTGGGATATATGGGCTGGTCTGTCGAGTTTCTCTGTAGTCTTACCTTCCAGCTGATGTTGTTTGAAACTCCATCGGTAAATATGAAATAGTATTGCCAATCTCTCAATCTGTATGCCTGGGCACTAAGTTCATTGTAAAGAATAAATCTGTCGTCAGGCCATTTAAGTCTTGTTCCTATGCCGGTTGCAACACCGTACACCTCCATGCTTTGATCGGAGTTCTGATAAAAGTAATAGGAATTAGTCTGTCTGGTATAGTATGCAGAAAAATTTAATGAGGTGGGTTTGTTTCCAAACAGCCATGGTTCGGTGAAGCTTGTGGTTAGAGCTGTGTAATAAGATCCGTTTGTCTGAAATCTGATTGCCAGCTGCTGACCGTCTCCCAATGGTACCGGTCTCCAGGCCGATTTGTCGAATATTTTACTTAAAGAGAAATTGTTGAAACTAAGACCAAGAGTTCCAACAAATGTATTACCTCCCCAACCGCCTGCAAGCTCTACCTGGCTGTTCGATTTCTCTTCTACATTGTAAGTTATGTCAACAGTATTGGCATTTTCATTGGGTATCACACTCGTACCGGAAGCTGAAGATAATTTTTCGGGATCGAAGTGTCCCATTGTTGCAAGCTCCCTTACAGATCTCTCCAATGCTGTTCGGCTGAAAAGATAGCCGGGACGGGTAAAAAGCTCCCTTCTTGCTACTTTTTCGTTTGTAATATTGTTTCCGTTAATTATTATCCTGTTAAAAATTGCTGGCTTTCCTTCGAACATTCTCATCTCCACATCTACAGAATCACCGACAATTGATTTTTCAACCGGTAAAACTCTGAAGAAAAGGTATCCCCGGTCCTGGTACAGCTTGGTAACATTCCCCTCCTCTGCTTCAAAAAGTCTCTTTTCCATTGAGACAACATCATAAATATCACCCTTTTCAATTCGCAAAATGGAATTGAGCTGTTCGGCTGAATAAAGCGAATTGCCGGTCCAGGTGATATTTCTGAAATGGTATTGTTTACCCTCGTCTATTGTAAGGTCTATTCCCAATCTGCCTTCTTCTATGTAGTATATGGAATCTCTGACTACTTTGGCATCTCTGTAACCCTTTTCACTGTATTTTTGTAAAAGAAGTTTCTTGTCGTTCTCAAACTCTTTTTCGTTGAATTTTTTGCTTTTAAGGAGATTCAATAATCTTTTGTCGTTTGTCTTCTTCATTGCAGATGCAAGCTTCCGGTCTCTAATGTTGTCATTGCCTTCGAAATTGATTCTCTGAATCTTGACCCTGGGTTTTTTATCAACCTCAAATATTAGTTGTACACCGTTTATTAAAAGAGAGTCCTCTTCATACCTTACATTAATCTCAGCCTGAAGGAAACCCTTTTCAACAAAGTATCTTCTTATTATCTCTGAGGAAGATGTAATAACATAGTCTGACAACTCTCCGCCCCTTCGCAGTTTTAATCTCTCGTCAAGTTCCGATCTCTCTCCTGACCTGACACCTTCGTAGCGCCACCTTATTATTCTGGGCCTCTCCTGCAAGCTGATATTCAAAAATACGGTATCCTGTTTTATTGAATCTATGTAAAAACCTACTTCGGAGAAAAGCCTTTGTGCATAGAGTCTCTTTATTATTGATGAAATATCGTCACTGGGTATTTGTATGGTGTCGCCTATAGAGAGCCCGGTCTGTCCAATAACTTGATTTTCCGTTATATACCTTACGCCGGAGACAGATATGCCACCGATAATGTAATCTTTGGGCATATTGTAATCAACAACGGCTGTTCTTCTAATAAGTGTATCCTGCTGCTGTGCAGCAAAGGTAATACGAGAAATAGATAGGATTGATAGGAAAAGGATTAGCGACTTCATCTGCACTCTTAAACTGTAAAGTTGCAAAGATAAGCTTTTATTTGTATCCAAGGTCTGTTAAATTGAATTATTAATCTGATCCCGCGTCTTTCCATATCTTCTTTCTCTTCTTGAGTAGATATCAAGAGCTTTCTCAAAATCATTTTTGCGAAAATCGGGCCAAAGCACTTCAGTAAAATAAAATTCGGTGTATGCACACTGCCAAAGCATATAATTGCTAATCCTCTGCTCTCCGCTGGTTCTTATAAGTAAATCGGGGTCCGGAATTCCGGCTGTACTCAGTAAGGTGTTCAGCAGATCGGATGTAATGGTAGTATCAGGTAATACTTCACCGTTTTTAAGCATTGAGGAGTATTTATTAACCGCCTGTATTATATCCCATTTACCACTGTAACTGAGGAATACTATCATATTAAGACCGGTATTGGACTCGCTGGCTTTCTCTACATCTTTAATTCTTTTAATCAGCCCGCCTGACAACCTTGATAAATCACCTATAACTTTAAATTTTATATTATTGTCCAAAAGAGTTGAGGTTTCACCAATAATAGCCTGCACCATCAACTCCATCAACCCTTCAATCTCTCTGGGCGGTCTGTTCCAGTTCTCTTCCGATAAAGCAAAGAAGCTTACATACTCTATGCCCTTCTCTGCAGCAAATTCTGTTGCTGCCCTCACAGACTCCACACCCGCCTTATGCCCTTCAAGCCGTTCAAGACCTCTCCTCTTTGCCCATCTTCCGTTACCATCCATTATAATGGTCACATGTTTCGGAATAGCACTCATAGCTTCTCAGTTAAATATTTTTTAAATGTTTCTTTTATCTTTACCCCACAGAAGCTTCTCCTTCAATGCCTCAATAAAGCTGCCGGAAGGAAGGGAGATATATTTTAATTCAAATTCTGCCTTTGATATTTTAACCTTTTCCCCTGCAGGCAGAATAAAAGATCTGTTATCGAGACTCATTATTGCAGATCCCCTCCTCGATTCGACGAATATTTCAATTAAAGAGTCATCTGACACTACTAATGGTCTTACATTCAAATTGTGAGGCGCAATAGGTGCAAGTATAAGGGCCTTAACTCCCGGAAGTGCAATGGGGCCTCCCACGCTAAGAGAGTATGCTGTTGACCCTGTGGGACTTGCAAGAACCAGGCCATCCGACCAATATGGTGGAAGTTCCATTCCGTTAACACTTACATGAACCGAAAGCATTGAGGGATCTTTCCTCTGAAAGGATACCTCATTTAAAGCATATTTGCAGAAATTAGGAGGAATTGCCGGAGATGTCACTTTAAGTAATGCACGCTTTTCAATTGTATAATTTCTTGCCAGCAAAGCATCTATCCAATCATCTTTCTTTGAATCTGCCCCGGTAAGAAAACCTAACCTGCCGAAATTAACGCCTGCAACCGGGATATCCCTGTCGCGTACAAGTGTAATCGACTCAAGAAAAGTACCGTCTCCGCCAAGGCATAGAAACAGCTCGGTATCTGGCTGAAGGTCATCCTCTCCGGTAAAAAAATCTCCCGCAGGAATTGAAATATCAGATTCGTGAACCATTTTTGTATAGAAAGGTCTGTAATAGGTTAGCTCTACGGACTTTTCATCTAAAGTTCTTAAAATCAACTCCAGTCTTTTCCACCACTTCTCGTTAATTTCACGGGCAAATATTGCAATCTTCATCTCAGAAGTAAAAGTAATAATGATAATTATCGTCAAAAATACATAAATTTGTATCCACTATGACAAAATTGAGCGTAAATATAAATAAATTCGCCACCCTTAGAAATGCAAGGGGAGGGAATCTACCCGATGTTATACAGTCTGCCCTGGATTGCGAAAGATTCGGCGCTCAGGGCATTACAGTTCATCCGCGACCAGACGAAAGACATATCAGATACAAAGATGCACTTGATCTTAAGCCTGTACTTACTACAGAGTTCAATATAGAAGGTAACCCCGTAGAATCGTTTGTAAAACTGGTGTTAAAAGTCCGCCCGGCTCAAGTGACGCTGGTACCTGACGCTCATAATGTAATAACATCCAATAGTGGCTGGGACACAAAAGAGCACACTCAATTCCTTAAGAAAATCTGCTCTGTATTCAATTCAGAGGGAATAAGAACCTCAATATTTGTTGACCCCGATCCCGAAATGATAAAATACGCCTCTCAGACCGGATGTCAAAGAGTTGAGCTCTACACAGAACAATATGCCCGTGAGTATACTGTAAACAAAGAACAGGCAATTGCTCCATATATTGTGGCAGCCCGGGCAGCAGTGGAATCGGGTCTCGGCCTTAATGCAGGGCACGATTTAAGTCTGGAGAATCTTCGCTTTTTTGCAAATAACATACCTCACTTGTCGGAGGTTTCCATTGGTCACGCTCTTATATGTGACTCTATATATCTCGGGCTGGAGAATACAATTCAGGCATACCTTAGAGAGTTAAAAAATTATTAATTATATTTGTCGTTTAAATAAAAATCAAATGAAAAACGCATCTATTATCACAAACGTTGTGCTGGCAGCAGCTGTTATTGTTTTATTCATTCTGCACTTTACATCAAAACCGGCAAATGACGGTCCCGGGTTTGTTTCCGATGGTAATGTCGCAGCAGCCGGAGATATTGTTTTTATAAAAATAGACTCCCTGGTTAACCAATACGATATGTTCAACGATCTTAAGTCGGAGTTGGAAAGTAAAGCACAGACAATTCAGAATGACCTCACCAGAAGAAGTCGTACTTTTGAAAATGATGTTAAAGATTTCCAGCAGAAGGTTCAGAAAGGCCTCATCACCAGATCTCAGGCAGAGAGCCAGCAGCAACAACTTGCAATGCGGGAACAGGAGCTTCAGAACTATGCTCAACAAAAGCAGATGGAGATGCAGGAAGAGGAGCAGGTACTATACAGGAGAGTATTTGATGCCTTGGATACATATCTTAAAAAAATGAATCAGGAGACAAATTATGCCATGATTATCAGCACATCAGGATCTACAAACACTATTCTCCTGGGAGACAATGCTCTGGATATTACAAAAATGGTTGTTGCAGGTCTTAATGACGAGTATGTAAAGACAAAATCAAGAAGATAAAAAAAAGTTTTGGGTGAAGATTGCAATTCTATCTTGCTTTTACCCATTCAGAGGTGGGATTGCCCAGTTCAATGCAAATCTTTTGCAGGAGCTGGGCAAAAATCATCATATTAGGGCCTTTAATTTTAAAAGGCAATACCCCTCCTTTCTCTTTCCCGGCAAAACTCAATTTGTTACCGATAAAGACATGGCAATAAAAATTGAGAGTACTCCTGTTCTGGACACAATAAATCCCGTAACATACCTGTCAACAGCCAGGGAGATAAATCGCTTTAAACCCGATTTACTAATTATGCGTTACTGGATGTCATTTTTTGCACCATCACAGGGTTTTGTCGCCAGAAAAATTGATAAGGGGACAAAAATAATTTCAATTCTCGATAATGTAGTTCCTCACGAAAGAAGATTCTTTGATTCATTTTTTACCCGGTATTATCTTAACTCCAATTCAAATCATTCATTTGTTGTTCTCTCCCAATCGGTTGGTGATGATCTTTTAAGGGAGAAGCCTGATGCCAGATACAGAACAATTCCCCACCCTATTTATAATCACTTTGGGAAGAAGATAGATTCAATTAAGGCAAAGGAGAGTTTAGGTCTTGACTTATCTAAGAAAACACTTCTCTTTTTTGGTTTAATACGGGAATATAAGGGGCTCGACATCCTTCTTAATGCCTTTGACAATTTAGACAACAGTTATCAGCTTGTAATTGCAGGAGAGCCCTATGGAAGTTTTGAATCCTATTTAAAAATAATTGAAACCTCCCCGTCAAAAAACCGCATAAAACTGTTTACCAGATATATTGACGATAATGAGGATTCTCTGTTTTTTTCTTCATGAGATGCGGTAGTTC
>CAZPFI010000010.1:0-25976 GCA_964585795.1 uncultured Muribaculaceae bacterium | reverse complement strand
CTTCTCCCTCTCAAAAGCCATATTAAGAATTTGCTCTGCCTCCTTAACCATAGAGTCAGCCAGCTCTCTATTCTCCAAATCGGCCGAATTAATCCTTACATTCATATACCCCCCGAATATCGCTGCTCTAAGTGCCAAAGCACCAACTCCGGCATCAGACACCGAATTGGGATTACCCTCTTTAACCATTGCTTCAGTAAGATCAAATGCACTATATGCAACCTTCATTGTTTTAAGTGGTATCTCGGTAGCATACACTGTTGCCTTCTGAATCTCCGTTTTTCTGAACTCTTTTTCTGCATCACTCCCTTTAGGCAACCCAAAAGCATCCATAATCTTTTTAAAAGAGTTGGTGTCCTCATCCACTAAATAGAGTAACTCGTTCATTATCTGCTGCCCTCTCTCTGCATAGTCGGAAAAATATTTCCACCTGTCGTCCCATCCGGCTTTATGAGAAGAGAGATTTGCCACCATTGTACCCAAAGCAGCTCCTAAAGCACCCATGTAAGCCGAAACCGATCCTCCTCCGGGAGCAGGTGATTCGCTTGCCGTTTCAACAGCAAAACCCCTACAAGTCAAACCTATAAGCTTTTTCTCTTCATCCTGCTCAATGAGGTACTCGATAATTTTCTCCTTGGGGACGAAGGGTTTCAGATCGTCAAGACCCATAGATTTAACTGCAATTTTAATAATCTCCTCCTCTGCAATACCTGCAGAGCGTTGCTGCCTGGCAAGGTAATAGCGGCCTGCATCCAGAAGCACTTTTTTGGGGACAAGGCCCACTATTTCACTGCCTGTAACCCTTACTCCTCTTAACGCTGCCTTGTTTACAACCTCATCAAAAGCAATATGAACAGGTGTTGAGTTTATATCTGTTACATTCATTGAGACCTGTGCAATACCATACTCCTCAATAAACCACCCAATGGCTTTACACCCTCTAAGTGTGCCCGGCTCCCAAATCTCCTCCCCGCTCTCATTAACAATAACCTTTCCGGTTAATGAGTTACCTTCTCTCTTTTTTCGACCCTTTTCCCGAACATCAAAAGCAATTGCATTTGCTCTGCGGGTGGAGGTTGTATTTAGGTTGAAATTAACAGCTATCAAAAAATCTCTTGCCCCTATTGCCGTAGCTCCGGTTCGTGCAACAAGTTCATTAAACATGTCAGGGCCAAAATCGGGTCTCCATTGGGTGTCACTGATCTTCCTTGCAAGACCTTCATACTCTCCTTCTCTGCAGCTCGCAAGATTTTTTCTTTTGGCATCAGTTGCTGCATATTCATAACAGTAAACAGGAATTTGCAACTCTTTACCTACCCTCTGCGCCAACTCTCTGGCATATTGCGCACACTCCTCCATTGTAACCCCTGAGATTGGAATAAACGGACAAACATCAGTTGCCCCCATTCTTGGATGCTCCCCTTTGTGGAAACGCATATCTATAAGTTCCGAGGCCTTTTTTATGGCAAGAAAAGCCGCCTCCTGCACCTTCTGTGGTTCACCGACAAATGTCACAACAGTTCTGTTTGTGGCTGCTCCCGGATCGACATTCAGCAAGCTTATGCCTTCTACGCCCTCAATAGCATCGGTTATTTGTTTAATTATCTGCATATTGCGACCCTCACTGAAATTTGGGACACACTCTATAAGTCTCCTTATCATCTGTAATTATTGTTACTTGTTTTGTAGTTCAATCTCCTTTGGCAAAGCACTCTTAAGTGACGCTGTATCGATTTGGAAATAGTGGTAGGCAAATAGTTTTTTAGGTTTGACAGTTATTGCTGCCTTAATGAACATCTCGTCGCTCATGGTGTACGGGAGATTCTTTGGTAAAAAGGCAAGATCTATCTCACCCAGTTGTTCCATCTCCGGAATAAGTTCAGTATCTCCCGCAATATATAAGTTGTAACCGCCAAAATTGAGAATATATCCGTTCCCTTCACCTCTGGGATGAAAAGGATTTCCATCATCATTTTTTTGAATAATATTATAGGCAAATACTGCTGTAATAATTACAGGGCCATATTTATAGCTCTCTCCCTGTCGCAGTACATTTGTATCCTTAATTTCTGCAGAGCACCCACTGCTTGTAACAAAGATAGTTTTGCCGGTTACAATGTGCTGCAGAGCTTTTTTATCCAAATGGTCGTAATGGTGGTGTGTGAGCAGCACCAAATCGGCTTTTGGCTGCTTAGAGAAATCGGCCACCTCGCTGTATGGATCGATAAAGATGTTCTTATTCTCCCACTTAATAAGCAACGATGCATGTCCAAGCATATCAATTGCAATTGTTCCTACAGGTGTCAGAAATTTGTACATAATTATATCTTTTTGTTTGACAAATAAATTCTTTTTGATTATAACAACTCTCCGTTAAGAATTACTGTATCTATAAGAGGAGTTGTTACTGCATATGTCAGATATGCATAAGAGGGTATGGGCTTTGTTATAAACAGATTCGCTGTTTTCCCCTCTGTTATTGTTCCGTGACTGTCACTTAAACCCATTGCGTATGCTCCGTTTAAAGTAGCGGCATTTATTGTCTCCTCAGGGGTCATTCCCATCTTTAAGGCAGCGAGACCCATAATAAATTTCATGTCTCCATACGGAGATGACCCCGGATTGTAGTTGGTAGCCAGTGCAACCGGCAATCCATAGTCTATCATCTCTCTGGCCGGGGCAAATTTCATATTCAGAAAAAAAGATGATCCGGGCAAAAGGGTGGCTATAGTTTCACTCTTCAATAACTGTTCAAACTCTTTTACAGATGTGTACTCTAGGTGATCGGCTGATAGCGCGTTATACTTAACAGCAACACCTACACCTCCTGAGAAGCTCATTTGGTTTGCGTGAATCTTTGGTCTTAAACCATAACTGATTCCTGTCTCAAAAATTCTTTCTGTCTCTTCGACAGTAAAGAAACCATTCTCTGTAAACACATCAATGTACTCTGCCAGTTTCTCCTCAGCAATTAACGGAATCATCTCGTTAATAATCTCATCTACATAAGCTGCCCGGTTTCCGGAGTACTTTTCCGGCACAGCATGAGCGCCCAAAAATGTTGATTTTACAGTTAAAGGTGTTGTCCGGGCAACTCTCGAAATCACTCTCAGCATCTTAATCTCATCAACGGGATTAAGCCCATATCCGCTTTTAATTTCCACTGCACCTGTTCCGGTTGCAATAATCTCATTTACGCGCCCGAGTGTTTGAAGGTACAACTCCTCTTCCGAAGTGTTGTGCAACAGTTTTGCCGAGTTAAGTATCCCCCCCCCTCTTGCGGCAATTTCAAGATAGGAAAGTCCGCGAACTCTGTCGGCAAACTCTCCTTCCCTGCTTCCTGCATATACAAGATGTGTGTGTGAATCGCAAAAAGATGGAAACACCATCCTGTCCGAGGCATCAATAACTTTTGCATTATACAACATCTGTTTGTCCAGATGCAGCATCTCTCCATAACTATCAATTACATCATCTTTAATTAATACAAAACCATTCTTAATGTTGTTAAGTTGAGACATCTGCCTGCCGCATCGTATTCCGGCCTCTTCTGCTGCCCGGGTCTGTACAACCTCTTTTATATTAACAATGGCTATCATCTACAACTCAATCTCATCTATAAATCTGATGGTTTTATCTATGTGAAGATACAAAACCTGATCCTCTTCAACAAAAGGAACAACCTTTCTGTAGTCATAAACAAGCCTCTCCAGAAGAGCAGAGCTTTTTAAGGGTCTTCGGAATTCAAGTGCCTGCGCTGCATTCATCAGCTCTATAGCCAGTATCTTCTGCACATTCTCCATTACCTGCATACATTTAGTTGCGCTGTTTGCACCCATACTCACATGATCTTCCTGTCCCTGAGAAGAATCAATTGTATCTACGCAGCATGGGGTACATAACTGTTTGTTCTGGCTTGCAACAGAGGCCTGTGCATATTGAGGAATCATAAAACCGGAGTTCAAACCGGGATGAGCGATAAGAAACGAAGGTAAACCTCTCTTTCCGGATATTAACTGATAAGTACGCCTTTCCGAAATACTGCCTATCTCGGACATGGCAATCGCCAAAAAATCGAGAGAGAGCGCAAGAGGTTGTCCGTGAAAATTTCCTGATGAGATAATCAGATCATCCTCAGGTAAAATTGTGGGATTATCCGTAACACTATTAAGCTCTGTTTCAAAAACTCCTGATATATATTCAACTGCATCCCTCGATGCACCATGAACCTGCGGTATGCATCTGAATGAGTAGGGATCCTGTACGGTATCTTTCGACTGGCCCGATATCTCGCTCCCATCCAGTATTCTTCTTATCGAAGCCGCCGTATCAATCTGTCCTTTATGAGGTCTCAGTCTGTGAACAGCATCTGTAAACGGCTCCGTTTTACAGTCAAAAGCATCCAGAGATAGTGATGCAATAATGTCTGCCAATGCCAGCAGTTTTTTGGCTTTTAAAATGGTCCAAATACTATAGGCAAGCATAAATTGTGTTCCGTTAAGGAGAGCAAGACCCTCTTTTGAAGCCAGAGTCAATGGCTTCCAGCCGAACAATGCATTAACTTCTGCTGCCTGTTTTCTCTCTCCTTTATAGTTAACTTCACCCATACCAAGCAGAGGCAAAGACATATTGGCTAAGGGTGCAAGGTCGCCGGAAGCCCCCAGTGAACCCTGTTTAAAAACAACCGGATAAACGCCATTGTTGAACATATCTGCCAAACGCTCAACTGTTTCGATGCACACTCCAGAGTTTCCGTAAGATAACGATTTAATTTTGAGTGCCAGCATTAGTTTTACAATCTCCTCAGGTACCTGTTCTCCTAAACCACAGGCATGAGATACAACCAGATTCCTCTGGAGCTCAGATAAGCTGTCGGAATCTATTGTCACATTGCACAAAGAGCCAAAACCGGTAGTAATCCCATAAATGGGACGGGAGCTGCTGCTTACTCTACTGTTGAGATACTCCCTGCATTTTATTATTTTATCTCTTGCATTGTCTGTTATCAAAATTTTACAATCTTTGTTCAGTAAAATTTTAAGGTCATCTACTCTGTTATACTTCGAACTTATATGAAAATACTCCATAATTACTATTATTTTTTATAATATCTTTTGGATATTCTTACAAATATAAAATAAAAATGTGCATTTAAAGTGGAAAATATTCTAATACCCGGCACCTTCATGAGTGTGCTTCTCTCTGTTTTGCTTCTATCCAAAACAGAAAAGAGGTGTGCCGACTACATATTATCTGCATTTCTGCTTTTATCTGCATTGGTTATGGCCCTGGCCTATATGGAGGTGTATAACAGAGCCAACAATTATCCATACCCACTCTTTATCAGTCTTTCACCACCGTTTGTTCTGCTATTGGGTCCGGCAATATGGCTGTATGTTAAATGTCTTACAGTAAATGAGTACAGACTTAAAACAGTTCATATTTTACTTATTGTTCCATTTCTGTTGGTTTTTTCTCTTTTCCTTTTTGGCAACTACATTTTGCCCTATTCTCAAAGAGTTGCTATTGATTCAGGAGAGGTGTTTAAAGATGGCTTCTTGTTCCCGTTGGTAGTTACAATGATTGCATGTTCAAATATCGGTTATACATTATGGGGATTGTTTCTTATAAAGAGATTCAGAGAGAGAGAGATTCAGCCACCTTCGGGAGAAAGCCGCAACAACCTAAAATGGCTAAGGTTTTTGCTGATGCTTTCGCTTATATGTTATGCTGCTATAAGCGTTATCTACATTGCAGATTCGGTGTGGCAGCTTATGTCATACAACTTTCTGCAGATCTCCGGCTTATCTGTCGCCTCTCTTTTTGTAATTGTTCTGGGATTTTTCGGTTTAAAACAGGGAGATCTGTTCTCTGCAGTCAGGCAATACAGCAATGAATCGCCCGGTAATGTTATTGGCAAAAAAATGGATGACACAAGTGAGGATGACCGGGAGTTTATAAAAACTCTTCTGCTGTATATGGGAGAGAAAAAACCATATCTCGACCCCGATCTCACACTTGACTCTCTCAGTCGAATGCTAAGGATAACACCGGAGTATCTCTCCGGAGTATTGAACGGGACACTTGGTCATAATTTTTACGATTTTGTAAATCACTACAGAATTGAAGAGTTCAAGCTTTACTGTAAAGATCCCGCAAAACGGAAACTAACAATAATTGCGTTGGCTTTGGACAGCGGGTTCAACTCAAAAGCCACTTTTAACCGGGTTTTTAAAAAGAGAACAGGATTGACTCCCAGCGAATACTTCAATAAGGTCTCAACTTTGTGATACCCTTTTTTGCTCTTTTGAGACCTTAATCTCCACAAATTGAGACTATATCTTAAATGAATTGAGTTTGCTTTGCGCAAATTTAAAAAAACACTACTATATGAAGACAGCAATCATTTATGCCACATCTCACGGCACCACCGGTAAAGTTGCCAGGCAAATCGGAGAAAAAATTGGTTTGGACAGCACCACCATTATTAACCTTAAAGAGACTAAAAATGTAGATTTGAGCGAAGTGGAGAATGTAATTATCGGAGGTTCAATACATGCAGGCATGGTGCAGGGGGTTGTAAAGGAGTTTTGCAAAAAGAATATGCTTGACCTACTTCAAAAGAGAGTTGCTCTGTTTATTTGTGCTATGAACAAACCGGAATACGAAACAGAACTGAAGAATGCATTCCCGGAGCTGGTTTATCAGCATGCGATACATAAAAGTGTGGTTGGGGGAGAGTTTAACTTCGACAAAATGAATTTTATTGAAAAAATGATTGTGAGAAAGGTCTCAGGAGTAAATGAGAGTGTAAGTAAGCTTGATGGTCCGGCTATTGATGAGATAGCAAACCTTTTCTAAAAAAAGGGGCCCTCTATTTAGAAGGCCCCTGGAATTTCAGTCACAAAAATGATTAGTATCCCGGATTCTGCTGTGCAGCAATTGCAGGGTTTGCATCAATTTCGTTTTGAGGAATAGGCAATCTTGCCTTATCGAATGTCCTGTTAACTGTAACACCTCTTGTAGGAATAGAAACAGTAGGGTAGATAAAGTCATCGTTAAAGGTGATTGTATCATTCCAGCGCATCATATCCCAGAATCTCTGACCTTCTGTAAAGAGCTCTTTGCTTCTTTCATCCTTGATCATCTGCATATTAACATTTGTACTTGTTGAAAGAGGGAGGTTAGGTGCTCTCTTACGAATCTGATTCAGGTAGTTTGACGCTTTTACAGGATCGGGTGTAGGTAATCTTAACGCGGCTTCGGCAGCTATCAGATATATCTCCGAAAGGCGAATCACCTTGATGTTAACCGAAGCAATGTTGCCTTTATCGCCCTGCATAGCGTGTCCGCCAACATACTTCATACACGATCCGTATCTGTAAACTTGCGTAACATTGAAAGATTCATCCCAATCCATTATTTGCCAACGGATATCTGCAGGGTCCTGGTTAAGTCTTGCAAGATAGTAATCACTTGCCATAAACATACCCAAAGCACCTGTTACCTTACCGTTTCGAAGAAGATAGTAACCAAGTGATCCTGTTCCCAGGTTTCCTTCACTCGGGAACATACCCAGCTCGAAGATAGACTCCGAACCGTGCTGAAGAGCCCATGAAGCATTCCAGTTAGCATTGGTGTAAAGGGTGTATCTGTTGCTGGTAATAATATCTTCTGCAGCTACCAGAGCCGCTGTAAAATTATCCATATGAAGATATACTCTTGCAGCAATCGCTCTGTTTGCATAGTAGTTAAGATAACCATTTGTTCTGGTTTTAACCATCAACGGAGCTGCAGCGTTAAGGTCCACGAGTATTTGATCGTAAACCTGCTCTACTGAAGCGCGGGTTGGCTGTGCAGAAGCGTCAATTATCTCCAGAACCAAGGGAACACCAAACGAAGTTTTATCCATGTTGTAAGGTTTTCCATAAAGACGAACCAAATCGAAATGGATAAGAGCTCTGGCAGTCAGGGCCTGTCCTTTGTAATCGGCAAGGGCTGCTGTACCACTGCCTGCTGCCTCCATCTTCTCGATGTTTAATATGATATTGTTGGCCTGTAATAAACAGTCGTACATAATTGTCCAGAACCCTCCATAGTTACCCGACTCCTGTGAGTGGTTAAATGTGTAGAGAGCATCATTACCCCTACCCTGAGAACGGAGAGCAAAGTCTCCTCCTTTAGCATCGGCATACAGAACAAAGTTCCTTCCATAATAGTCTGCTGAGGTCATTCTTCTCATAAGACCATTAATTGCAACCTTGGCATCATTAGCATTTGTTATTGATGTTTCGGCTGCTGCAGAGTTACTTGGTGTTACATCCAAAAAACCCTCGCATGATGAAAGTAGCACAATGCCCAGTACCGTTAATAAAAATTGTATTTTTTTCATTGTTGCATCATTTTTAAATTAGAAACTAAATTCAACACCGAAAGTATAAGTCTTGCCAATAGGGGTTTCCCAACCTCTTGAGCCATACTCATTAACTTCAGGATCGTAAAGATCGTGTTTAGCCCATGTCCAAAGATTCATTCCGCTGAAATAAACCCTGGCACTTGCAATGTTAACTTTACTCAAAATGTTTTTAGGTAAATTATAACCAAGATTTATACTTTTGAGTCTTATATAGTCTGCAGGATTGAGCCATCTGCTGCTTCTCTGAAGAGCATCTGTAAGGTCAATTGCAATACGCATCGGATATTTGGAATCCTTATTTTCAGGAGTCCATCTGTTATCATATGCATCCTTTGTCATTGTCCTCTCCCAGTAATAACCATCTTCGTTATTATCCCGTCCAAAGGCATCATAAGTGTACCCGCCAATTTTATAGGTAAAGTTAAGACTCAGGTCAACACCTTTCCAGCTTAGATTTGTATTGATACCACCATAAAGCTTAGGGTGCATGTCACCCAGAATAACCTCACTTGCATCCTGATGCCTGTATGTTGCAGACCTTCCGTTAACAGTTGTAGGTTGAGACGATGTATTGTCATTGTTCATGTACCACAAGTTTTTACCTGTCTCTCTCTCAACTCCTGCCCACTCTTTACCGTAAACAGCAAGAGTAGACTCGCCCTCTTTATAGAGGAATTTAGTCCTTGAGTCGCCTCCTGTAGGTTCCCACCAAATTATATTTTGACCACCGTAAAGTTTTGTCACTTTAGATGTTACATGAGATGCAGTCAAGCCGGCGCTCCATTTGAGGTCTCCTTCGGTAATAATATCGGCATTTAGTTCAATCTCGATTCCCTTGTTGTTAATCTCACCAATGTTCTTCAAAGTAGAGCTAAAACCGGTTACCCTTGAGATTGGAACATCCTGCAGCAGATCTTTGGAATCTCTGTTAAATACCTCAACAGTACCTGTAATTCTCTGCTTAAGAATACCAAATTCCAATGCAAGGTTTGATGTATAACTTGTTTCCCATGAAAGATTTGCATCTGCAACGGTACTGATTACACCACCCGGTGCCTCCATATACTTACTTCCGTAAGTGGCAAGAGAACGCCATCCGTAGTTGCTTGACGGGAGAGTACCGTTTACACCGTACGATCCCCTCAGGCGTAAGCTGCTTATGAAATCAACATTCTTCATAAATGATTCCCTGTCTATTCTCCACGAACCTGCAAGCGACCAGAAATTACCCCAGCGGGCATCAGGACCTAGTCTTGATGAGCCATCGCGACGGAAGGAACCTGAGAAGTAGTACTTATTATCGTAGTTATACTCGGCCCTTGACAGCATAGACAGCATTGTATTGCCCCAATAGTAGGCGTTGGCAGTAAGCACACCGGCTGTTGCAACAGTTTTTAAAGCACCGGTTGGCAGATCCGAACCTTCTGCCCTCTGGAAATCTGTTTTATTCTCTTCTGCCTCCCAACCAACAAGAACTCCGATATTGTGTTTCTGAGCAATCTCTTTATTATAGTTAAGTGTGGTTGATGATACTACCTTAGTTACACTTGTTGCCATCTCCCTGACAACTCCTTTTGCTGCAGACCCCGAGAAGTGCAGAGCACTGTAATAAAGATGGTCTGTAGTACTTGTGTTGTCAAATGAGAGAATTGACTTAAGCGAGAGACCAGGCAGCAACCTTACTGTAATGGCCTCACTGGCAGCAACTCTTAATGTAACGGAAGTATTTTCCCACTCTTTATCGTAATACAATGGGTTATATGCCAAACTGCCATATCTTAGTGTCCATGGTGAACCATCAAGATAATTTGTCGGGTGATATACTCCCCACATAAGGTTTCTTGACATTAAGAAGTAGTTATTTCCCAGTGCACGGGTATCATTGAAACCTATTCTGTTTGTTCTGGCTATGTTGATATTGGTTGCAAAATCGACATTTTTTCCAACTTTTTGTGTTACATTGATACGGCCTGATACCCTGTCAAACTCATTTACATAAATCCTGCCCTGCTCTTTTGTGTATGAAAGAGAGGAGTAATAGGTTGTGGATTCATTTCCGCCACTTACAGCCATGTCGTAGGTCTGATAAACAGCTGTGCGGAACATTACATCGTCCCAGTTGAAGAAAGTGCCTGCCCTGTCTCCTCCGATTGTGAGTGAGTTGATTGTGTGATCTGGAGCAGAGAATGTGTAACCGTGACGGTTAAACCTGTTATTGAGCTGTGTTAGAGCAGAAGTACTTGCCACTTGATTTGTACGACCTCTGAAATATACATCGGCATTCCAGAAGTTTTCATACATAAGCTCTATGTTTTCCAATGCTGAAGCAGGTTCGTAGTTGTTATATGCCCAATCGGGTGTAATACCAACTGAAGACCTGAAAGTAACAAGAGCTCTGCCGGTTTTTCCTCTTTTGGTTGTAATGAGGATAACTCCGTTTGCAGCCCTTGAACCGTAAAGTGCTGATGCAGCGGCATCCTTAAGAACAGTGATGGACTCAATATCATTTGGATTGATAGTACTCATCACATTGTTGGTTGTGTAGATATAACCACTCATCTGTCCGGTTGTACCTGAAACAACAGGCACTCCGTCAACAACATAAAGAGGTTCGTTGGATGCGTTCATTGAGCCGATACCGCGCACCCTTATAGCAGATGTTGAACCGGCCTGACCTGAGAGAGTTGTAACCTGCATCCCGGGTACCCTTCCGTTGAGGGCATTTTCAAATGAGACTGACGGTACATCTCTGATAGCTTCACTTTTGACTACATTGGCTGCACCAGTGAAGGTACCTCTGGTAGCCGTTCCATAGGCCACAACCATCACCTCGTCAAGGCGGGTAGCATCAGGGTTAAGGACAACATTGATAACGGCCCTTCCGTTTACCGGTATTTGTTGTGTAACAAAACCGATGTAGGAGAATACAAGTACTGCATCTCCCGGTACACTTGCGAGGGTGAAATTTCCATCCAAATCTGTCGCTGCTCCTACACCGCGCTGTCCCTGCACCAAAATGGTTGCAAAAGGAATCGGAGAGCCATCTTCGGAAGAGGTCACTCTACCCGTAACCCTTGTCTGTGCCATGGCCGAGCTGACAAGCAACAGGACCAAGACAATCAAGATAGATTTCTTCATAGACTAGTTTGTTTAGTTAAATAATAAGTTTGTGACTGTTTCGACTACGAATTTATAATAAAAAAAAACGATAACCAAAAATACTCTCTATCTTTTAATATATAGGACATATCACAGACAAAAAGAGCTCAGTATGTTAATTTTTATAATAAATCTTGATTTTATACTTACAATTTGTATGGAATTTAAGAACTATCCTTCTACTTGATTGTTTTTCCAATTAAAAAACTAACTCATTTAGTAAAAAATTATAACATACTCCATTCATATATATTCAAAAAAATAAGGCCGTCCGGTAACAGACGGCCTTGTTGAAACATCATGTATTAAACCTATTATTCGGTATATCCGGGATTCTGCTGTAACTCCGGATACAATTTTCTCTCGGTATGAGAGATTGGCAGAACTACTTTGTGGTAATTCCATGTTATTGTCTCAGGGCACCCCTGTGAAACTGCAAAATTGTGTCCATCACCGTCGGCTCTGGTGATTGGCCTCCCAAGTCTCATCTGGTCGAAGAATCTGTGTCCCTCGCCAATAAACTCTTTTCTCCTTTCGGTCTGAATAAGGTCATCTGTGGCTACTACATCAGAAACAGAAGGGTTTGCCCTTTTACGGACTGCGTTAAGATAGCTGCTTGCAACAGTTGCCCCTGCAGTCCCTTTAAGTGCACCCTCTGCGGCTATAAGGTAGGCCTCGGTAATCCTCATAACCCTCGGATTGTTCAACCTGAAGTTTGTTCCGCCGTTTCCGGGGAATTTCGATAACCATGACTTTGATGCATCGTATTGTGAATCGTTTCTTACAAACTGGGCTCTTACATCTCCGGGCTCCGATTTTATAAGGTTAATCCAGCTTACTGTAGGTATTAATGAGGCACCTGCAGAGGGAGCACCATGCCACAAGTTATGCCACATAGATACATAACCTCCATCGGCATCAATCCTCGATTGATTGTCAACAAACAGTTCAAAAACAGTCTCATCTGCTGCAGTCTGAGTCCAATAATTGACATATCCTGCATTTGAAACCATCGAATATGGAGATTGATCAATTACCTCTTTAGCTGCAAGATAAGCATTCTGCCACTCACCTTTATATAATAAAACCCTTGCCTGAAGCAATTTTGCTCCCCAGTAGTTTAAACGATAAGGGTTCTTGGCTTTGGAAAGAAGTGGCAGAGCTGTAGTTAAATCCTCCAATACCTGTGTATAGGTTTGGGCAACAGTACTCCGTGGTTTCTTTGAATTTGCAGGTGAGGTGATCTCGGTAATGAGAACTGCTCCAAGTGAAGCACCGTTATCTTTTAGATAGGGGTAGCCGTAAAGTCTTGCAATATCAAAATAGAGCAAAGCCCTGAGTGCATATGCCTGACCAAGGAAGTCATTTTTCTTGGCGATATCTGCTGCAGTTGATACCTGAAGATTGTCGATATTCCCTATAAGAGTGTTGCACCTCATTATTGCCTGGTATATCCTCTCCCAGGTAGAGAAATAGGTGGTTGCCTCTGATTCATACCCCAGAGTGTAGATCTGAACCCAACCGGTTGACATAACCCTTGGTTGGATGTTGTCCCCCCTCTGGTCTCCGTAAAGTTGCATCTGACCACCATAGTAATCGGTCCATTTTATGTTTTCATAAAGTCCGTTTACCACTATGCCGGCATCATACAAAGTTGTCATTGCAGTCTCTGCAACAATAACATTTGTCGGTTTTGTGTCCAGGAAGCCCTCACATGAATACAATGAGAAAAGCACTCCCAGAACAACAACAATATTTAAAATATATTTTTTCATGTTGATAGGTGTTTTTTTGTTTAAAGCGAAATCTCTATACCCATGGTGATAGTTCTCAGGGCAGGGAATGTAAAGTTGTAGTATCCGTTTGCCTGAACCTCGGGATCGAAGTTAAGCCCTGTGAATGTCAACAGATTGTTTCCTGACAGATAAACTCTTGCATTTGATAATCTGAGACTGTTCCTGATATTTGCAGGGACATTGTACGAAATGGTCATATTCTTCAACCTCAGATAGTCTCCCTTTTTAAGTGCTCTTGAAGAGTCGTAATATCCACCTCCTGTATTTCCTGCTATGCGTTTTGGCACCTGTGTTACATCGCCGGGCTGCTGCCAGCGGTTCCACTGATCTTTAGAGGTGTTTTTATAAGAGTTGTAACCGTCATCATCAATATCATCCACTGCATTATCAAATACATAGTGACCATATTTATAAGACCATGCCATGGACGCACTTAATGATTTCCAGGTAAATGTTGCATTGAACCCGCCAAAACCTTTTGGAATAGCAGTCATCCCTTCCAGGATGGTTGATGATGCCTGTGCCCTGCCAACCAGTGTTCTGTCACGGGAGCCATCGGGTAGTGTTGCATTTGAATAGTACAGCGGATTTCCTGTCTGAGGATCTGCACCATAATATTCTCTTGTATAGTACTGTACATAAGAGTAACCGGCTTTCCATATATGAGGCCTGGTAACAATCTGCTCACCCTCTGCAGAGAGAGCCAAAACTTTATTTTTCAGATTAGCCCAGTTGAGTCCTACATTAAGTGTCATGTCGTTTTTCTTGATAATATCCACATTAACGGCCAACTCTATACCTTTGTTCTCCATTGAGCCAATATTGGTTAACGCAGATGTGAACCCTGTTGTTGAAGGGACTGAAGCATTCAACAGGAGATCTTCGGTTACCTTATTGTAGTACTCTGCAACCAGTTCAACCCTGTCAAACAAACGGGCATCAACTGCCACATTCCAGTTTCTGTTCTTCTCCCAAGTAAGGTCTGCATTTGCCAGATTCGACGGGAAACCGGCTCCGGCTCCTCCATATACTGCATAGCTGAATGTTGCCATATAACCGTAGTAGTTAGAGGGCAGAGTTCCGCTTGTACCGTATGAACCCCTGATTCTCAAGTCGTTCATCCAGTTGATATCCTTCATAAATGTCTCGTTGCTTATTCTCCACGAACCCGCAACCGACCAGAAATTACCCCATCTGCTGTCGGGGCCAAGTCTCGATGAACCATCGCGACGAAGAGAGGCAGAGAGATAGTATCTTGCATCGTAATCGTAGCTGAAGTTACTTATTGCAGATAAGAGATTGGTTGCACTTCTGGATGTAAAACCGGCTCTGAAATCAGTTGCAAGCACAGATTCTGTAGCTCCGAAGTTAGAGAAGTTTACTTTCTCCAGTCGTGTCATAAGAAAGTCCTCTTTCTCTGCTTCCCATCCCACCATCAACGCTACATTGTGCCGGTTGAAAGATTTGTTGAAATTTGCTGTTGTAGAGCTTACAACTCTGTCAACAAAACGGTATCTATCCGAAGCATAGCCATTTCCGTATGCTGTAAAGTTTATGTGCCCGTAAAGCCATCCAAACCTGTCATGCATCTTAAGGTGGTCGCCGCTAACAAGCGACCTGATTTTAATGTCGTCAGTTATCTGAAGCTCGGCCCATCCCTTAATAAGAGTACGCATCTGGGTGGCATCATTAATCTGCAGATGCCATTGAGGTACAGGGTTAACCCTGGTTCCTCCGTCGTAATACTCCATCCAGTATGTACCATCGGCGTACTGGAACGGCCATCTTGGTGTTAAGTGTACTTTCCAGAGATAAAAGAGGTTGTCCTTTGCCTGTCCATCCTGGTGACCACTCTGATCCTGGGTAGAGAACTGGAATGATCCTCCTACCTTTAGCCGGTTGGAGAGCTTAGATTCTCCATTTGCATTAACAGTCAATCTGTCAAGGTACTGAATACGGTTTATCCCGCTTTCGTTTGCATATGATACAGAGGCATAAACCCTCGATCTTTCGTTTCCGCCCGAAATGCTGTATTCGTAATTTTGAGAAACGGCTGTACGGAAAAGCTGATGTTCCCAATCTTTATAAATAAGATCACTCTTTCTTGATGGATAGTACCTTTCTGTCTGTGCGTTAACATAGGCATCAAGAGAGCCGTACGATTGCCACATAACCGGATTGGCTGTTCCGTAGTTGAACCAGGCCTCTCTGGTTAGTATCTCTCCCTGTTCTTCAGTAACCATAGGGTAGTTATCCATGGCAAAATAGCTTAGTGCCACATTTGCCTTGAATGATGAAACGGTTTTACCCACACGGCCCCTCTTTGTGGTAATAAGTATAACTCCGTTTGATGCTCTTGAACCATAGAGTGAGGCGGCTGCCGCATCCTTTAGAACCGTGATTGATTCGATGTCACCGGGGTTAAGAAAGTTCATGGCACTGGTGAACATGTTACCAGAACTCCAGTCACCACTGGTAGAAGGTACTCCATCAATAACATAGAGAGGCTCGTTCCCTGCATTGAAGGAACCAAATCCTCTGACCCGAATCTCAGGCAGAGATCCCGGCTGTCCCGATCTTTGAGCAATTTGCACCCCCGGAACAGATCCTACTATTGCCTGCTCGAAGTTAACTACAGGTACATCTTTAAATGTCTCCTGGTTAATCTGGGTTGCAGAGCCCGAATAGGAACCCTTTTTAACTGTTCCGTAGGCAACAACCATTACCTGGTCAAGCCCTACTGCCTGGGATGCAAGAGAGGTATTTATTACTGCTCGCCCCTGAACCGGTATTTCAACTGATTGATAACCGATTGATGAGAACACCAAAATTGCATCTGCAGGGACATTGTTGAAAACATACGCTCCATTGGCGTCTGCTCCAACCCCTGTAGTTGTGCCTTTAATGAGAATACTGGCGTAAGGGATTGCAGACCCGTCTGCAGCATCCGTTACAACCCCGCTTACTCTCAGTTGTGCAAACATTGTACTTGTAATAAGCACAAATGAGCACACAAGTAGAAAAGTTCGTTTAATCATCTTTTCAATTTGTTTAAGAAGGTTAATTAA
The DNA here is from genome assembly GCA_964585795.1 of uncultured Muribaculaceae bacterium. Classification (GTDB taxonomy): domain Bacteria; phylum Bacteroidota; class Bacteroidia; order Bacteroidales; family UBA932; genus Bact-08. The sequence goes on along the minus strand of CAZPFI010000010.1, from coordinate 9,537 downwards.
GAAAATATGTAAAATTGATTTCTGTTCTAAATGAAACTATGCTTTTTTTGGCATACTTATACCCATTCAGACGACATTGGGTACTAATTTAAATATTAGATTTCAAAAAACCTAATGACAGAGGCATATACAGCGGGCTTAACAAAAATGCGACAGATCTCAAAAAAGTGATTTTTAAAAGCAAAATTTCATTTATCTGTTATTATTTGAAACAGTGAAATAACTTTTAATAATTTTTGAAACTTTTTTCACTTAAAAATCTTTTTTCACTATTCTACCGGATTTCAAAAAAACTTTACACTTTAACATATTTATATAAAGAAAAAGGCCAACCTGTCCTTACAAGTCAGCCTCTTCACGATTTTTAGATGGCTATTGCTTTATTATCGTCTTGGCGGGCGGTTATTCCTGTCCTGGAATCTTCCTCCGGGACGGCCACCTTTGTTGTTCCCGTTTTCGGGTCTTGGTTTTCTTACCGGTTCTACATAACCCTCCGGTTTCTCAATAAGAGCCCTTCTTGATAGTCTCATTTTCCCCGATTTCTGATCAACCTCCAAAAGCTTAACCTCAACTTCATCTCCAATATTGAGAACATCTTCTACTTTATCAACCTTTTTCCAGTCAATTTCTGATATATGCAGCAGACCCTCTTTGCCTGGTAATATCTGAACAAATGCCCCAAATTCAAGGATAGACACCACTTTGCCTTTATAAACAGCACCCTCTTCCGGAACTGTGGTGATGCCCTTAATCCACTCGTATGCCTTGTCCATATTCTCTTTGTTCTCGCCAAAGATCTCCACAATTCCTGTACCATCCTTTTCGGTGATTGTAATTGTGGTATCGGTAACCTTCTGAATCTCCTGAATAACCTTTCCTCCGGAACCGATAACCGCACCAATGAACTCTCCCGGAATAACAATTGAGACAATCCTCGGAGCATGTGGCTTAAGGTCTTCTCTTGGAGCATCAAGGGTTTTGTTCATCTCAGCAAGTATGTGCAGCCGGCCTGCTTTGGCTTGCTCAAGTGCCTGCTCAAGCACCTGATAAGAGAGCCCGTCAACTTTTATATCCATCTGTGTTGCAGTAATTCCTTCTTTGGTTCCTGCCACCTTAAAGTCCATATCGCCCAGATGATCTTCGTCACCCAAAATATCGGATAAAATTGCGTATCTGCCATCTCTTCCCTCAGAAATAAGCCCCATTGCAATACCCGAAACCGGTTTTTTAATCTTAATCCCTGCATCCATCAGAGCCAGGGTCCCTGCACAAACAGTAGCCATTGATGATGACCCGTTCGATTCAAGAATATCAGATACTATCCTTACAGCATAAGGATTATCTTCATTTACAGGAACAACATATTTTAAAGCCCGAAGTGCAAGATTTCCATGCCCTATCTCTCTTCTGCCTGTACCTCTGTATGGCTTGGCATCTCCCGTAGAGAATGGAGGAAAGTTATAGTGGAGGACAAACTGCTCCTGTCCCTCAACCAGCACCTCGTCAACCGCCTTCATGTCCAGTCTTGTACCCAGAGTAACCGTAGTAAGCGACTGTGTCTCTCCCCTGGTGAAAATTGCCGAACCGTGAGTTGCAGGCAGATAGTCAACTTCACACCAGATAGGTCTTATCTGGTTGGTTTTCCTTCCATCCATTCGGATTGCCTCATTCAGTATAAGGTTTCTCATTGCCTCCTTTTCCACTGAGTGATAATATCTGTCAATCATTGCCTGCTTCTCTTCGAGCTGATCTTCGGGAACAGTTGCAGTGAAATCTGCCTTTACAGCTTCGAAAGCCGAGGTTCTCTCCTGTTTGGAACTTGGGGTTTTGGCTATCTGATAACACTTTTCGTAGCAGAAGTCGTATATGGCCTTCTTAAGATCTGCATCATTTGTTTCGTGGCAATACTCTCTTTTAACGGTTGTTCCAACCTCCTCCATAAGCTCAGTCTGAGCCTTGCAATGAATTTTAATTTCGTCGTGTGCAAATTTAATCGCTTCCAGCATAACTGCCTCGCTAACCTCCTTAAATTCACCCTCTACCATCATGATGTTGTCCATAGTACCGGCAACCATTATATCAACATCAGATCTCTTCAACTCCTCAAAGGTTGGGTTAATGACAAAGCTGCCGTCAATCCTGGCGACCCTTACCTCCGATATTGGCCCGTTAAACGGAATATCACTTACGGCTAACGCTGCAGATGCAGCTAAACCGGCCAGTGCATCCGGCATTATATCCTTTCCGGCAGATATCAGGTTTACATTAACAAACACCTCTGCATGATAGTCATCCGGGAAAAGCGGACGCAGGGCCCTGTCAATCAAACGCGAAACCAGAATCTCTGAATCATTCGGACGGCCCTCCCTTTTAAGGAAACCACCCGGGTATCTTCCGGCTGATGCATATTTCTCTTTATACTCTACTGAAAGAGGCATAAAATCGGTACCCTCTTTTGCCTCTTTTGCAGCAACAACTGTTGCCAGCAACATGGTTTTACCCATTTTAACCACAACAGAACCGTCGGCCTGTTTGGCCAGTTTTCCGGTTTCAATTTCAATTGTCCTGCCATCCTTAAGCAGGATCTGTTTTTTAATAATATTCATTTTCAACATTCATGCAACCCGGCTCTCCCTCTGAGAGCTGTTTATTAATACTGATTCCGCAATACACCCCCTACCGGGATGCCTTATTTAAGGGGCGTATATCTAACAAAATTAGTTATGAACAAAAGGGTGCCGGCGGCACCCTTTTCATTGCTTTATTTACGAAGGTTAAGTGCCTTCACTATATTTCTGTATCTCTCGATGTCTTTCTCTTTCAAATAATCCAGAAGACGACGCCTTTTACCAACCATTTTAAGAAGAGAACGCTGTGTAGCATAATCTTTTTTGTTACTTTTAAGGTGGTTTGTAAGGTGAGCGATACGGTAGGAAAATAAAGCTACCTGACTCTCGGGAGAGCCGGTATCTGCATTAGACTTTCCGTATTGTCCGAAAATCTCTTGCTTTTTCTCTTTTTCAAGATAAGTTGCCATTTCTAAGCAATTGATATTTATTGTTATCCCCCAAAATTGGGACTGCAAAGTTATACATTATTTTTGACTGCGCAAGTTATTTGCCTAATTTTGTGGTTATGATAAAGTTTGATGATGCAATAAGGATTGTTAAGGCAAACACCTTAACTCCTGTTACAGAAATAATACCACTCCAGAACTCTGCCGGCCGTATTCTGGGCTCTGACATTAACGCAGACAGGGATATGCCTCCTTTTAACAAATCGGCTGTTGACGGATATGCCTGCAGGAGAGATGACCTGGGCGGAGAGCTGAGGATTCTGGAGACTATTGCAGCCGGTTACTCCCCGCAAAAAGAGGTTACTTATGGTACCTGCAGTAAAATTATGACAGGAGCAATGGTTCCGTCAGATGCCGATTACATACTTATGGTGGAAGATGCTGTTGAGGAGGATGGCTTTATTATGGCTACATCAGATATATACAAGACCCGCAGCAACAATAACATTTGTTATCAAGGGGAGGATATTAAAAGCGGAACAACACTCCTGAGAGCCGGACAGATGATAAATTCTGCGGTTATTGCCATCCTGGCGTCTGCTGGGGTTGTGAATGTACAGGTTAATAAAACTCCCAAAATAGGGATTATGTCAACCGGCGATGAAATAGTTGAACCGGATGTCACTCCCGGAGTTGCACAGATTAGAGATTCAAACGGATGGCAATTAAGGGTACAAACAGATCTGCTTAAATGCGACATTAGGTATTACGGCATAATACGCGACAACATAGAAGAGCTTAAAGCCACAATAGAGAGATCGACTGAGGAGTGTGACATTACTATTATTTCGGGAGGGGTCTCTGCCGGTGACTACGATTTTGTTCCAAAAGCAATAAAAGATTGCGGATACAGCATTCTGTTCGATAAAATTGCTGTTCAACCGGGAAAACCAAGCACATTTGCCGTTAAAAGGTCAGGAGACAAGGTGATCTCCGCAATTTTTGCCCTTCCGGGCAATCCTGTCTCTTCGTATGTGCAGTTTTGCATGATTGTTAAGCCATACATTATAAAATGTATGGGAGGAGATTATTCTCCATTTAATATTCCTCTGGTCTGCTCCTCAACCTATACAAGAAAAAACAGTGACCGTCTGTCACTTATTCCGGTTACTATCGGCGAGGATGGTACATTTACACCGGTAAAATATAACGGATCTGCCCATATAACAGCACTTGCGGAAGCCAGCGCAGTTGCTGCAATACCCGAAGGAATTAGCCGGGTACTTCCCGGGGAGTCATTAAGGGTTTATTTATTGGGATGAGCAGATTACTACACCACCCTTCAGTTGGAGACATCCTGATTGTAAAAAAGTTAAGTATCAGGAACATTCGCCTCTCTGTTCACAGTATAAAAGGTATAAGAGTTTCAATCCCATGGCATATCTCCTACTCAACAGCAGAAAGGTTTCTGGAAGAGAAGAGGGAGTGGATATTAAAAGTACTTGAAAGACAGAGAATAAAAAATGAAGCCAACAGAATTGAACTCAAGGAGGGAAGTGTAATTAAGCTGATAACCAAAACCATTTACTTCCGGGAAGAGAGGAGTAACGGAGAGATTAATGTAATTACTCAGGGAGATTCCAAAATTGTTTGCTATCCTGCTGACTGCCCTAATGATAAACTAAAGGAGGCGGCTACCGTAATTATCAGGAAAGAGGCACACCGGTACCTTCCGGTGAGATTACAGGAGCTTGCACACACCTATTCTCTCAGTTATAACCGTCTCTCTCTAAGGAACAATATAAGTAACTGGGGAAGTTGTTCACAAAAGAAGAACATTAATCTCAATATACATCTCATGAGATTGCCTTTAGAAATTTGTGACTATGTAATTAAACACGAACTCTGTCACCTTATACATCCAAATCACAAACAGCAGTTTCATCAGATGCTCAACAAAATGTGTGACAATAGGGAGAAGGAGCTGAAAAACAAGCTGCGTCAGTACACTCCTGCACTTTAATTTATATACTTTTGCACATTCTGCCTGAGAACTCAATTGTAAATAACACAAAGAAAAAAGAGGGGCCAAAAATTACTTTCCGGACACCCTCTCTGTTATAATATTTTGTTATTGGGCCAGTTTGCTTATTCTAAGAAAAAGCTGATCTACACCGCTTAACAAATCTTTGTTTATTGCCTTATAGTGTGCTTTAATGTTGCTTTTATCAGGAGTGTTAACCCTTGTAAAAAGATTGTTTCTCAACTCAACTGCGTCATTGATTATTTCAACCACATCTTCTGCACTCTTCTCTGTATTCACATACAGGAATATCCAGCAGTCTGAGATGACTTCCGATACAAGAAAGTCAATATCCTTTTTAATAACTCTTAAATTTGCCATACCTTAAAATTAATTTGGCGCAAAGGTAATAAATAATTTTAATCCTAAAGTTTGGTTACACCTATACCCGGCTTGTCGAAGAGGGTAATTTTACCGTTGACAATCTTGACTCCATCAAAAATATCGTTCGATATCAACAGGTTCCCGTCCAAATCTGCCCACTCTGTTTCAGGTGCAAGCTGAGCAGCAGCTGAGATTGCACAGGAAGTTTCTGTCATACAACCTATCATCAGTCGCATATTGAGTGCTTTTGCAACAGATATCATCTCTCTCGCTTCGCGCATCCCCGAACACTTCATAAGTTTGATGTTTATTCCATGGTAAGCTCCTTTCAACTTTCTTACATCGGTCAGACGCTGACATGCCTCATCTGCAATTACAGGCAGAGGACTCCTCTCTGTTAACCAGGCATGCTCTTCCATCCAAAGCTTAGGCATCGGCTGCTCTATCATTGTAACCTTCCTCTCGTTCAACCAATGGATCATATCAAGCGCATAGTGCTTATCTCTCCAACCCTGATTAGCATCAATATAGATGGTTTTATCAGTTACCGACCTGATTGTGTTAATCATCATCTTGTCGGTGGCATCATCCACTCCCAGCTTAACCTTTATAATGTTATATGGTGCGGCTTCATGTGTCTTCTGAATAACTACATCCTCTTTTGCAAGCCCAACGGTAAATGATGTGTCGGGTGTCTTTTCGGGATTAAATCCCCATATTTTCCACCATGGCTGACCCATTATCTTACCTGCAAGATCGTGAAGGGCAATATCAACAGCTGCCTTTGCCGCAGTATTATTTATGGCTATTGAGTCTACATACTCCAATATGTCCTGAATTTGAAACGGTGAACTGAATCTCGAAAGGTCTACCCTTTTGAGAAACTCCATTACTGAGGCCTGAGTCTCTCCCAGGTACGGAGGCATAGAGGCCTCTCCGTATCCCGTATATCCATCCCACGATATTTCAGTGATAACGATAGGGGTATGTGTTCTGGTAAAATTGGCAATGGTAAAAGGGTGTTTTAACATTGCATCAAAAGGTTGCCAGGTAAGAGTAAGCTTTTTACTCCCCTTTGGTGCTGCTGTTTTTCTCTGGGAAAACAGCATCGAGGGGTTAATAAATGCTGCAGCGGCAGTCATCAGACCTGCAGATTTAAGAAAGTTCCTCCTGTTTGTAACTCTGTCCATTTTCTCTCTTTTTCTTGATTATATATTAATTAACATTGTACCATGGATGATCTTTAATGGAGACTATTCCCGGATCGTTATCAATTTGTGTAATAAGTCTTCTTGCTCTCACAAATCTGCCCGAACCGTCATAATAGTTGGCAGTACCGGGAATAAGCGAATTAATCCTTACAGAGGTTGCCGAGTGTATAAACTCCCCATCTTTCATGTATATTCCCACATGAGTAATTCTCTCCCTTCTGCTCTCAGTTGCTTTTGAACCGAAAAAGAGCAAGTCTCCCTCTTTGAGATTGTCAAGCCCCTCACTTATGTCAATATCCTCTCCGGTGAGTGCCTGTTGAGAAGCATCTCTTCTTAAGATAACTCCATTAAGGTAGAATGCAGTCTTTGTAAAGCCCGAGCAATCCACTGCTTTAATTGAGGTTCCTCCCCACATATACGGAAAGCCCAGAAACTGTACTGCTACAGAAAGGATGTTTTCTGCAGTGGGATTCCTGCTGTCCAGCCATTTAGAGAAATCTGCCGTATGCGAAACTGGTACAAAAGCTGTTTTACCGTTAGGCAGGATGACCCTGTTGTAATTTCCAACCACACCGTCTGCACGCACGATACTGCCCCATACACCATCGGCTACAACAGCACCACTCTCAGAGGGTTTATCTCTGAAAAGGGTGTAGTGTGTTGTAACTATAAGCTTAGAAGCACTCATCCACGCATTGTATTCACTCTCATTCATGGGCTGGATACTTCCGGAGGATACCCAGGCAATATAACCCTCGGGTGTTTTTGCCCTCGTCCAGTTACCTCTCTTCTCAAGAATTCTCAGAGGAGTGCCCATAACTGTCTGCGTTGCAGATTCATTTGAATATCCGGGACCATATCTGAAATTTATTACAGATTGAGCAGTAATGGCAAATATTTTCTCTCCCAGTGCGGGATCGGGCAGAATTACCATACTGTCCAAAACTTCTATTTTATTATTCATCAATTGTTTAAGAAGCTCTTCCTTTGCCTCGGGTTCGGTTGTAGATCCTTTAAGGACTATACTTTTAGCATCTTCAGATACAATAATTGCCGGTTCGAAGGTTTTATCCCTTCTGTCCGGAGCAAACTCCTGTTTTACCTCCTGAGAGATCTGTTCAAACTGTTTCTCAATCTTCTCCTTCTTCTCTGTTGCACAGGAGAGAACAACAAGGGCTGCAACCAAAAAACTTAAAACTCTTTTCATTTTTACTCAATTTTATAATTTATCTGATTTTTTTTACTTTCACCGGTTTGCTCTCATTATAAAGACGATCGAGAGCCGACACATAATAAACATAGTCTCCGGATTGCAGATCGGAAAGAGTTACCGATCCTTCACCAGTAAGGGCAACAATGGCAGCGGCATTTGAAAAGTCCGGTTTCTCCCTTTTGTCAAAACGATAAACAACATGATACTTAGCCACAGGAGAACTGCTTTTGGTCTCTTTTTTCCATGTTATAAAAACTTCTCCATCCTTCGACTCTCCAACTACACCCGACGGTGGCTCCGGCGGATCTACAGGAAACCCGCTTAATGGCGGAACCAGAGCAGGATGAGGGTAGAGCTCCTTTATTACACTGTTTATTCCCAATCTGTTATCTCTGAAGTTCTTAGCATTGAAATAGCACGCACCCCCATATGAGGGCATCTTGCGTATTATCTCAACCTGTTCTCTTATCTGATCTGCAGACCTCCACTCCGGTATCCTGGAATTATTGTCCAGCCGGTATGTTCCCAATCCTGCATAAACAGGTGTCCCCGCACTGTAATCCTGCCACCAGTTTGCAAGAATGTTAAAGTCTGCTGCATCATAGCCTATGCTGAAATATAGCTGGGGAAGAACATAATCCATCCAACCCATCTCCATCCACAGAAGAAGATCGGCGTGAAGGTGGTCGTAATTGGTGTATGAATAGCTCTTAGTGTCAGAACCCCTGGGATCTTCTCTCTTATTTCTCCATACAGCATAGGGGCTTATTCCATATTTAACATGGGGTTTAACCGATTTTATAGTATCCCTCAACATCTTAATCACCAGATCGACATTCTCTCTTCTCCAGGCCATTTTGTCCTCGGGCTTGTAACCTCTTGAGTGTAAAGAGAACGACAGAGAATCATTAAAATCGTTATTAGGATAGAAATAGTCGTCAAAGTGAATTCCGTCAACATCGTATCTGGTTACAATATCCTTTATTACCTTAACCAAAAACTCCCTGGTTTCGGGATATGCAGGATCGAAATAGAGCTTTCGACCGTGTCTTACAAATAAGTCAGGCCTTTTGAGGTAGATGTGATTTGGGCTCACATCTTTTAAGTTTGCAGTGTCCTGACTCACTCTGTATGGATTGAGCCAGGCATGAAACTCCATTCCCCTTTTATGTGCCTGTTCTATAGCAAACTCAAGAGGATCATAAAACGGAGATGGTGCTTTGTTCTGATCACCTGTCAGATATATTGACCAGGGTTCCAGCTCTGAAACATAAAAGGCATCTGCAGTTGGCCTGATCTGCATAACTACAGCATTCATGTTCATCGATTTAAAGAGGTCGAAATACTCAATAAGCTCTTTCTGCTGCTGCCCGGAAGTCAAGCCGGGTCTCGAAGGCCAGTCTATATTATTGACTGTAGCTATCCAGACAGCTCTCCACTCATGCTTTCCGTCATATCCATTTGCATTTAACGAAACAGAGAATAAAATCAATAATAATGTAATAATAAATCTATTCATTTTGTCCATAGCATATTAAATATCTTTGACTGGTATATCCTTACAAAGATACTATATTTGCATAAATTTCATAATTTATGATTGTCGATTCTATAAAGGGATTTGAGAGATATTTACACTTTCACCCTTTGTTTTCCAAAGCTTATGAATACATGTTAAAAACCGATTTTA
>CAZPFI010000009.1:0-26153 GCA_964585795.1 uncultured Muribaculaceae bacterium | reverse complement strand
AGGAGTTCTCTTCACACAATTTTAATGGAGTCCGATTACTTTCCCATGAAAGACACGGTAATCAGAGCGTATTACAATGCCCCGTTCCCAGACAAATACAACGATCATACAATAGATGTAAAGTCATTCAACCCTAAGAACTACCTTATTACAAACGAGGAGAGGGAAGCGGCAGGTATCAAACTTAAATCGCTGCAAGCAAAATCACAGGAGTACAGGGATGAAAATCCGGAAAACAACGGAGATCATGCAAGTTACGATGACACCCTTATAATAAGAAAGTTCTTTAACGACAAGAAGGTAGCCAATAAAATAGTGGCCAAGTGGTTCAACAGACAGGAGGATGGCAGTTTTAATATTGATCTCATTGCCGAAAGAGGTCTGTTTGATGCATCATTTCTGGACACCAGAACTGCAATGGCCTCCTCGGAGGGGATAAGTCTTTTAAAAACAGCAGGATTAGATTTGATCTACAACACATTTGTTGTTGTATCAAAAATGTTTTTTATAAGCAACGAGTATGCAGCTGCTCTAATAAGAGAGACGGCAAAACTTGCCGCAAAGGAGATTAAAAATCCTCTGCTACAGCAAGCCGCAATAACAGCCGCCGACATTACCTACAATAAAACCAAAGAGGGTTATTCTGTATGGACAACATCATACTTGTACCAACTGGACTGGAGCGATTCGGTTCAATATGTTTTCTACACAAATCTTTACATGGATGCTGCCGGTATAGATTCTCAAAAAAAGGAGGAGTTCGATAAAACAGATCTGTTCCGTCTTAAATATGTTGGCAGAGAGAGAGCCCGAAGTCTGGTTACATTCTCTCTTAAGTCGAAAAGAACCGAAGAACAGATTGTCTCACTGTCGACAATTAGAAATATTGACGCAGTTTATGCAAAGCTTCAGAGGAGTTACGATCAGTTTATGCCCAGAACACCGCTCTACACAGGTTATCCAATCACTGCAAAAATCGGGATGAAAGAGGGATTGGAGGGAGGAGAAAAATTTGAGGTTTTCGAGCAGGTGATGGACCCAAAAACAGGGGTAATTGAGTATAAAAGCAAGGGGAGAATAGAGGTTGATAAAAAGCTCATCTGGGATAACCGATACAGTCTTGGTGCCGAAGACCCGGACAACGATGAGAAAAATAAAGAGTCAATTGACCGGACAACATTTAAAGGTGGCAAAAATTACTATCCGGGACTTCTTATTAAACAGGTTAAGTAGTTGAATTAATAAAATTTAAAAATTATGAAGAAGATAAATTGTACTGCATTTGCTATTCTACTGGCCTTTTGGTCACTTATTCCCCACGCTGCAGCTCAATCGAGGAAACAGGCAGATAAAGACACTCAGGCATGGAGATACGAGCTGGAAGCAGTTCAGACAGGTGTTCAGGGCACCTATCTTGTTAAAGTTTGGACCTACTCCCAGAAAGCAGATATTGCAATTGAACAGGCCAAGAAAAATGCCGTTCACGGAGTCATTTTCAGAGGGTTTGCAGGAAGTGGCAGGGTACCCGGGCAAAATGCTCTTGCAAGAAATCCTAATCTTGAGGAGGAAAAATCCGATTTTTTCAGACTTTTCTTTGCAAACGGAGGGAAATACATGAAATATGTCTCCCTTACAAATGACGGAGCGGTTGCTGCTGAGGACAGAATGAGAGTTGGAAAAGAGTTTAAAGTAGGAGTTATCGTCTCTGTTAATGTCGATGCACTCCGTAAAGATCTTGAAGAGGCCGGTATAATAAAAGGTTTGGGCCGGGGATTTTAATAACAGGATATATAAAACTTAAATATATGAAAAACAAGTATTTATTTACAATCACCCTAAGCATTGTCTTATTAACTCTGGCAGGTTGTGCAACTCCGGTTACTGTAGCCGGTAACTACACATACAAAACCGAGTGCATAGGAGCAGATCTTGACGGTACACAGATGCTTAAAGCATGGGGAAGCGGTAAAAAAAGAAATGACGCAATAGAGATGGCACTAAAGAATGCGGTAAATGATGTTTTGTTTAAAGGTATTACAGAGGGAGTGAACGGATGTGAAATGCGTCCTATTGTCTCTGAAGTAAATGCAAGACAGAAATATGCATCATTCTTTAACGCCTTTTTTGCTTCTGACGGAGATTATCAGCAATTTGTAGAGATGAGAGATCGTTTCATTCAACAGGGTGACCTTAAGCAGACCCGTACGGGATTAACTGCAGGTATAATTGTAAGAGTCCATCACGCTCAGCTTAAACAGAAGATGGCCGAAGCAGGTATTATTAAATACTGATAAAAACTTTAAAACTATGAAGAGATTTGTTTTAACAGTGTTGCTGATAACAACCACAGCAACCATTGCCCTTTCTCAGGCTAAAAAACCTATAATAATGGTAGTACCCAGTGATTTGTGGTGCAACACCAACGGGTATATGATGGAGTTTGACAACCAGGGGACAAAGGTTAAACTTCCCGACTATAAAAGGGCACTGCAGAGCAGCCCCGAACTTATGGTTGTAATAAGCAAAATTAATGAACTGATGACTCAACGGGGTTTTCCACTAAGAAACCTTGAATCGTCTCTGAGAACGCTGGAAATTGAATCTGCCGAAACAGCCATGACTGCTTCCCGCACAGGGGCAGAGATAAGCGAAAGTCCGGTAGATATGCTCAAAAATATTGCAAGGGCAGATATCTGGATGCAGGTGACCTGGACAATAAATACAATGGGGCCAAGACAGTCGATAACTTTTGTGCTTCAAGGCCTTGACTCTTATACCGACAAACAGGTGGCTGGAGCATCTGGTACCGGCAATCAGCTTATTGGAGCAGAACTTCCGGTTATGCTGGAAACAGCAGTATTGTCTCATCTGGACAACTTCAACGGACAGCTTCAATCACATTTCGACGATATGTTTGACAACGGAAGAGAGATTACTGTAAGAATCAGAAAATGGTCCTCATTTTACGGAGATCTGGAGACAGAGTACGACGGTGAGGAGCTGGGTTATCATATAGAGAGCTGGATTTCGGATAATACTGTAATGGGAAGGTTTAACACAGTGGACGCCTCAGAAAACAGAATGGTATTCGAACAGGTAAGAATTCCTCTGTACGATTCCAACAACAGAGCTGTGGATGCAAGGGGTTGGATAAGAGGTCTTCAGCGATATCTTAAAGACAGGTTTTTGATTGATTCAAAAATTACAATGCGAGGTCTTGGACAAGCCACACTAACTATTGGAGAAAAATGATTAACGGGAGAATATTATGAAAAAAATAATACTGATAATATTAAGCATTTGTATATGCTGCAGTGCGTTTTCTCAGAACATATACGGTAAAGCAGACGATGAGGCAAGATTGGTTCTTAATACATATGTGCCTGAACAAATCGAAGGTATATCCCAGATAGCAAGAAACGCCCTTGAAAACAAATTAAGTCAGATTGCTTCCCAGAACGGAATGGGTGGTGGCGTTTACAATCCGAGATTTATAATTACAGCCAATATTGTGGTGTTAACAAAGGATATCACACCAACGGTACCACCCATGCATGCATATACTCTGGATGTAAATCTGTATGTAGGAGACGGGATAGACGGTATTCTTTTTGCGAATCACACGGTAACTGTCAAAGGTGTTGGAAATAACGAAACCAGGGCATATCTCAATGCAATAAACAACATTCAGTCAAGGAACCCTCAATACCAGTATTTTATTGAAAATGCAAAACGCAAAATCATTGAATACTACAATGCCAATTGCGACCTCATTATTAAAGAGGCAAAGGCACTGGAAGCGATGCATCAATACGAGGCAGCCCTCTCAACTTTATTCACTGTACCAAGCGTTTGTAAAGAGTGCTACGAAAAGTGCCTCGATTTGCTTGGGCCAATATTTAAAAAGAAAATTGACAGAGATTGCCAGATGCAGCTGGCTGAGGCCACAAATGCCTGGAATGCCGGACAGGATTTCAATGCGGCACAAAGAGCAATAAGGTTTCTTTCCGGGATAGACCCTGCCGCTTCATGCTACTCGAGTGCATTTGCACTTTCGGACAGAATAGCAAAAAGAATGAAAGAGCTGGATCAGCGTGAATGGAATTTCCTTATGAAACAACAGCAGGACGCAGTAGATATTCAGAGACTGGCTATAGGAGCTGCAAGAGACATTGGTGTAGCTTACGGAAGAAACCAACCAAGAATTATATACAACATAAGGGGCTGGTGGTAAAATTTCAGTAATTGATCTGTTGCGGATTACTAGTAAAATGTTTCATTTTACTATTGTGTTTCTATTTTTTATTATATTTACACTATTGATTTTTTTGTTAACCTAAAATAATCTACCTCGGTAACAGAAAGGGTCAATGTACCCTTTTGTTACGGCGTCTAATGGCCTTATTCAAAGGCATTCGCATAGATACTTGCTGCATAAAAAAGCAGCAGTTTACTAAATACAGCTTATGCTGTTATCTTACATAACTAAATTAACTTTGGATGAAACCTATAACTGAGCTCATCAAAGAACTTGCCGATAAATATGGTCGGGAGAGACAGAGTCTTTTACCAATACTTCAGGGTGTGGTTGAACAGGAGAAATACCTGTCGGAATACTCCATGATTGAGATTGCGAGAGAACTGGACCTGCCTGCCACTGAGGTTTTCGGTACAGCAACCTTTTACTCATTCCTCGAACATAAAAAAATGGGTAAATACATTATTCGCGTCTGCAAAACAATTACATGTTCCATGAAAGGAGAAAAGCAGATTCTTCTTGCAATTGAGGAGATGCTTAAAATTAAAATTGGAGAGACAACCTCCGACGGAAAATTCTCACTTCTGCAGACAAACTGTCTCGGCTTTTGCCATAAAGCACCGGCAATGTTGATTAACAATGAGGTTCACACAGACTTAACACCCGAAAAGGTGAGAGAAATTTTAACTGCATATATTAACAAAAAGGAGGGAGGAGAAAATGTCAACTAACTATCTGCTTAAAAGAGTCGATTTCATTTTCAAAAATGAGAACGATTGGGAAGATGTTCTTAAAAAGAGCATCAGTCGTCCTCCCCACGAACTCATTAACGAGCTTATAAGCTCGGAACTTAAAGGGAGAGGCGGTGCCGGCTTTCCCACAGGATTGAAGTGGAAAGTTGCCGCCGAAGAGAAGAGCGACATAAAATATGTTATCTGCAATGCTGATGAAGGGGAACCCGGAACATTCAAAGACAGGGAGATTCTCACAAAAGTGCCTTTTAAGGTTCTTACAGCCATTGCAATCTGCGGTTATGTAATCGGTTCAAGAAAAGGGTACATATACCTCAGAGGAGAGTACCATTTTCTTCAGCCTGAGCTTAACAAAGCAATCAGTGAATTTGAATATTTCTGCAAAGAGATCAACTTCGATTTTTCTATTAGTATCTTCATGGGCAGCGGTGCATATATCTGCGGAGAAGAGACCGCTCTGTTCGAATCGATGGAGGGTAAAAGAGGTGAACCAAGAAACAAACCCCCTTATCCATCATCTTTTGGATACATGGGAAAACCTACTGTTATTAACAATGTTGAAACACTTGCTCATACATATACTATTTTCCGTTACGGATCCAAGAGATTCTACGATCTGGGTGTTCAGTACTCAAGAGGGTCGAAGCTCTTTTCGGTTTCGGGAGACACCCCCAAACCCGGCATTTACGAACTTGAGCTTGGGATGAGTCTTGCCGACTTTGTAGAAGAGTTTGGAGACGACGACACCAAAGCTGTACAGGTTGGAGGTGCATCCGGTTTTCTGGTACCAAGAAAAAAATTCAATGAGACAAACATCGGATTTCAGGGTAAACTGGTTGGAATCTCACTCCCTACAGGGGGTTCAATGATGCTCTTCAACAGTTCGCGTTCTATGTTCAATGTGCTGGATAACTATCTCAATTTTTTTGCAGAGGAGTCCTGCGGCCAGTGCACTCCATGCCGGGTAGGATGTCAGCAGCTTCTGCTTGGAATTAAAGCTGTTAAAAGAGGTGAAAAGAATGCGCAATATCTTGACAAACTGCTTAAGCTGGCAGAGACCATGCAAATAACTTCTAAATGCGGGCTTGGGCAATCTGTTGCAAACTCTTTCTCATCCATAGTTGAGAATTTCAGGGAAGAGATGATTTATTAACGCTGAAAATAACTGATATACAGATGAAAAATAAGATAAATATAACCATAAACGGGCAGAGAGTTGATGTTAAAAGCGGAACTTCAATTCTTGATGCCGCAACTCAGGCCGGCGTTATCATACCAACTCTTTGTTATCATAAAGACCTATGTGTTGCGGGTAATTGCAGGGTGTGTGTGGTAGAAATTGCAGGTCAGAAGAGATTGGCAACAGCATGTGCCACTCCTTGTGAAAATGGAATGGAGGTGTTGACAAACACACTTAAGGTGCGTAACTCCAGAAAACACATTATTGAGCTGTTACTTACCGAGCATAATGCCGATTGTACAAGCTGTTACAAAAACGGTAACTGCGAACTTCAGACTCTTGCATCGGAGTATAAGATTATGAATCAGGATTTCCTCCATTTGGTTCCTCACAGAAACTACACAATTGATATGTTCTCCCCTTCGATAATGAAGGATGACAGTAAATGCATAAGGTGTCAGAGATGTGTGCGTACCTGT
This sequence comes from uncultured Muribaculaceae bacterium, assembly GCA_964585795.1. Taxonomy (GTDB): domain Bacteria; phylum Bacteroidota; class Bacteroidia; order Bacteroidales; family UBA932; genus Bact-08. The sequence continues at coordinate 19,484 of CAZPFI010000009.1, read as the reverse complement.
GCAGAATTGCAGAGTGTAAATGCTCTTACAATGGCTTATAAAGGAGAACACGCCAAGGTTTCTACCTTCTTCGAGAAAGCTATGACAGATGTAGTTTGTACAAACTGCGGCCAGTGCATTAACCACTGCCCTACCGGTGCTCTTGTTGAGAGGAATTACATTGAAGAGGTATGGAGTGCAATATCAGATAAAACAAAGCATGTGGTAGTACAGACCGCACCTGCTGTAAGAGTAGGGCTTGGAGAGGAGCTTGGTTTCGATCCTGGAATGAGGGTGACAGGTAAAATGGTATCTGCTCTCAAAAAACTGGGGTTTGACTCTGTAATGGATACCGATTTCACAGCAGACCTTACAATTATGGAAGAGGGAACCGAATTGCTCACCCGCCTGAAAAAAGCACTGGTAGATAAAGACCCTTCGGTTAAACTTCCTATGGCTACCTCCTGCTCTCCCGGCTGGATAAAGTTTATAGAGCACATTTACCCTGAGTATCTCGACAATCTTTCAACCTGCAAGTCTCCCCAGCAGATGTTTGGCGCACTGGTTAAGACCTACTATGCCAAAGCCAGGAAGCTGGACCCCGAGAACATTGTATCGGTATCAATTATGCCTTGTACAGCAAAGAAATATGAGGCAAACAGACCGGAAATGCACGATAGCGGATATAAGGACATAGACTATGTTCTTACCACTCGCGAACTTGCAATAATGATAAAGCAGGCAGGTATAGATTTTCTCAAGCTGGAAGATATGCATTACGACAGACTGATGGGCGAGTCAACCGGAGCCGGAGTTATATTTGGTGCAACCGGAGGTGTTATGGAGGCGGCACTCCGTACTGCCTACGAACTTGTAACGGGCCGTGAAGTTCCGTTTGAGAATCTTAATATTACACCAGTTCGTGGAATGGAGGGTGTTAAAGAGGCAACTGTCAAGATTGAGAAACCTCTAAAACAGTGGGCTTTTCTGGACGGAGTTGAGTTAAAATGTGCTGTTGCACACGGACTCTCCAATGCAAAGCTTGTGATGGATTCTATTAAAGCAGGTAAAGCAGACTATCACTTTATAGAGTTTATGGCTTGTCCGGGTGGTTGCCTGGGCGGTGGTGGTCAACCTATTCCTACAAGTCCCGAAATTAGGGCTAAGAGAGCAGAGGCAATTTATGCCGAGGATACCGGTATGCCATTGAGAAAATCACACGAGAACCCCGAGGTTATTAAAATTTATGCCGATTTCCTTGAAAAACCGTTAAGTGAAAAGTCTCATCACCTGTTACATACAAAGTACACCCCAAGAAACAGATACTAACCTTAACTGTATTTATTTAAAAAAAGAGAGGTTGCCCGTTTGGCAACCTCTCTCATTTTAACAACGGTCATATCAATAAACGCCTCTCTCCTCATAGTGTGTATGGAGTAGTGAGTGCGAAAGGTGCCCCAGAGGTTCTGTGAGAAACTCCTCATAGATTGCTTTAATTGCAGGGTTATCGTGAGATTTTCTCAAAGGTTGAAGCCTGTCCTCCTTATAAATAGAGTCTGCCCTCTTTTGTCTTATCTCCCATGTTGTGGGGATTGATTGGCCTCCTCCTCCAAGACATCCTCCGGGGCAGGTCATTACCTCAATAAAAGCATAAGGTGATTTCCCCTGCTCAATCTGCTCGAACAGTACTCTTGCATTTTTGAGTGTATGAGCTACAGCAACCTTGATTTTGGTACCCTTAATATCCAGCTCTGCCTCCTTAATACCATCAAAGCCCCTGACATCATTAAGATCAACCTTTTCCAGAGCTTTCCCGGTAAGTACCTCATAGGCAGTTCTTACTGCGGCCTCCATTACACCGCCTGTAGCTCCGAAAATAACACCCGCACCGGTAGAGATGCCCAGAGGTGAATCGAACTCCTCCTCCTGAAGAGTAGAGAAGTCTATACCATTCTTTCTAAACATCTTGGCTAATTCTCTTGTTGTTAGAACATAATCCACATCATAGAAATTATCTCTTTCGGTAAGATTAAGAATGTCCTTCCAGTAATTGAAAGCCGAATTCATCTCCGGACGCTTACACTCAAACTTCTTGGCTGTACATGGCATTATGGATACCACGATAATTTTCCTTGGATCCACATTAAGTTTTTCAGCATAATAGGTCTTTGCAACAGCACCAAACATCTGCTGAGGTGACTTGCACGAAGAGAGGTGTGGTAATGATTTAGGGAAGAAGTGTTCAATAAACTTTATCCAGCCCGGTGAACATGAAGTGACCATTGGTAGTGTCCCTCCGTTTTTGATTCTGCTTATCAATTCATGACCCTCCTCCATAATTGTAAGATCGGCAGTAAACTGAGTATCGAATACTTTGCTGAAACCAAGTTTTCTTAATCCTGCAACCATCTTTCCGGTTACAAGGGCCCCGTGCTCCATACCCATTGCCTCTCCTATACCAACTCTTATTGCAGGAGCCGTCTGAACCACAACAATCTTTTCATTGTCATATATATCATTGAACACCTCTCTGGTCTCATCCTTTTCGATGATTGCTGCCGTAGGACAAACCAATGCACACTGTCCGCAATTGGTACATGCCACATTGCCCAGACCTCTGTCCTGATAAGTTGACACCTTGCTCCTTAAACCCCTGCCTGCAAAATCGATTGCATATACAGTTTGCACATCACTGCAGACGGCAATGCATCTGCCGCACAGGATACATTTTTCCGGAACTCTCAGTAAAGATGGTGAAGTGTCATCAATCTTCTCCACGGGCTTTGTCTTTGCATAGGCGGTATCTTCGATGCCCAGTAATGCACTAAGCTCCTGAAGCTCACAGTTTCTGTTTCTTTCGCAAACCAGACAATCTTTAGGATGGTTTGCCAAAAGTAACTCCAGGTTAGTGGTTCTGGTCTGATGAATTGCAGGAGAGTGGGTAGTTATCACCATTCCGTCTGAAACCTGTGTAATACAAGACCTCACCAACGATTTAGCACCTTTAACCTCAACTACGCAAATAGCACATGAGGCGTTATGAGAGACATCCTTAAGATAACACAAAGATGGAATCTTAATTCCTATCTCCTTGCAGGTTTCAAGGATGGTTGACCCTTTCAGTACCTGATACTCTCTTCCGTCAACAACAATATTAATAAATTTATTTTCCATAATTATTCCTCCTCTGTATTTGCGGTTATACGAACATCACAACGAAGACACCTTGCTGCTTCGGCAAAGGCCTGCTCTTTTGAATAGCCCAGATTAATCTCTTTGAAATTTCCGGTTCGCTCTTCAAGCGGGCGTTTAATGGAGTAGTGTCTGTTTCCTCCTTCCGGTTTAAGCGGAACTTCATCGCTATAGTCAAATCCCCTGAATAATTTATGGAATCTTCTCTTATTCATTAGTTTGTAATCAATAACCTCGGCAGCTTTTCTTGCAATACCCATTGCTTCAGCTGCTGTTGCTGGTCCTGTAACTGCATCACCAATTGCGTATATCTTTGGATGGTTTGTTTTAAAAGTAAAGTGATCGGCACTTATCACCCCGTCAGTAGATATCTTGAGCCCAAAATCTTTAACAAAGGGAGCATCTACCTCTTCACCAACTGCCATTATAACAGAGTCACATCCGATAATAAACGACTCTCCTGTAGGAACCGGCTTTCTTCTATTGGAGAGGTCAATGTCGCCGCACTCCATTTTGGTGAGTTCAATACCTCTCACCCTGTCATTTGCATCGGCAAGAATCTCTTTTGGATTGCAAAGGAAAAGGAAGTTTACGCCCTCAATCTCTGCCTCTTTAATCTCATCTTTATTGGCGGGCATATCGGCCTTAACCCTGCGATATACTACAGTGACCTCAGCACCAAAACGCTGAGCAGTTCTGGCAGCATCTATGGCCACATTACCTGCACCTATCACTGCAACATTCTTGCCCAGATCCGGAGTCTTTCCTTTAGCAACATCCTTAAGGAAATCCATTCCTGAGATAACTCCTTCGAGTTCGTTGCCCTCCACACTGAGAATAATGTCCTTATGTGCTCCGATTGCAATTATTATCTTATGGTAATCTCTCTCAAGCTCTTCCATGGAGATATCTTTTCCAACAGTAGTATTGAACACAAAGTTAACTCCCAGCTCTTTAATAAACTTAATCTCTGTTTCAAGCGTCTCAAGAGGAAGCCGGTACTTTGGAATACCCCATCTTAAGATTCCTCCCGCATCGGTATCCGACTCAAACACGGTTACATCGTGACCCAGTCTTACCAGATAGTATGCAGCAGTAAGGCCTGCAGGTCCTGCGCCGATGTTTGCTATTTTTTTATAAGTTGGAGGAAGCTTCTCTCTTATAAGTCTGGCATAAACTTTTTGTGCTTTACCGTCTCTGTATGCTGTATCGGCGATAAAACGGTGAATATCACCCTGTGATACAGGAGCATCAATAGTCTCTCTAAGACACTTCATCTGACAGTGGAAGTGACAAATACGCCCAAGTGTTGATGGAAGTGGATTGTCTCTCAATGTCGATTCAAAGGCATCATCCAGTTTATCCTCTTTAAGCAGCTGGAGATACCTTGGAATATTCATATGCAGAGGACAACTGTTCTCGCACAGAGCCGTAAACAGACTGTGACAAATACCAGGTTCGCACTTCTTCTCAATCATATGGTGATCGTACTCATCCCTGAAATACCTTAGTGTTGTAAGTACAGGGTTTGGAGCTGTCTGTCCCAAACCGCAAAGTGCCGAGCTTTTAATAACCTCTCCCAGTTTTACCAGTGTGTCAATATCCTCTGTAGTTGCAACGCCCTCTGTCACTTTGTTAAGTATATGAAGAGTCTGGGCAAGCCCTTCACGGCAAGGGGTACATTTGCCGCAAGATTCACCGTTTGAAAATTCTGTGAAATATCTTGCCACATCAACCATACAGTTGTCCTGATCCATAACCACCATTCCTCCCGAGCCCATTATAGCACCCAATGAGTTGAGTGATTCGTAATCAACCGCAGTATTGAGGTACTCCACAGGAATACATCCGCCTGAAGGACCTCCGGATTGAACTGCCTTTACACGCTTTTGCGTACCGGTTCCCTCCCCTATTTTAAATACTATGGTCTCCAGTGTAGAGCCAAGAGGTAACTCCACCAATCCGGTATTTTTAACCTTGCCCACGAGAGAGAACACTTTTGTACCAGGACTCTTCTCTGTTCCCGTTTCGGTTAGCCACTCACCACCTTTTGAAATGATGACCGGCACATTGCACCAGGTTTCAACATTGTTGATGTTTGTTGGTTTGCCATACAGTCCTCTCTCTGCCGGATATGGAGGTCTTGGTGTAGGACGCCCCGATTTCCCCTCAATACTGTGAATTAGTGAGGTCTCCTCGCCACACACAAATGCACCTGCACCTTCAACTATGTCGATGTCAAAACTGAATCCCGAATTCAATATGTTCTCACCAAGGAACCCCAGCTCTTTCGCCTGTTTAATGGCTCCCTTTAACCTTTGAACGGCAAGAGGATACTCGGCCCTTATATAAACTACACCTTTTGAGGCACCCATTGCATAGGCTCCGATGGTCATACCTTCAATCAGCATAAACGGATCGCTTTCAATCTCATTCCTGTTCATAAATGCCCCGGGATCGCCTTCGTCGGCATTACAGATAACATACTTCTGATCTGCTTTGACTTTGGCCATAAGTTCCCATTTGTAACCTGTGGGGAATCCTGCGCCTCCCCTGCCTCTCAGCTTCGATTTGGTAACCTCTTCTATAACAGAAGCGGGTTTCATTTTGTGAAGAGCATCGTAAAGCGGGAAAAACCCTCCAACGGCAACATACTCCTCAATATCGTCCGGAACAATGAGTCCGCAATTGCGCAGAACTATCTTTTTCTGCCATTTAAAGAAAGGAACTTCGTTCCAGAGAGGGTATTCTGTCAAACCCTTACCAAACTCAAATTTATCGGTTATAAAGTCCCACTCCTCTATTCTGCACAGAACATTTCTGTATGGCATCAATCCCTTCTCAATTCCTATTACAAGAGGCACCACATCATTCTCGGTAACTCTGTGCAAAATTATAAGTGGTTTCCCGGGCAGGTAGATATTTACCAGCGGCTCCTCTGCGCAAAACCCGAAACAACCTGTTTTCTTAAGGATAATATCTAAATTCCTCTCTTTGATTACTCTCTCGAAACTGTCGAAAAGAACCTCAGCTCCTCTACCAATACCACATGTGCCCATTCCAATGGCAACATAGGGTTTTTCGGGCAGTATTTTCTTTACTGCACTCTCTTTTAGTTCAACCAGTTTAGTATATTCCGATATTTTCATCTTTGTTGTCCTCCTGTAAGTTTTGCAGTAATTTCTTAATCTGTTCCGAAGTTACATTGCTGTAAATTATTCCGTCAACCGCTACAACGGGAGCAAGGGCACATTGGCCAAAACATGCTACGGTTTTTACAGTTATAAGTCTGTCTTCGGTTGTGAAACTGGTTTCACCTGAGTCAAGCGCCTCCTTGCAACCGGGCAGATTCGACAGGTCGTCAAGCAGAGTTTTCGACCCCTTGGTATGACAGGCAGTTCCCCGGCACACAATTATCGAATGCTTCCCCTGAGGTTTGAGGTTGAAAAATGAGTAGAATGTAGCTACACTGTAAATTTGTGAGAGCGGTACTCCGGTTTGTGATGAGAGATAGTCCATGGAGAGCTCGTCAAGATACTTGAATTCGCTTGCCTCCTGCACCTCCTCCATCACTGTAAGAAGTTCTCCCGGCTTACCCCTGTGTCTTGAGATTATCTCGTCGATAGTTGTTCTATCGATCTGATTCCCGTCAAAAGTGTTCATTAAGATCTAAATTAAAGGTTAATACTAATATTTAGTGCTTTATTGGCCACAGGGATGATGGAACACTAATCTTTCAGAATCAAAACATTTCGCTTGCTTCTCCTCCGTCTCTAATAAATCTGAATGACTGGCTTCAAATATACCAAAATTATCTTTAAATATTTTGTTTTATTTGGCATATTTTTAAGAAACTCCTTTCAATCTGTTGATTTTACCGAATGGTGAGACTTTTTATTAACTTTGTTTTGACAGGTTTAAAAATATATCAGTTATGCTAAGATTTGCCATACTAATTCTTCCGGTATATGTAACTCTTTTCTGGGCTGTTACTCACTTTGCCGATAGCAGAACCAAAAACAAACCCCGGTTGATGCTGGCCATTTTTATGCTTACCACTTCGTTCCTCTATCTTGGACACGCATCATACTTCTCCATGAATTATAATCTTTATCAGTACCTGGATAGTATCTACACATTAACCTCTCTGTCTGTTTATCCCCTGTTCTATCTCTACATAAAAGCCATAGCCAAAGATGGAATGATTACACCAAAGGGCTTCTATGTTTTGGCTCCCGCTCTGTTTTTCTCCATAACTACTGCGATAGCACTTATAATTATGAGCCCGCACGAGAGGCACGCCTATATTCATAATGTTGTCTTTGACGAATTTCTCCTTTACGATTTCTCCCCGGTTGCAAAATTTCAGATAATCAACTATAAACTGAGCCGCATTGTGTTTGCTTTACAGCTTATTCCTTCTATATATTACAGTATTAAGCACATAAAAACATATGACAAAAAAATAAAGGATTTTTACTCCTGTACCGAAAAAAGGACCCTCAACTGGGCAAGAGATATGATGATAGTAATGGTTTGCATCTCACTAATTGCCATTACAATTAACACATTCGGCAGAGCATTCTTTATCGGCAATCTGGCACTGGTGGCAACGCTTTCGCTACTTTTCAGCACATTGCTATACATAATCGGTTTTCTGGGATTCAAACAAACATTTACAATTTCGTCCTATCAGTCAGATATTTTATCGGACACATCAATAGAAACTAAAACTCCGGCAGGTGAGAATACAAAGATTAAACTTAAAGAGGAGCTGGTTGAGCTTCTTGAGCAAAAACAGATATACCGCAAAACAGACCTTAGAATTACCGATGTGTCAAAAATGCTGAATACCAACAGATCGTACATCTCTGCAATTATTAACACCGATTTCAACTGCTCTTTTTCGGACCTCATTAACCATTATCGTATTATTTATTCAAAAGAGCTTCTAAAAGACAAAAGGATGTTCATACTGGATCATATCTCCGAAGAGTCGGGTTTTGCATCTGTTAACTCCTTTCTGAGAGCTTTTCGCAAAGAGACCGGTACTACACCCGGCCAGTTTAGAAAACAACACGATTAAAAACTAAAAATTATGTTAAGAAATATTTTTACCGCAACCTTTCTACTGGCAGCAATATTTACTTATGCCCAGGAGAGATCCTTTATTGAGCAAAATTACATCGAGGTATCGGGAAGAGCAGAGAGAGAACTCTCTCCGGATGAGATCTTCCTGGAGATAACAATTACCGAAAAAGATAAAAAGGGGAGGTCATCAATCGAAAAACAGGAAAAAGATCTTTTTAAAAGGTTGACATCTATTGGAATTGATATAACCAAGGATATTCAGATAACAGATATTAACACCTCCCTGGAAAAATATCTGCTTAGAAAAAATGCTATCCTTATGAGCAAATCATATATTGTTAAGGTTAATGGCACTACTCAGCTTATAAGGTTGTTCGGGCAGATGGAGGAGGCAGGAATTACAGAGGTTAACATAACCAGAACATCTCTGTCGAATTTTGATGAGGTATCGAGAGAGGTGATGTCCGAAGCAGCAAAAAATGCATATCTTAACGCTGTTGCAGTTGTCGCTCCGCTCAATAGAGAGGTAGGCAAAGCTCTTTATATTCAAAGCTATGCAAACTTTCCCAGAGTTTATAGAGTAAACACAAATTTAAGGATGGACCTTGCTGCACCGGAAGTTGAATCTGCCGGATTCCAACCCGATTTTCAGAAAATAAGACTTGAACATCAGGTTGTGGTGCGTTTTGCCCTCGACTAAAACTCAATTGTTATCCCTATTGTAGGTAGTATTATTCCTGTTTCAAGCTCAATTCTTTTCATCTCATACCTCTGCATATTGTATGGTGCCTCGGGGTTTATTATCCTTCCGGTGCTTATAACAACATCTGCATCCCTGTATCTGGTATTGAGCGCATTCTGAAGATCGAGATATAGTTTTAGAGCGAATTTGTTAAAATAGAACTCTTTATCTACCCTTATATCCAGTTGTGTAAAATTGGCAAGATACAGACTATTAAATCTGGAATAATCTCTGTACGCCCTTCCTGATGCATCCCACGCCGACACAAGTGACGATCTCTCCTCATCCAGAGGTGTATATGGAGCTCCTCCTGCATATCTGAATTTTACTCCTGCAACAAAATTCTTAGGGAAAATATACCCTCCGGCTATTGTTAAAAGGTACCTGTTGTCCCATGGCTGAGGTGTCCATGACCGAACCGGGTCTCTGTAAATACTTCTGAAAAGGGTTAATGAACTTATCAGATTAAACTTATTTTCATAAAACCATCTGAATGTAAATTCTGCTCCGTATGATCTTCCATCCAGCACAGATGCTATCTTTTCGTTACCTACCACTCCGTAGTTGGTGCTTTTCCCCTCAACCGGTATCGAATCATTTACAGAGTACATCCCGTTAAAATTCCATTTATGAAACAGTTCTACTGCCAATTGAACATTATCGTTGCCTCTGTAGTCAAATCCAACAGCTACCTGATTGGAACCAATGTATTTTAAATCTTTGTTTAACAATTGACCTTCTCTGTCTCTAAAACCCATTGCCGTTAAAGGAGGGAGCTGATAATACCTTCCTGCAGATGCGTTTAGAAACATATTGCCGGCTACTTTATACGACAGGGAGACTCTGGGTGAAAACTGATTTAGCGGATTGGACATCTCACGGGAGAAGCTGTTCCCATCTGCTCTTAAGCCGAAATTGGCAAAAAACCTTCTTTGCGGTGATGTGTAGTTTAAATTTGCGAAGAGTGCATATTTAAAGAAATTAAGGTTGCCTGTGTACTCTATCTCACGCTGCTCCCCTATAAAAATCTTCTGATATGTGTCATTGAAGTATCTTGGCATATCTGCTCCAAATCCTGCTGTAAGTGAAAAATCCGAAAACCTCATGAGGTTTTCAAGACGAAACTTTGTCTCGTTTTCTACAGACCTGTATAGCAAGATTAAATTATCCGGGGATGATTGATCATTTCCTCTGTATTTTGTGTTTCTGTTTTGCAGGAAACTATGGCTGAGGTATAAATTTAGTGAGTTCCTTCCGTAGAAATATCTGTAGGCAGTCCCTAATGTAAAAACCTCCTGCTGTATTACCGGCAAAAAAGCAAGTATGTATTCATTTGACTCTTTTCCTCCCGCATCATCATTCAACGACATATCATCCAACCCTGCAACACCCAGAAAAGTAAGTTCGTGTTTATTGTCAAATCGCGTCTCTATCTTAAACTGTGTATCAATGAAAGATGGTAAAAAAGGTAATCCAATAGCTTTAAAGAGGAGCTGCAGGTAAGATCTGCGAACAGAAAAAAGATAATTTGTTTTTGAAGTAAAATGGCCGCTTGTACTGAATCCCGCTTCAGCCGCTCCTACTGTAAATTTATACTTGTTTTCAACCGGGTCACCGTCTTTTAGTCTAAAATCAAGAACAGAGCTTAATCCGCCGCCCCTTGCAACCGGGAAAGCCCCGGAGTAGAAATTAACCTCTCTTATGAAGTCGGCGTCAATTATTCCTGATGAACCTCCTGATGCTCCCTGTGTGCTAAAGTGGTTGATTGTGGGTATCTCAATTCCGTCAAAGAAGAACCTGTTCTCTGAAGGCCCTCCTCCTCTCACCAGCAGATCATTTCTGTACCCTCCCGCATTAACGGTTGCAACACCTGGTAATGAAGCTACTACTCTGGATATATCTCTGTTCGACCCTGGATTTCTCTCGATCTCCGCTACACCTATACTTCTCTGTGATAAAGGGCTTTCGGGCAGACGCCTGAAGGGATCGGCCTTTGGACGCACAGTTACACCCTCAAGTAATCTGCTCTCCTCTTCAATCTCCAGTCTTATAAAATTTGCCGATATACTTACCATCATCTGTTCTGAAATAAGCTGCGTATAACCCAGCATATCCACCTGTATCCGGTATGCTCCCACGGGTACATTTTCAATAGTAAATCTTCCCAGTGTGTCTGTTACAGCAAACCTGTTTGTCTGCCATATTGATACCGCAGCATAAGGTACCGGCTCCCTTGTAATTTTATCAATTACAATACCGCTAAGACTATATTCACGCTGCTCTTCTCCGTAAAGGTTAATTACAGAAGAGAGCAGAGATATTACAACCAGTAATGAGTTAAAAAATAACTTAAATGAATTAATATAATTTGTTTTCATATGTAGTCTTTATATAACTACATAAAAACAAGATGTGAGTGAAATTGTTTATGAGAAAATGTCAATTATTAGAAAAGTTTCCCGGCAATCATCCATAATACGATTTCTGATATTTTAGTCTGATACAGGGCATTCATCTTTCGGTTAGAGGCATCAAGATATGAGAGCTGATAGTCCCTGAACTCAATTCCTGAAAGAGAGCCCAGTCTGTACTTCTCCATTGCAGCATCAAGATTCATATAAGCAGATTCACGGCTCTGCTCTTCGAAATTAATTAGCAGATGGTTATTGTTGTAAAGATTATACAGTTGACGCAATTCACTCTCCAGCTCCAGTTGTGCCTTATCGAGTGAAAGTCTGGCGTTGTCTAGTTCTATTTTTGAATTATTAACTCTTCTGTTTATTTCATTCCCGGAGAACAACGGAATTGAGAGCGAAAACCCCATGTTTGGCCCGTCTGTCTCATTATATCTCGAAGGGAAAAACTGGCTTTTATTAAAATTGTAGTTATATCCTGCAGTAAAATCAAGTGTGGGATAGCGGGCAGAGAGGGCAATCTTAACATCCAGTTCGGCAACCCTTTCACCTGCCCTCAAAGCGTTTAATGTTGTATTATTCTCTGCTGCCGATAACAGCAGCTGGTTCAAATCCAAAAGAGGTTGGGGTATAATTGTGTCATTAACAATCAGTTTAGAATCCAGATCGATATTCATCATTGTAAAGAGTTGAATATAGGCATTTTTAAGGTTCTCTCTCTGTAACATCAATCTGGAGGAGTCGCTGTTGAGATAGATTCTTGCCTGCTTATACTCCAAACCTGAATCACTCCCAATATTGTATCGTGTGAGTGCCTGATTATACCTTATCTGAGATATGGATACCAATTCATTCAGAAGATTAACCTGATTCTGCAGACTGATAATCTGATAATATTGTGTAGATATCCTCATTATAAGATTCTCAACCACAGCCCGGAAATTGAACTCCCCTTTTGCCAGCAGCTCCTCCTGCTTCTCTCTTGAAGCAAACATATAGAAACCGTCAAAAAGCCGCCAGCTCACTGTTGCACTATTAGAGAGTGATGCACTCTTTACAACTCCCTTTTCGGCAACACCCTCCGAGGTGTAATTAAGCTGGTTTAACCTGCTTGCAGATTGTCTGGAATTTAATGTCACGGATGGAAGAAATGGTGCAAGTGTTACATTGTTCCTGGCAATCTCCAGAGAGTTCCCCGATATTACTACCGAGTAGTTTGCCTCCAGTGCTCTTTCAATGCACTCCTCGAGGGTTATAACTCTCAAGGTGTTGGAGACAGAAGTTGTATCCCCGTTAAATGCAGCGGAAGTGCGTGAAAACAGCAGAACAGACAATAAAAGTATTAGTGTTGGTCTCATATCTTTTCCTGGAAATTTGCTTTTGATGAAGAAATAAACGAGTACATAGCCGGTATTATGTAGAGGGTAAAGAAAGTAGAGAAGATAAGACCTCCGGCCACCGCAACTCCCATAGAGATACGGCTCTCTGCCCCTGCTCCCGTTGCAAAGGCCATAGGTGCAACCCCCAGAATAGTTGACAGACTTGTCATGAGAATCGGACGGAATCTTGAAGCGGCAGAGTCAATAATTGCTTCAAACTTATTCAATCCGGCAAGTTTTCTTTGATTAGCGAACTCTACCATTAAAATACCGTTCTTTGACACCAGGCCAATGAGCATTATCAGTCCTATCTGGCTGAATATATTAAGTGTTTGCCCGTAAAGCTTTAAAGAGAGCAGTGCACCAATCAGAGCAAGCGGTACAGTCAGCATTATAATCAACGGATCTCTGAAACTTTCAAATTGTGCAGAGAGCACCAGATATATGAGAACCAGGGCCAGAATAAATGCAAAAAGCAGACTTGAAGTACTCTCAACAAAGTCCTTGGATTGTCCCGATAAGGCGGTTGAGTAGTCATCAGGATTAAGCACCCTGTCTGCTATAACATCCATTTCGGCAATTCCCTGTCCCAGGGTAAACCCTCTGGCCAGAGATGCGGATACTGTTGCGGCTACAAAACGGTTATACCTGAAAAGCTGCGGAGGAGTGCTGCTCTCTTCAATCTTTATCAGATTATCGAGTTGTATAAGCTCTCCAAGATCACTTCTTACATAAATATTGGCCAGATCTACAGGTTTGTTCCTCATACTTTGATCTATCTGACTTATAATCTGGTACTGCTTGCCGTTTCTTATAAAATAACCTATCCTCTGTTCACTCATTGACAGTTGAAGTGTCTGAGCAATATTCTGAATTGAAACTCCCAGTACCGATGCCTTATCTCTGTCAATGGTAATACTAAGTTCGGGTTTGGTAAATCTTAGATTTATGTCCGAGTTTGCAAAGACCTCACTCTGTGCAACCTCCGACATAAATATTGGAATAATTCTTTTAAGTGAGTCCAGGTGCTTTGCCTGAAGCACATATCTTACCGGCATTCCGCCTCTCCTTCCTCCAAAAGTCTGCTGCTGATTCACAAAACTTCTGGCACCTGTTAATCTGGCGACTTTTGGTGCAAGTTCGTCGGCTATCTCCTGCTGCGTTCTCTCTCTCTCCAGAGGACTGACAAGTGATATCTGGAAATTTGCACTGTTACTTCCGCCTCTTCCTACCATCTGCAAAAATTTGTCTTTTTCCGGTATCTCTTTTTCCAGGACTTCGTACAAATCGTCGGTATATTTTAGCATATAATCGAAAGTTGCTCCCTCCTGAGCTGTGCTGGATATTGAGATCATAGAGCGATCTTCCAAAGGAGCCATCTCAGAAGGTATCGATGTCCAGAGATAAATAATTATACCCAGAGATAATGCGAGGAACACTATTGAGAACCAGCGGTGTTTCATAAAGTAATTGAGGGAGTTTGAATACGACCTGTTTAACCTTATGAACAGCGGTTCGGAAAATCTATAAAACCAACCCTCACTCGCCCCGGTTTTAAGTAACTTGCTCGAAATCATAGGAGTAAATGTCAGGGCAACAAAGCTCGAAATAATAACAGCACCGGCTATTACAATAGAAAACTCTCTGAACAACCTGCCCGTAACCCCTTGAAGAAATACTATTGGGAAAAATACCGCTACAAGTGTTATGGTTGTGGCAATAACGGCAAAAAATATCTCTTTCGATCCTTTAATTGCGGCCTCTTTGGGGTTAACCCCTTTTTCAATTTTTGTGTAAATATTCTCCATCACCACAATAGCATCGTCCACTACAAGGCCTATTGCCAACACCAACGCCAGCAGTGTAAGAATGTTTATTGTAAATCCTGCCAGGTACATCACAAAAAACGAACCTATAAGTGAAATTGGTATAGCAATTATTGGAATAATGGTGGTTCTCCAATTTCTCAGGAAGAGGAAAATTATGAGTACCACCAGAACAAATGCCTGGAATATTGTGAATTTAACCTCATCAATCGAGTCTCTGATAAATATTGTGTTATCAAAACCGACACCAACCTCTATATCATCCGGTAAACTTTTTTTAAGATCCTCAATTGCCCTGTGGGCCTCATCTACAATGTTTATATAGTTGGCCCCGGGTTGTGGTATCAAAACACAGGATACCATTGGTACTCCGTCCCTTTTTAAAATTGAGCGGGTATTCTCTGCCTCTACCTCAGCAACTCCAATATCAGAAAATCTTACTACCCTTTCACCGCTGCGGAATATTATAAGGTTATTAAAGTCGTCAATGGTTCTGAGACGCCCCATAGTTCTTACCGTCAACTCCATAGTAGAACCCTCAATCCTGCCGGATGGCAATTCAACATTCTCACGGGTAACGGCCTGCCTTACATCAAGGGGAGTTATTCTGTATGCTGCCAGTAATATCGGGTCCATTCTCAATCGCACCGAATATCTTTTCGAACCCCAAACCGCTACATTACTCACCCCATTAATAGTTTGCAGTCTCTCCTTAAAGTTTACCTCTGCAAACTCACTTAAGTCAATAATATCCCGTGTAGCGCTCTGCAGTGTTACAGAGAAAATCGGCTGGGCATCTGCATCTGATTTCTCTACAGAGGGGGGGTCAACATCCTGAGGTAACCTCCTCATTGCTCCGGACACTTTATCCCTAACATCATTTGCTGCAGTCTCAAGATCGACTTCCAGATTAAATTCAATATTTATGGAGCTCGACCCGTCACGGCTTGTACTTGATATTTCACGGATTCCGGGAATACCGTTAACAGCCGCCTCAAGCGGTTCTGTTATCTGAGTCTCTATTACATCGGCATTTGCTCCCGGGAACGAGCATCTTACCGATATTACAGGATTGTCAACGCTGGGATAATCTCTAACGCCCAACGAAGTGTAACCGATAGCCCCGAATATTAAAATTAACAGACTCATTACAGTCGCAAGGACAGGTCTGTTTATGGTTGTGGTAGATAAACTCATTGGCACAATTTTTTTTAAAGGTTACCCGGAGTGACAGTCATCCCCTCTCTCAATTGCATCAAACCGGTGGTTATTACTGTATCACCCACCTCGATACCCGATAAAATTTCAAGCATATCAACCGTTCTGGTACCGGATTGTACGGGAACAAGTTTTGCTCTGTTATTTTTAAGAACCCAAACCGACCTTCCTCTCACATCCGGAACAACCGCCTGATTGGGAACATATACATTTCTCGAACCGGCCGATGTGTTAAGTGTTACCCTGGCCATCATGCCAGGTCTTAGAAGTCCGTCTCTGTTATTATACCTGGCTCTAATCATTATTGTCCGTGTTCTGGTGTCAATCTGGGGATCTACTGCATAAACAGTTGCAGCAAAATCGTTGGTTACTCCCTCAACATTGAAAGTGATTGAACTCTCAAGTAATCTCTCCGTAATATTCCTCTCGGGTATGGCAACCTCAACCACCAGGTTTACAATGTCTACAAGTGTTGTAATCTTTGAGTTCGGCTGCAGAAATGCACCAAGACTAATGTCTCTGAACCCAACAACACCATCGAAAGGAGCTCTTATGAGCATCTTCTCTATTCTTATTTTCAGTTGCTCAATATCTTGAATAAGTACATTGTACTCTGTTAAAACCTTATCGTAATCCTCTCTGCTGACGGCATCTTTTTCAAGCAATATTCTTTGTCTCTCCAATCTTTGTTCCAGCAAGGTAAATTGATATTCGGCTTTAACAAGCTGTACCTGAAGCTCGTCATCATTGAGTTTGACAAGAATATCACCTTTTCTTACAAACTCACCCTCTTTGAAATTTATAAGGGTTACCCTTCCGGATAGCTCACTTACAATTTCTACTCTCTCTTTGGCAACCAAATTACCAATCCTCACAGTTCCGTCTTCTCTGTCCATCTTCTCTGCAATATATACTGAAACCGGTAAAGATCTGCCCCCTCCTGTTCTTGGTTCAGGAGCAACAGAAACATTTGTTGTCAGATTTTTACTATTGATTTCTCCCTTGCGGAATACACTATTGAACAGATATACCGACAATGCAAAAAACAACGGTATACTGATGTAAAGCAGAACTTTTTGTCTCTTTTTCATTTATGGTTGGTTTATCATTGTTTGACAACCAGGAATGAAAAAAGTTTAACCAATTGGGGTATTTATTCCAAATAATTATTTAGCATGCGATCCGTCACACCAGGGTTTGTTTTGCGACTTTGTGCATCTGCATATATAGCACATGCTTTTTTCCTCTTCCTTTCCGTCGGGATGATTTACCGTTACCTTTCCCTCTACTTTTGCAGGGCCGTTATTTATCAGGGTGATTTTTACTTTGCCATTTGCTTCCATAGTATTTTGGTTTTTGATGAAATGTTTATTCCCTATATTTGCAAATATAATAAATTTACCCGGCAAAATGTATAAAAAGCTGTCAATTTCAGAGCTGAACAGATCTACCGGAGATGAGTTCAGGAGTATGCCAAAACTACCTGTAGTTGTAGTTTTGGATAACATAAGAAGCGAACATAATGTTGGCTCTGTTTTCAGGAGTGCCGATGCATTTGCCATTGATAAAATTATCCTGTGCGGTATTTGCTCAACTCCACCCTCTGCAGGAATAAGGAAATCTGCCCTTGGTGCAGAAGAGACAGTTTGCTGGGAGTACTGCGCCGACTCCTTCGATGCCGTTACACTGCTTAAAAGTCAGGGATATTTAATAGTTCCTGTCGAACAGACTACCAATTCAACCCCTTTGAACAGCTTCACCCCACTTAGTAATTGCAAATACGCATTTATTTTCGGAAACGAAATTAAAGGTGTTTCTCAGGAGATTATTGATATTTGCCACGAAACCCTCGAGATACCTCAGTTTGGAACAAAACACTCTTTAAATGTATCGGTCTCGGCCGGTATTGTACTTTGGGAAGTTGCAAAACATCTCGGAAATTTTCTGCATCATGAGAGACTGTAAGGGCAGAGTTATTAATTATTTAAGAATCTCAGTTACTGACAGATGCAATCTGAGATGCATCTACTGTATGCCCCCGGAAGGGATTGAAAGAGTGCATCATTCCGGCATACTAACTTTTGACGAGATTGTCTCTTTTACAAAAACTGCTGTTTTAAAAGGAATAGACAAATTGAGAATAACAGGCGGAGAACCTCTGGTAAGAAAAGGAATTACAGATCTTGTGAAGGAGCTGGCGTCAATTCCGGGTATAAAAGATCTGTCTATGACATCAAACGGTATTCTGTTGGAGAGATATGCATTTGAACTAAAGAGAGCAGGTTTGATGAGGGTTAATGTCAGTCTTGATACTACCAACAAAGAGAGATACAGAGAGATAACCAGAGGAGGAGATATAGACGATGTGTTCCGTGGAATAGATGCAGCAAAAAGGGCCGGACTTATACCTGTTAAACTCAACTGTGTGGTAAACAATAACAGCGATGAACCAGATGCATTACTGGTAAAGAAATTTGCATCCGGGACAGGACTTAATGTACGCTTTATAACCCGGATGGAGCTGAGTAAGGGCACATTCGAAAAGGTAGAGGGGGGAGACGGAGGAGATTGTGAGAATTGCAATCGTTTAAGACTTACTTCAACAGGCATTCTTAAACCATGCCTTTTCAGCGACATAGGAATAAACATTAGAGAGTATGGGGCCGAGAGTGCCCTTGAGGAGGCCCTTCGGCTAAAGCCGTCCAAAGGGGTGATAAACAGTTCCGGAAGCTTTTACAATTTAGGAGGTTGATTTAAATTATCCGATTATGGGCAACAAGATTAAAAAACCAGGAGAAAACGATAAAGTACTTACACATCTCAACAGCCAACATCAGGTTAGTATGGTAGATGTAGGGGATAAGGCAGTATCAAAAAGAGTTGCAACAGCTACAGGTATTATCACACTCGCAGAGGAAACTATAAATCTAATAAAAGAGAATAAAATAAAGAAAGGATCTGTGCTTACCACTGCCAGGATAGCAGGAATCAATGCAGCAAAAAGCACTTCAGCCGCAATACCGCTTTGTCACAATATTATTATTGACAAAGTTGATATTGATCTTCAAATAGAGAATGGTAATATCAGGGCAATCTGTACTGTAAAGTGCACCGGAAAAACCGGAGTGGAGATGGAGGCTCTTCATGCAGTATCGGTTGCATTGCTAACTATTTACGACATGTGTAAAGCAGTGGATAAAAACATGGTAATATCCGGAATAACTCTTGTATCAAAGGAAAAAACATTATTAAAATAGATTGAAGTGGAGACCCGATTGATTATTACCTCAGTAAATATCTCAACAGACAAGGGAGTTGTAAAAACACCAGTAGGTTTTATTGAGGCAGATGAGTACGGAATTAAAAATGATGCCCATTCCGGTGACTGGCATCGCCAGGTGAGTCTGTTATCAACCGAAAGCATAAGGGAGTTCGAAAAAATAACAAAATGTAAATACAAACCCGGTGATTTTGCAGAGAATATAACCTTGTCGGGGATGAGATTGAATGAGTGCCGTCCCGGAGACATCCTCAGATCGGACACAGTAACAATGATGGTAACTCAGATAGGGAAGAAATGTCACGGAACAGGATGTTCCATATTCTCACAAACCGGCAGCTGCATTATGCCAAATGAGGGCAT
>CAZPFI010000008.1:0-27569 GCA_964585795.1 uncultured Muribaculaceae bacterium | reverse complement strand
TAAAAACAGAGCAAATTGATGATTTGATTTATCTGCTGGATCAGTGTGAATATGCCAGATATTCACCGGATCCGGGTGGGGCTGAGATGGAGAAAAATTATGAAAGAGCTATTAGGTTAATATCAGACATGGAGGTTTAATAACATGCGACATATCTTTTACATATTACTTTTTTTATTAGCCGGGGTTACAGATCTCACAGCTATGGAGAACGAGAATAAGGATAGTGGTAAATATAGTGTTCAGCAGCTTTGGGAAATAGCTAATAATTTTTACAGTGAAGGGGACTTTTCAAGTGCACTCTCTCACTATACGATGATTGAAGAGAGGGGATATTCTTCGCTCGAACTGTTATACAATAAAGCCAATACATATTTTAAACTTGACCAAAAGGGCAAAGCTATTCTACTCTACGAAAGAGCTCTTAGATTAAATCCGTCAAACAAGGATATTCAGAATAATTTAAAACATGCCAGAGAGTTTACAATTGACAGAATTGACCAGGTTCCGGAATTTGTTTTAACAACATGGATAAGACAGATAAATTATATGATAACCTCAAATTTATGGGCATATCTGTCAATTATATTTCTGGCACTCTCTGCTGCACTATTTTTGAATTTCCGTTACGGAGCCTCATCGGGCATAAGAAAACTTTCGTTCTTTGCAGCTGTTTTTATTTTATTACTATCAATTACCTGCTCTCTTTTTTCATGGAGCCAGAGAAATGCATGGCATTTAAAAAATGAAGCAATAGTAATGATGCCGGTAAGTTCTATCAGAAGCTCACCGGCAGCATCAGGTACCACAATATTTGTATTGCATGAAGGGACCAAAGTGAAAAAACTGGAGGAACTTGGTCCATGGATGAGAATTGAACTCACTGACGGGCGTCAGGGATGGATTCAATCCTCAGATATTGAAGCAATATAGTAACAGGTTTTATCTTCTGCCCGGTCTGTTCCTTGTTCTGCCAGACGGCTCTTCCTCTTTGAACAGGCCCTCCCTGTTTAGAAGGTTGTCGAGATTTGCAAGATTATATACCACAACAGCCGTTACAACAGCACTGTGTTCCATATATTCGGGGATACTCATATTATAAGTATCTCTCTCTGTATGCCATATCTCCTGATAACTGAAATCGTATCCCTTTGGGTCGGCTGTTCCAAAACTCAATGTTGGAACTCCGTTAATAGCAAAATAGGCGTGATCGGAACTACCCGGAGTTACCGGACGAGGTCTTGGATCTCCTGTTCGTTCTGTAAGAGTGAAAGGGAATTGAGGGTTGATTGAATTCAGTTCACGGGTAACAGCTTTAAACTGATCCATCATTGCCGGGGGAACAGTTATGCTGTTTGCTATTGTAGGTCCTCCATCCCTGTTAAAATAATTTGAGATGTTGTCCAGAATACCCATATTAGTCTCCACCCAGTGTCTTGACCCCACTAATCCGAACTCCTCTCCGGCCCATAAACAAAAAAGTATCGATCTTCTCGGTTTACCACCTGCTTCCATAATTAATCTGGCTGCCTCAAGATTGGGTGCCACACCTGTTCCACAGTCTACTCCTCCCGTTGCAACATCAAAGGAGTCGAGATGTCCACCGGTCATAACATATTCATCCGGGAATTCCGTACCTCTTATAATGCCTATCACATTATGAAATTTAACAGGTCCGGGTCTGAAGTGGTTTCTGATGTCAAATTCCAGCTGGAAATATTGTCTCTCCTTAACCTTTTGTTCAATTATTTTAAACTGATGTTCATTAAGTTTAATGTCCGGACACTCAGGCAGATTGTCAAAATCCATGTATTTATAATTTCTGTCATATAGTACCCTTAAAGGCACTTTGGACGATTGAATAATACCAAGAATGCCTGCTTTTCTCATCTCTTTATAAAACAGGGCAGGGGCACTTCTGTACTCTTTAAGTGCCAGTGCCGGCTTGCCGGGGTTTGCCCTGTTAATCCTCGAAACAGAATCATTGTATCTTGCTACCTGCTCGTTATGATGTATTATAATTGATCTGACAGAATCGGCATGTTCCGAATAGTCAACAGGCCACCCTTCATTCTCTCCGGATATTAACACCCATGCTCCGTTCAACTTTCCTTTCATCCTATCAAACTCGGCTCTGGTCTTTGGTTCCATAACTACATGACCTCTCTGCACACCTTTTGTCCCCGATGTGTAGGAAGGAGTTGCAAAGTGCAGAATCATTCCGTCATCACTCAACATCCGTCCAAACCATGGCCCCCTGTTGAAACCCACCGGAAGTTCCCCAACTTCCAGAACCTGTACCTCAAGCCCCCATTTTTCGAATAGTTGAGCCGACCAAGTTGTGGCGCTCTTGTACGCATCGGAGCCAATAGGACGGCCTCCAATTCTATTTGTCAGTACATTCAGATGATCCATTGTCATATTGCGGGATCTGCCAATTTCAATAATTTTACTTACTGTCCCGTCATCTTTCAGTGAAACTGTGTCTTGTGAAAAGAGAGAAATTGAGATGAGCAGAAAAGCAGTAAGCAGTAACTTTTGTCTTAGATAGTTCATAAATTAAAAAATTTTAGCAAAAATAGCACTATTATCATAATATGGTCCATGAAAATGGATTATATTAATTGAGAAAATTATAAATCCGATAGAATTAACTTAAAAACAGTAACCACGGTAAATAACACAAAATAAGTATAATAAGTTAAGTGACATGAATAATATGTAATATTTTATTAAAAATGTAATATTTTTTTTGGATGAAATTGTGTTTTTTAAATATATTTGCCACATGATGTTTTTCACGTATACGCGAATTTCTTCAACCCCCAAGGGGGTATAATTTTTCCATCAGCGGAAAGAATTAGGGATTTCTTCTTTCAGCACTTCCAAAAAAAAGTATTAAAAACTAAAAACTTCTTTTATGAAGCACTTGATAATTTTAGGTGATGGAATGGCCGATGAACCAATGGCTTGTTTAAATAACAAAACTCCTTTACAGGTTGCAAACATACCCAATATAGATTTTTTGACTAAAAACGGAGTGTGTGGAACTCTGGAGACAATACCCGAAGGATATCCACCGGGGAGTGAAATAGCAAATATGACACTTTTGGGGTACGATGTTAAAAGGGAGTTTGAAGGAAGGGGATCTCTTGAAGCTGCAAGCATGGGAGTTGAACTCGGCCCTAAAGATGTGGCATTGAGGTGCAATCTTATTACCATTGAGAATGATTTGATAAAGAATCACTCTGCCGGACACATAACCACAAACGAGGCCGGGGATATTATCGATTATCTTAATGAAAAATTGTCAGATAATAATATAAGATTTTTCAAGGGAGTCTCTTATCGTCATCTTTTAGTGATTAAGGGGGGAGACAAGAGGATAGCTTGTACGCCTCCCCACGATGTTCCGGGCTCTCCGTTCAGAGAGGTTATGGTGAGATTTGAGGAGGAAGAGGCACAATCTATGGCTGTGACTTTAAACAACCTCATTATAAAATCTCAGGAGATACTTGCAGAACATCCGGTAAACATAAAAAGAGCAGCAGAGGGTAAAGCGCCGGCAAACAGTATCTGGCCGTGGTCTCCGGGGTTTAAGCCCAAAATGCAAACTTTACAAGAGAAGTACAATACTGTAAGAAGCGGAAGTGTAATATCTGCAGTTGATCTTATAAAGGGTATTGGTGTTTACGCCGGTCTTGAGTCTATCTATGTCGAAGGGGCAACAGGATTACATAACACAAATTATCACGGAAAAGCAATGGCGGCAATTGAAGAGTTGAGGTCTAAAGACTTTGTTTTCCTGCACCTTGAAGCTAGTGATGAAGCCAGCCATCAGGGAGATGTAGAACTAAAAATTAAAACAATAGAATACCTGGATTACAAAATAGTAGCCCCAATTTTTAATGAAGTAAAAAACTGGGACGATAAAGTTTCAATTGCTGTCTTACCCGACCATCCTACCTATTGCCGGACAACTACCCACATAAATAATCCTGTGCCAGTTGTTATTTATAATCCCGATTTGACCCCTGACAGCGTAAGTGTCTATGACGAATTTTCAGTTTTAAATGGAGCTCTCGGACAGATGAAAGGTGAGGAGTTTATGAGAAAATTTTTATTAAACCGATAATAAAGAAGTATAGGAATGAGATATTACAGTACAAACGGAAAAGCGCCATTTACTGATTTATATGGAGCCGTTACAAAAGGCCTTGCACCAGATAAGGGCTTATATATGCCTGAGCAAATTAAACATTTCTCACCCTCTTTCTTTAGCCACATTCAGGAGTTGAGTCTGCAGGAGATATCCTGTCAGGTTGCCGATGCATTATTTGGCGATGATATTGATAAAGAATCTCTTGAGAAAATTGTTAGCGATTCTTTGAATTTCCATATACCGGTAGTTGAAGTTGAAGAGAACATATATGCACTTGAGCTTTTTCATGGTCCAACTGCTGCATTTAAGGATGTGGGTGCAAGGTTTATGGCCAGATTAATTGGATATTTCAGAGAGAAACAGCTAAACAATGATGTTAATGTATTAGTAGCAACCTCAGGTGATACCGGGAGTGCTGTAGCCAACGGATTTTATAATGTAGATGGAGTTAAAGTCTTTGTTTTATATCCCAGGGGTTTGGTGAGTGAAATACAGGAGAGGCAATTTACAACCCTGGGTAACAATATTACTGCAATAGAGGTTGACGGTACTTTTGACGATTGTCAGTCTATGGTAAAGAGTGCATTTATGGATGAAGGCCTAAGGAGAAAGCAGAACCTGACATCTGCAAACTCCATTAATGTTGCAAGATTTTTACCGCAATCTTTTTACTATTTTCATGCTTACGCACAACTAAAGAAGAGAGGTGCAGAGAGTATTGTTTTTTCTGTTCCCAGCGGAAATTTTGGAAATTTATGCGGAGGTCTCATTGCAAAGAGAATGGGTTTACCCGTTAACAGATTTATTGCTGCAAATAACAGTAATGACATTTTTTTCAATTACCTTAAAACCGGATTTTACAGCCCAAAACCATCAGTAGCCACTATCGCAAATGCAATGGATGTAGGAGATCCCAGCAATTTTGTCCGCATTCTTGATATGTATGACAAATCACACAAAAAGATTTTGGAAGAGATTAACGGATGTGTGTCGGATGACCGGCATATATCCCAAACCCTCAAAGAGTTGCATGTTAAAACAGGATACCTTACCGATACACATGGAGCGTGTGGATACCGGGCACTGAAAGAGTTATTAAGAGAAGGAGAGACAGGTGTATTCCTTGGAACGGCACATCCTGCAAAATTCAAAGATACTGTAGAGCAGATAACGGGAGAAAAGGTTGAGATACCGGGGCGTCTTAAAGAGTTCCTTGAGAGAAAGAAGAGTGTAATATCCATTGGTAAGGAGTATGATGAATTCAAAAAAATTCTTGATCTTTAGAAAATTTTTGACAACAAACAAATGACAAAAAAGGGTTTAAAAATACCGCACACTTATGTTATAATTTTCTTTTTAATTGTATTAAGCTCTGTGATTACCTTTATTGTTCCCCCGGGAGAGTACAATAAAGAGACTTTGGAGTTTGGTTATACAACAGGGAATCCGCAGAGCTGGCAAATATTGACTGCATTTTATAAAGGATTCTCAAAACAGGCAGGCATAATTGTATTTATACTGGTAATAGGTGCCTCATTCTGGGTAGTTAACTCATGCAAGGCAATCGATGCCGGCATTTTTTCATTTCTCTCATTCTCCAAAAAACTGGAAAAAAAGGTGTTTCTGCAGAAAATAGGTGTTAATAATTTAATTATTACATTGATAATGTTGTTGTTCAGTGTCTTTGGGGCTGTTTTTGGAATGAGTGAAGAGACGATAGCTTTTACGGTTATTATTGTGCCGCTGGCAATATCAATGGGATATGACTCTATTACAGGAGTTGCCATGGTTTATGTTGCTGCACATGTTGGTTTCGCGGGAGCTGTTCTAAATCCGTTTACCATTGGTATTGCTCAGGGGATTGCCGGATTACCAATTTTTTCAGGAATAGAGTACAGACTAATTTGCTGGCTTATCCTCAATATTATTACAATAAGTGTTGTTTTGCTGTATGCCTCAAAAGTAAAGAAGAATCCTTCCAGGTCGGTAGTTTTCGAAGAAGATGCATATTGGAGATCTAAATCAGACGAAAGAGACAATAGTCAAATAACATATCACACTCCCTCCGGGGCATGGATAAGCTTTATATTAACCTCTGCTGCACTTGTAATTTTCTCGCTTTACCATCATCATACTGTACTTATTATAGGTCAGGCATCGGTGAACATACCTTTTTTAATACCCGCCCTGTCTCTTTTATTTATTATTTCCGGTATACTTTCACTAAAAAAGTCGGTTCACTTTTTTGTCCTCAACATGCTCCTTTTTACAATTATATTTCTCATAGTGGGGGTGATGGGTTACGGTTGGTACATTGGTGAAATTTCGGCACTTTTCCTGGCTCTCGGAATACTGAGCGGTATCGCTGCAGGATACAGTGCAAACGAAATTGTAGGAAAGCTTACTGAGGGTGCGCGGGATATTCTTACTGCCGCAATGGTAGTTGGTTTGGCAGCGGGAATAATTGTTATACTTGAGGATGGCAAGGTGATAGATACTCTGCTTTATAAAATGTCCGGAGCTATGAAAGAGGCCGGCAGCACAACCTCTTTGGGAATTATGTACCTTATCCAGACTTTAATAAATATTGTAATTCCTTCGGCCAGTGCCAAAGCGGCAATTACAATGCCAATAATGGCACCATTCTCAGATTTAATAGGCGTATCAAGGCAGGCAACCGTGCTTGCATTTCAGTTTGGAGACGGATTCACCAATATGATTACTCCAACTTCCGGTATTTTGATCGCTGTTCTTACAATTGCAAGAGTACCTTACGGAAAATGGTTTAAACTTGTGTTACCGTTTATTCTTCTGCTGATAATTACAGGATTTCTTCTACTATTGCCAACTGTTCTTTTTGAATTAAACGGCTTTTAATGAGAGGGGAGATGACTCTTGAACACTCCGTAACCTGTATTATCTTCATCTGTTGTTATCTTTAATGCCGGTGAAAAAGGATGGGCAGTCTGGGATTTGACGGGAAGAGGGGGGAATGAGCCGTTGGTTATGTAGTGGAGAACTGATTGTACCCAATCATCTGTAAGACCAAAATCGTGATAAAGATCATCCGGTCTGTAGTGGTCCGGTGTAAGGCCGTTAAGGTATTGACCATATCCGATACTGTTTACACTAAAAAAGCATACAGGGAGGAAAACATACTTTGGATTGTCATAATTTGCATAAGGATAGGTTAATACATACATTCCATTGGGTTTGCCGTAGGTTGTAGACCCAACCTGTATAACGCTCATAAGTGGATTCAAACCGTTGATGATAACTTCACTGGCTGATGCAGAACCTTTTGTTGTTAATACAAACAGGTGGTCCAGATTTAGTGACCCCGCAATTCGGGATATAATTGTCTGTGTTTTAACATCGTTGTCCAGAGACCGCAGTTTATCGTTATGTTCTCTTTTAACAAGAATTTTTCCGTTGGCTGAAGCCGGCGCAATATAGTTTGCCAGCAAAGCGGTAGCTCTCGTGTCTCCTCCGCTGTTGTATCTTAAATCCAGTATTAGAACCCTTATATTGTCATTCTTAAACTGCTCCATGGCACTATCAATATCCTCCAGCATTCCCGCTTTAAATGAGAGGTAGTTGAAATAACCCACATTATAGGGAAGTCCCTGGTAATCCTGTTGTGTGATTACCATCTTTTTAAGGTACGACCGTGTACTGATTACTCTGGAGGAGGTGCTGAAGGTGAATGACTGACCGCTGTAATTCTTAAATGTGAAACTGTTTGAACTCTGACCGTATACTGAATTGAAAGTTCCGTTTGAAATAAGAGTATTTACTGCTGTACCATTAAGATGTGTCAGCTGATAGCCCCGTTTGACATTGTTCTCTGACATGGGTGAATTTGGATGGACATATCTTACTCTGACACTGTAGTCGTTGAAGTAGTCGATAGGTTGTCCCAGGCTTATCCCGTATGATTCGTAAACTCCGGTCTCCGATTGTACATACTCCTCACCTGTCATCATCCATGACCATCTGTCCTGGGCAATTAAAAGAGTGTCAAAGTAGCTCTCTATAGTTTTTATGGGTTTGGGATCGATGTTAGATGGGATCTGTTTATACCAATAGTAGTAGTGGTTCATTATCTGGTATAAAAAAGTTTTATGGACATTTAGAGAGTCCTCCTCTGCGGTTGTAGGGTCGGGAGTGTCAATTTTTTCACATGATACTAATGACATAAAAACAAAAAGTATCCAGACTACTGAGAGTTTTAATATATTCTTAAGAAGAGGAAGAAACATTATGATAAATATTTGTTCGAAATTAAACAATTTTTCGTAAATTGTGTTCAATATTTAGCAACCCGGTATTTTTTAAAACATTAAAAGACGGCATAATGATTGACCTTACAACTATTGAAAGAAAAAACATTTTTGCAGTAAAGGGTAATCCTGTTACGCTATTGGGTAATCCTGTCAAAATTGGAGACAGAGCCCCTGAAATTGTCGCAGCAGACCTTAATTTAAAAGATGTGAAATTATCTGATTTTCGTGATAAAGTGATTGTCATTAGTGTGTTTCCATCTATTGACACTCCTGTATGTGCAAATCAGACCAGAACTTTTAATAAAAAGGCCACTGAGCTGTCTCAGGATGTTGTGATACTGACAATCTCAAAAGATTTGCCATTTGCTCTGGGTCGCTTTTGTGCAGCAGAAGGTATTGAGAACATCCGCACCTTGTCGGATTATAAATATTCGAGGTTCGGTCTGGAATACGGTTTTCTGGTTAAAGAGAATCAACTTCTTGCAAGGGGTGTGGTTGTAATTGACAAATCCGGCATTGTAAAACATGTTGAAATTACAAAGGACATCACAATTGAGCCGGATTATCAACTGGCAATTGCTGCAGTGGAGTCGTCACTTTAAAAGACGGCAAAGAATTTAAAATGCTCTGTAATTGCGGACCGAAGGTGTGGTTTAGGTTAGGTGATATAAACAGGCGATAGGTTTGGATAATTTATAGAGCGGGGAGGCCTCAAAAGGCCTCCTTTTCTTATTGTTTATGCCTTGTTTTTTACCGAAACGAGATGGATTGTAGTTGCTGTTGCAATTGTAATTAGCATAATTCTTACATAAATGTTCTCTGTAGCGAAGAAGAAGGAGAAAAGAATTGTTCCCCATAAAAGAATAAGTGTTCTTATTTTAATCTTCATTGGGATGCCTTTTTTAGAGAGATATGAGCTGATATAAGGGCCAAGATGCTTATGAGTCATAAGCCATCTGAGTCTTCTCCTGGATGATTTAAGATAAAGATAAGCAGCAACAAGAAGAAACGGCGTAGTTGGCAGCAGCGGTAAAAAGATTCCAAGTGTGCCTAAACCGATGAAAAATGCCGCAATTATGATGTAGATTTTCTCTTTCAAGTCTTACAGGATTGTTTTATATTGTCAGATATTCTCAAATTTTTATCTTTGCGAAGATACTCAGATATTAATAAACTTTAAACTTAAACTTGATTATGGAAAACTTCTCTGTTTTGATTGAGAGGGTTAGTTCTGCCCTGTGGGGATGGCCAATGATAATATTACTTCTTGGGACTCACATCTATTTAACGGTGATTCTTAAATTTCCCCAACGAAGGATATTCAAGGCGATAAAACTGTCAGTAACAAAAGATAAATCTGCCAGCGGAGATGTTAGCCAGTTTGGAGCCCTGGCAACATCACTTGCCGCTACCATAGGTACAGGTAATATTGTTGGTGTGGCAACAGCAGTTGCTCTTGGCGGGCCCGGTGCAGTACTGTGGACATGGGTTACAGGTGTTTTTGGTATAGCAACAAAATATTCCGAAGGCCTTCTGGCAATAAAATACAGGGTTAAGAC
Organism: uncultured Muribaculaceae bacterium; assembly: GCA_964585795.1. Lineage (GTDB taxonomy): Bacteria > Bacteroidota > Bacteroidia > Bacteroidales > UBA932 > Bact-08. The sequence continues at coordinate 17,562 of CAZPFI010000008.1, read as the reverse complement.
TGTGGATGGCACTATGCTGGGTGGACCTATGTATGCTCTTGAGAGAGGTTTAAAGATGAAATGGATGGCAGTTTTATTCTGCATATTCACAGCTGTTGCTGCATTTGGAATAGGAAATACTGTACAGGCAAATTCAATCTCAATGCTATTAAACGAAACATACTCCATATCTCCATATATATCTGGCATTTTTATAAGTATTGCTACTGCTCTGGTAATACTTTTCGGGGTCAAAGGAATAGCACGCGTATGCGGTACTCTTGTGCCGGTGATGGCGGTTTTCTATATCCTTGGTTGCATCTACATTCTTTCGGTCAATTATCAATTTTTGGGAGATACATTTGCACTGATTTTTAACTCTGCGTTTTCTCCCAGAGCAGCCGGTGGCGGGTTTGTTGGAACCACAATTATGATGGCTGCAAGGTTTGGGATTGCAAGGGGACTTTTCTCAAATGAGTCAGGTCTTGGTTCTGCCCCTATTGTTGCAGCTGCAGCTCAGACACGAAACCCAGTAAGGCAAGCTCTTGTCTCCTCAACAGGAACATTTTGGGACACAGTTGTGGTGTGTGCTTTAACGGGTCTGGTACTTGTGAGTTCCATAATTGCACATCCGGATATTGACCATACACAAGGGGGTGCACTTACCAAGGCAGCTTTCTCCAAAATTCCTCTTTTAGGGTCGCCAATTCTTACAGTTGGAATTGTCACTTTTGCATTCTCAACCATCTTAGGATGGTCGTATTACGGTGAGAAGGCAGTTGAGTATCTGGGTGGAAAAAAATTGATTGTCTATTACAGAATGTTCTGGATAGCCGCTGTTTTTGCAGGTGCTGTACTGAATCTCTCTCTTGTATGGAGTATTGCAGACAGTATGAATGCTCTTATGGCTATACCTAACCTTCTGGCACTACTGTTACTATCAAGGGTCCTCATCAGGGAGACCAACAAATACCTGTGGTCTGGAAAAATTGATGAAGAGGACCCCGAATGTATTTGATGAGACAATCTGTTAAAGAGTGGAGTATATCTTACCGTATTCCAGCATCTGTTGCAGAAAATCTGCAGGATACTCTACTTTGTAATCTACTATTTTACCTCTCTTTTCAACAGGGATTATGTTTGGATTTATAAACCCTCCGTATGGTTTAAGATTTAGAGAGGCATAGCGCTCTTTTACCTCTTTATGAAGGTCGTAATCGATATTTATTGCATATCTTGTAATTAGATCTTTACCTGCCTGGTAATCACCTTCTGATTTGATTCTTTGCAACTCACCCAATAGTTGCGCAAAGAGTTCACGCAGCTTAACGAAGTCGTTTACCACAAAATAGGTTTTACCATCTTTTACCATCTTCTCTATAACATTGTCACTTTTGCCCTTTTCGAAACACCACTCTGCAATAAGTTTACGGCCCTGCATATGTGCCTGAGTTACATTTTTACCCAGGTCTATGCGTACGAACTGAGTAAACAGTCCATTCCGGATATATGTTATGTAAGTGGCTTTGTACGCGTTCTCATCAGGCAAAACTCCAAGTTCTGTAAGCTTCGGATCTGCCATATAGTACAAGGCGAAAATATCGGCCCGGGCCTCCTCTAAAGGAGAGCTGAACTCCCTGAGTGCATTTGAAGAGACACCATCCAGGAGTTGTCCCGATCCGTGACCAAGACATTCATGAAGATCGGTATGCAGATTTCCTGTTATTGCTCCGTAGGTTTTAATCAAATTTATCTCTTCCTCGTCCCATGAAAATTCGGTTGTCATGCTTTTTGGAGCTTCATCGGCAGCCATATTATATGCTTCGCCGATATTTGCTATGGTTACAGATTTTGAACCGTGTTCTTTTCTAATCCAGTCGGCGTTTGGCAGGTTAATACCCAGGGGAGATGTAGGGTGACAATCACCACCAAGTTGAGCCACTGTAATAACTTTAGCAGAGACTCCCTTAACTTCGCGCTTTTTAAAGCGGTTGTCAATTGGAGAGTTATCTTCGAACCATTGAGCATTGGCACTGATTATTTCAGTTCTTTTAGATGCTTCAATATCTTTGAAATTTACTACTGCCTCCCAGGTTGCCTTCATTCCCAGTGGGTCGTTATATGTCTCAACAAAACCATTGATAAAGTCTACCTGACTATCGGTATCCATTACCCATGCAACATTGTATTTGTCCCAAATTCTAAGGTCTCCTGTTTTGTAGTAGTCGATAAGAAGAGAAATATAATTCCTTTGGGTATCATTCTCCGCAACAACAGCAGCTTTTTCAAGATGGTAGATAATCTTCTCAAGTGCCGGACCGTAGAGACCGCCAACCCTGTATACCTCTTCAAAAATTTTGCCGTCTCTGTTGACTAGTCTGGAGTTAAGACCATATGAGACAGGCCTTGGGTCGTTGGGGTCTTCCATTTGTGAGTAGAATTTTTCTGCTTCTGCCCTGCTTACACCTTCATAGAAATTAACTGAACTGCCAAGTAAAAGATCGCCTTTACCTGAGATGTTTTTTCTTTGCGGGTAGAGGTTGGGGTCGAAGAGAATAGGTATAATCTCATCTGCCAACCCCTCCTGTCCACTTGCAATCATAAGCTCTTTAAAATACTCCTCGCTACAACCCGGGATAAATTTATCTTCGGCATAGTGGTGGTGAATTCCGTTACTGAAGAAGACTCTTTTGGCATAAACGAGAAATTCATTATAGTTGTCGCTCTCCTTCTCTCCACGGTAATTTTCAAATATTGTCTCCAGGACTCTTCTTATTTTAAGACCATACTTGAAGTTCTGATCCCAAAATATATCTCTGCCCGCCTTAGCCGCTTCACTAAGATGATAGATGTACTCTTTTTGATTGAATGTTAGTGATTCCCATCCGGGTATCCGGTACCGGATTACTCTGAGGTCGGCAAATTCATCAGCAAGATATCTGAATTTCTCCTCTTTTACCGCTTTTGTACCAAGCTGACACGAGACGGTTAACATCCCTAATGCAGAAATAAACAGCATAGTTTTTAGATACTTCATAATTATTAATTGTTATAAAAATTTATCATAAAACAAAGGTATTACATTTTTTTATTTAGTTTTTTTATAATAAATGAAGATTGTAGAGTTAATTTTTAAAAATAGTGCATCTTTGTCTTATGCAATAATATATATTTTACAAGCTTAACGGAGAGATGAATAATTTTGCCGCATTGGATTTTGAAACCGCAAACGAAAATTTGTCAAGCATTTGCAGTGTAGGTTTGGTTATTGTAAGGAGCGGAGAGATAAAAGATAAATATTACTCCTTAATTCAACCCGAACCAAATTACTACAATTACGGAAATAGTCGCGTACACGGGTTAACATATGAGGATACCGACAATTCAAGAGTATTTCCATATGTTTGGGACGAAATACGGCCGCTTATTGAGGGATTGCCTCTTGTAGCCCATAATAAAAACTTTGATGAGAGCTGTCTTAAAGCTGCTTTCAGAACATACTGCCTGGATTATCCTGAATATAACTTCTATTGTACTTTGCAGGCCTCAAGAAAATTTTTTGGAAAAACTATTGCAAATCATCAGCTGCACACCGTTGCCTTAAATTGCGGGTTTAGCCTTGAAAATCACCATAACGCACTTGCAGACGCAGAAGCATGTGCAGCTATTGCTTTGAAAATACTCTAAGCATTGATTTATTCCCGTATATTATTTTCGTACTCTTCAACTATCTTTACAGAATCTTCATAATCCTTCTCAAGAACTATCACCTTAACTGCTCCTGCACCCCCGGGAGCAGCCCACCACGGACCTAAAGTTCCAATTATTCCATCCTTGACATACGCCTCAATTCCAGCGCTTCTTAGTATACCTGCCACCATATCTGCCTGCAAAAATGTCCCTGAAAAAACCACCTTTGTTTCGTCTTTCATAGCAGGGAAAATCAGAATCTGATAAGACCACAATTTTTTACAAAGTCGTTCATCTCCTTAAAATGGCTTTCTATGCTCTGCAAAAGCTTTATCTGAGCTCTGGCCCTTACAAGATTGTGTTCCGGGTATTCAACTTTGTAATATTTGTCTCCATCCAGAAAGTCATCCAGAAATCTCACTGCCTGTTCGTATGTAAGTAGTTTTGCTCCATAGGCCAGTGTATCAATTTCTGCAGATTTAAGAAACATTCTGGTTTTATCGAGGAATCCTTTGAGGAATCCTTTAAAAACATCCATGTCAAGTTGAATGTTATTTACATCTTTGTCATCCTCTTTACCTGTATTTGCTCCACTCCTTATTGCATCACCTACATCGTAACAAATATAGCCGGGCATAACTGTATCCAGATCTACAATACAGAGTACCTCACCGTTTTTGTCGAATAATATATTGTTGAATTTGGTGTCCTGGTGCACCACTCTTGTTGGAATACTCCCTTTCTCTCCAAGTTCTGCAATCATCAGGAAGTCATGACTTCTGTTAAGCAGAAAATCTACCTCTTTGTTTACATATTTGAGTCTGTCGGCAGGATTTATTGCTACTCTTCTCCTAAGGTTCTCTACCCTTACCGGCGTATTGTGAAAATTTGGTATTACTTCGCAAAGTCTTTTAGCAGGAAAATCTTTAAGATGTTTATGAAACTGTCCGAAAGCCCTGCCTGCAACCTCTGCCATCTGAGGGTTCTCCATCTTTTCGTATGAATGACTATCCTCTATAAAAAGAAAGAGTCTCCAGTAATCTCCGTTACTGTCCCAATAGTATAGTTTGGAGTTTTCTCCCTTTCCAATGGAAATGGGGGTTAACACATGTCTGTCTATGTCCGGGATGCCTTTGATATGAAGCTTCTGGCGAATATGGTCTGTTACCATTTTTATGTTGTACTGCAAGCTTTCAACATCTTTAAAGACATTATGATTAATCTTCTGCAGAAGATAATTGGGATGAGCAGCATCTTTTGTTGTTATCTTATAAGAGCTGTTTATTAATCCGCTTTTAAACTCCTCAATATTTTGTATGGGATAAGGAAGTAAGCCCACAGCAACCATCTCCACCACATTACGGGGTACATAATTCATAAAAAGTATAAAATTTGGTGTTTTTCAAAAGTAATGTTTTTTTAGGTAAAGTCTGTAAAGTTCTCTTTATTTTGTTTAAATTGCATTAAACAATCAGCAAATACAATACTTTATATTATGAAAAAACTTCGTTTCAATCCTTATGTATGTATTCTGGCTGCTGTATTATCCATTTACCTTTTGTCGGGATGCGAGTGCAGTATCTCTACGGCCAGGGTGTCGGATGCCAGAATTTGTGAATCACTTAACGGAAATCTTTGTGAAAAGGATAATCCGGTTGTCTCAACTTCTGCAGAGGCAATTTATGCAAGCTGCAACTTAAAAGGTGCCCCTGCAGGCACAAAAGTTAAATTCTCCTGGTACTATTATGGAGACACAAAGTTTGAAATTGACAATGTAATTCTGGATACCGGGGATTATTCAGGCAAACTCGAACTTAACTCATATCTCTCAAGACCAGACATGGGATGGCCTAAGGGAGTATATGAGGTTGTGATTCAAATCCAGACAGACAACGCAAAACCTCTTATCAAACAGTTTACGGTACAATAAACAGGTTTAAAATCTGATACCGAAGGAAATACCTGCCCTAAAACCTGCCCATGGCCCATCGAAGCTTATAGCTGCTCTGTTGGCAGAAACTTCAACTGCTGTCTGTACAAGTGGAATCTCTATGTTTTCCAGAGCTTCTCTCACCTGACTTTGTGCATCCGGGGACATTGGTGTTGATGTCGTTCCTGCAAGTTCACCTTTACTGTTGCCGTAATGTGGCCCTACAATCCACCAATCCAAAACAAAGCTTCTGCCTAACGGCCACTGCGCACCCAGCATAAGGCCAAATGTACCGGCGGTTGTAGAACCGGATAATGTAATTGTACCTGTGCTTCCCGGAGTCTCGTCACTATATTCGAAACTCATGTTTTTTATTCTGTAATCGGCATAACGATAGAACGGTGCAATATAAAAACCTCTTCCGAAACCTCTCTTACCCACATACATCCTTATCTCCGGAGTTATTGCATAGTTCTGCATAGAGAGTGTATTAAACATATCCTCTACATCAGGGTCGTTATCAGACAAGGATATAAGTGTGTTTTTGAAAGGAGTACTTCCTGCCGGCATATTTCTGTATGATAATGCAACAGATAATCTCTTTGTAAGAACTCTTTCGTATTGCAAAGAGAAATTTCGGATAGTGATAGAAGTAAGGTTTGTCTTTAAGAAGTTCATTCTTGGATTAAGCTCCTGGTTGTAAGAATAGGAGCCGGGGGTGTAATTATCGGGGTAGATAACATCCTGTGCCAAAAGATTGTGGGCTAAAATGATGGTGGCTGAAATCAATAAAAATCTTTTCATAATAACTTGAGTTTGGGTAAATAAAAATACCAAAAAAAATTAAAAAAGAGGGTTTAATATTTTTTTATTAAATTGGACGTTGTTTTGATTGAAATAATAAAAGATATTATTATGTTACGAATTTTAAACTTAACTCTCATTATGACTTCGTTATCACTAATTTCAGGTTGTGTCCAGAGAGAGACCCATGAGATTAACGTTATTCCGTTACCGGTTGAAGTAAAAGCGAAACCTGGAAATTTTTGTTTTAGCGCTGCAACATCTTTGGAATTTAATTTTGAGAATGAAAAGGCATCAAGTATTGTCAGATTGTTAAATGAGCATATTGAGTTTTTTTACAATATCCCCAATTTAACAGCAAGGTCAGCACAACGACCCTCCCGGGGTGTTATATATCTTAAATTAAACGATAAAAGCAAACTTTCGCCTGAAGGTTATAAACTAAACGTAAGATCTAATAGAATTACTATTGAAGCAGCATGCCTCAATGGTTTATTTTACGGCATGCAGACACTTTTACAACTGATGCCTCCAGATAAATCTTCGCTCGAAATGATAGAGATACCCAATGTTGAAATTGTTGACTACCCGCGTTTTGCCTGGAGAGGATTACACCTCGATGTTTGCCGTCACTTTATGCCTAAGGAGTTTGTACTGCGGTACCTCGACTACATGGCCATGCACAAACTAAACACATTTCACTTCCATCTCACCGAAGATCAGGGTTGGCGAATTGAAATTAAGCAGTATCCAAATCTTACTCAAACCGGGGCTTTCAGAAAAGAGACCCTGATAGGTCGTGCGAGAGTTTCAAAAGAGTACGACGGAATACCACATGGTGGTTATTATACACAGGAAGACATAAAGGAGATTGTGGCATATGCTGCCGAGAGATTTATAACAGTTGTGCCTGAGATTGAGATGCCGGGACACGCTCTGGCGGCACTTGCTTCTTATCCCGAATTGGGTTGTACAGGAGGGCCATACGAAGTGGCAACCGGATGGGGAATTTTTCATGATGTTATGTGTGCCGGGAAAGAGAGTACCTTTGAATTTCTTGAGAATGTGCTGGATGAAGTAATTGAGCTGTTTCCTTCGGAGTATATCCATATTGGAGGTGACGAGTGCCCTAAAACCAGATGGAAAGAGTGTCCTTTATGTCAAAAGAGAATATCTGATGAAGGACTCAATGACGAACATGAGTTACAGAGTTACTTTATACAAAGGGTAGAGAAGTATCTTAACAGTAAGGGCAGGAAACTGATAGGTTGGGATGAAATTCTTGAAGGAGGTCTTGCTCCAAATGCTGCTGTAATGTCCTGGAGAGGTGAAGCCGGGGGAATTGAGGCAGCTAAACAGGGTCACTATGTTGTAATGTCTCCCGGCAGCCATTGTTATCTGGATCACTATCAGGCAGACCCCGCAACTCAACCATTGGCAATAGGGGGGTTTACACCTTTGGAAAAAATCTACGGATATGAGCCGGTTCCTGATACACTTTCTATTGAAGAATCTTATTATATTCTTGGAGCTCAGGGTAATGTTTGGACTGAATATATGAAAACCACTCAACATGTAGAGTATATGGTATATCCCAGAGCTGCTGCACTGTCCGAGGTGGTTTGGTCAACAAAAGAGAGCAGAGATTATGCTCATTTCAAAAGAAGACTGCTGGAGATGATAAGGAGATATGATGTTTATGGGATTAACTACTGCAGAGTAGAGTTCGATCACTGAGTTCTATAATCTAAAACCTGTAAAATATGGAACTATGAATTTGAAGTTCACCTTTTTCTCTGCACTTTATCTGATTACTGCAATAATATCTTTTTTTGTAGCATTTATTGCCTGGAGGAGAAGAGGTGTAAGGGCATCAAAAGAGTTGTTTCTGCTAATGCTTTCATGCGGCATATGGGCATTCTTTATAATCTTTGAAACTGCATCATTATCGCTGGATAACAAAATTCTGTGGTCGAAGATTGCATATGTGGGCGCTCTCTCTACTCCTGTTTTTTATTTCCTATTTGTTCTGAGATTTACCGGAAGGGACTCTTCCCTTCAAGTGAGGTATATACTCTATCTTTTTATTATACCTTTTTTAACATTTCTTTTTACGATTACTAACGAATATCATATGCTTGTATGGACCGGCTATGCACCCATCTCTGTCCATACAAACTTAACTCAATATTACCACGGAATTGTTTATTGGATTGGAAATGTAGGTTATAATTTTACCCTGCTTATATTTGCATCGGTATATCTTTTTAAATTTATTTTAAGACAAAACTATCCCTACAGAGCTCAAGCGAGGATAATATTTGTCTCGTCTTTGTGTCCCTGGGCTGCCAGTATTTTGTATATAACCGGGCAAAATCCTGTTCCGGGATTTGACATTGTCCCACAGAGTCTGGTTTTTGGAGGTATGCTTCTTGCCTACGCAATATTCAATAATCGTCTTCTAGATTTAGTGCCCATTGCCAGAGGGGCTCTTCTTGAAACAATCAGAGACGGAATTCTTGTTCTGGATCATCAGGACAGAATTCAGGAGATCAATAAACATGCATGTCAGATTCTTGGATTGGAGAGAAGAAAAGCTATTGGGGTGTTTATAGAAACATCCGGTGCCACTCCGTCGGAATTGATTGAAAAAATAATTGGAGGTAATGATAACTCAATCTGTACAATTGTTAAAGATAATGGTAAAAACACATTCAGGATAGAGAAGCTGGATTTGCCTGAGTACCCCGGAAGCAGACTTATAATAATAAGGGACTTAACAGATGAGGAGATAAGAAAGAGTGAACTTGTAAGGAGTGAAGATAAATACCTTACAATGCAAAATATGTTTAAGATGATGGCCGATAACATGGAAGACTATTTGTGGGCCAAAGACCTTAACAAGCGATTTATATTTGTAAACAAAACATTTTGTGAAGACATATTAAAGATATCCAATACTTTGGAGCCCATAGGAAAAGATGACCTCTTTTTTGCTCAGAGAGAACGGGATTTGCAACCAATGAACAGGGAGTGGTATACTTTTGGGGAGACATCACTGGATTCCGATCAAATTATACTGGATTCAAGAAATCCTGGGAGGTTCAAGGAAGAGGGTTTTATCCATGGTGTTCACATTGTTCTTGATGTTTATAAAGCACCCATTTTTAACAGTAATGAAGAGATGGTTGGTGTGGTATGCAGCGCCAGGGACATTACCAGTCAGGAACAGAGTAAGCAGTATTTACTGGATGCAAAGCAGAGGGCAGAAGAGAGTAACAGGATAAAATCAACTTTCCTCTCAAGTCTTAGTCATCAGATTAAAAACCCTATAAATTCGATAACTGAATTTTTGGATATATTACAAGGCCCCGATATTGACACAAGTGACAAGATTGCCTACCTGAGTTTGATTAAAAAAAATAATGACAGGGTACTGGAGACATTGGAAGACATAATTGAGCTCTCGAAACTGGAGTCGAAACAGACTGTATTGTCAGACTCAATCTTTAATCTCAATGAAACAATGGATTATCTTTTTAATTCATTTAAAAGAGAGGCCGACCAAAAAGGATTGAAACTATCATATTTTAAAGGTCTGGAAAACAATGATGCGCTGATAAAAACAGACAGAAATAAACTGGAATCGGTTATGATTCATCTTCTTAAAAATGCCTTGAAATATACACATGAAGGTTATGTGGATTTTGGATACAGTGTGTGGAAAGATAAAATCACCTTCTATGTGAAAGATAGCGGAATTGGTATTCCGGAGAATAAACACAGAATTATTTTTAACAATTTTATTCAAAATCCGGGTAATAAATCTTATATGTTTGAAGGTGCCGGATTGGGACTCTCTATAGTAAAAGCTTTTGTGGATATGCTTGGAGGCAAAATTGAGCTGATTTCAAAAGTTGGCAGCGGCAGCACATTCTCATTCTGGTTCCCGTACAAATCCCTCGATCTGGCAGCCCAGGGTACATCAAAGCCAATTAATAAAATGTAATCGAAGTATTATAAATTAATACTATTTACATTACCCCTAAGTTGTCAGTGTAACTATGTTATTTCTTATTATTCATGTTATCAGTGCTATAAAGCATTGTTATCATATATGATGATTTTTTAGTTATTGTAATTAAAAAAGTAATACCTTGCGCATAAAAAAATGTCAGATTTTTCTATTGGTAATTTAAAATTAAGAATTCCTATTGTCCAGGGTGGTATGGGTGTTGGTGTTTCACTGTCGGGTCTTGCTTCGGCAGTTGCAAATGAAGGTGGTGTAGGGGTAATCTCCTGTGCGGGGTTAGGCCTTCTTTACAAAGATAAAACTAAAGATTTCTTCGAAAACTCAATCATTGGGTTAAGAGAGGAGATAAGCAGAGCCAGAGAGCTAGCCAAAGGTGTAATAGGAGTAAATATCATGGTTGCCCTAACCAATTTTCAGGACATGGTAAAGACAGCAATTTCATCAAAAGCGGATGTAATTTTTGCCGGAGCAGGTCTCCCGTTAGATCTGCCCGCGTTTCTCACTAAAGGCAGCAGGACAAAACTGGTGCCTATAGTCTCCTCGGCAAGAGCTGCAATGATAGTCTGCGAAAAGTGGATAAAGAGATTTAACTATGTGCCTGACGCTATTGTTCTTGAAGGGCCTGAGGCAGGAGGACACTTAGGTTTCAAGTCAGAGCAGATTTATGATAGCAAGTATTCACTAGCGGAGTTATTACCGTCGGTAGTCCAAAGTATAAAAGAGGTAGAGTTGCAGAGCAACAAGAAGATTCCGATTATAGCAGGCGGAGGCATATATAATGGACATGATATGGCCAGAATCCTAAATTTGGGGGCATCCGCCGTACAGATGGGGACTGTTTTTGTAACAACAGAGGAGTGTGATGCATCTGTTGCATTCAAGGAGAGCTATTTGAAAGCCAGCGAGTCGGATATTCAGATTATAAAGAGTCCGGTTGGCCTTCCCGGCAGAGCTATAGCTTCCAAATTTCTTGAGAGAGTAAAGAGTGGGTTGGAGGTGCCTAAAAAATGCAGTTTTAAATGTATTCAAACCTGTGATTACACAAAAAGTCCATACTGCATAATTGTTGCACTTTATAACGCATTCAGGGGTAATTTCAACAAAGGGTATGCATTTTGCGGAGCAAAGGCGTTTAAAGCAACTAAAATTATAACGGTGAAGGAGACTATAAGTAACCTGATGAACGAGATGAAAAATTTCAGGAACATTTAAAAAAATTATTGTAATAACAGATAATTACTTATCTTTGGCGCACATTTAATAAACAACATGAATAAAGGAACAGTAAAATTCTTTGATGAGACTAAAGGCTTTGGTTTTATTAAAGACGAACAATCAGGAACGGATTATTTTGTACATTCTTCAGGCCTGAAATCAAGAATCAGAGACAACGATGAGGTAACATTCGACCTGGAACAAGGAAAAAGAGGACTTAATGCAGTAAATGTTAAATTGGCGTAATATATATATTATATATAACTAACTCTTTTTTAAAGCAATCGGGAAAGCTCTGTTACAGGGCTTTCTTTTTTTAATTAATATCAGCTTAATTTCTTCTCCATTATATAATCATCCATAAAAAACCCGTTGCCAATAGGAATAGATACCTCTGCTTTTATATGGAAACCAATGTGGCGGTAGAAACCTACTGAAGGGTTGTAACGATTAACATTAAGTTCCACTATGTTGTTTTTTGATTCAAGAGCTAAATTGCAAATTTTGTCAACCAGAAACCTCCCTGCTCCAAAGCTTTGATATTGAGGCAGAATATATAATTTATGGATTTTAGTCTTTTCTTTACCATTGCAGTTATTCTGGTATGATGCATATCCTATGGACAAAGAGTCATCTATAGGATTACTATTTAAGGTGGCTATAAGGAATTTATGATTGAGCTTTGACACCTGTTCATCAAGAGATTCTTTACTATACATCATCTCCAGCATATATTTAATCTGATCCCGGGACAGAATGGAGTTAAAGGTAGACGGCCAGGTTTTAAAGGCAATATCTCTTATCTGATCGAAATCCTCTTTTGTGGCAGATCTTATCTCTATCATAACATTACTTTTAATTGCAAATTTAAACTTAAAACATATTAAAACGAAAAGCCCTTCCGGATTCACGGAAGAGCTTTTGTAAAACCTCGCTGCAAATTGTTTACAATTGAACTATGATTTATAAACTACTTTAATTTAACCCTAACAAACTGCAGCGGAGTCTCATGATTTGCGGAGACCAAATTTAACCAATTATAAATGCACATATCCTGTTATGAGTTATGTTGCAGAATGTTTCGCCTGGATACTATTCAAACAACAAGTAATCAAGTATATGAAAAATGGTTGTTGCGAATTGTTTCATGTTTTGTAAGGGAAAACTTACAAATTTCCATTGAATTTTTTTGATAATCTGGCTTTGAGAGAGCGTATGCTCGATTGGGTAGTATTAAGAAAACCAGCTATCTCAACATTTGAAAAACCATCCTCACTTAATATGTAGATGAGTTTCTCGTAGTCGGTAAGCTTGTCAATGTATGGAAGATGTTTGTATAACTCAAGAAACTCCTCTTTTGCTGTGATTGATGCCAGGGACGATCGGTTGAGAGCATTGGTTTTATCTATTAAAGAGTTAAGACTGTCAAAGATTTCAGAAGATGTCCTTCTGCATCTTAATGCCTCTTTATAAACATCCTCAAGTAGTTCGGGCATTATGGAGGATGTTGCTTTACATATCTCAGAGGTTATCCACAGTTTTCTGTTATCCTGTTTATAACTATCCATCTCCAGGGAGGCGCTTATTACTTTGTTAAAGTTGTTTCTGAGTCTTTTGGTAAGAGCAAAAAGCAACACTACAAAGAGAATAACCAATGAAGCAATTGTGATAAGCAGAATTCTGTTTTTGATTCTTATAGTGTTAATTATTTTATCCTTATTGGAAATATCATATTTTCTCTCAATCTCCATTACCCTGTTTTGAGAGTGTTTTGTAAATGCAACAAGGTAAGATTGATAAGCTTTTCTGGAGTACTCAAACGCAGATTTGAAATCACCGGTTTCGTAGAGGATATCTGCTAGATATCTGTAGTAGAAATGGCTTTCGGTTAATGATGAATCCCTTATAGAAGAAACCGATAGCTTGCTGTAGTGCAGAGTGCTGTCAATATTGCCGGTACGCTTAAAAAAGGAGGCAACAAGATAGTATAGCTTAGGGTAACTAACATCAAGATCTGCTCCTTCTGCAATGTCTATCATCTTTTTAAGGTACTCTATGGATATATTGGTTTCCCGCCTTGCAGAGTGATAACTGAAGAGAGCCAGATTGAGATTATAGCTGATATAGTCGGGCATTTGTACTTCATCTGCAAATATTGCAATGTTTGTTAGTGCTTCTGAGTAATTTTTCAACCCCAGATTTATCCAGAAAAGTTCGAGTCGTCCGTTTAAAACAGTGTTCTTGTTGTTTGCCTTTGTACTAAAGTCAATACTATTTCTAATACACTTAGTTGCTTCGCCTGGATTCCCTCTTGCCCTGTACAAACGACCAAGATACAGATATAAAGTACTTAATGTATTATAATCCTTTTTGGATGCACGGATAAAGTAATCTTCGCTCTGTTTTATGAGTATATAGGCAGAAGAGTCAAAACGGTTTTTACTATATAGCGATATGGAGTTATATAGCAGAGATCTTGAATAGTTGAAAAAATCCTCATCCTTCAAAAAAATCTCAGAGGGAATCTGATTTAGAGAGTCCGGATTGCTGGAACCGTTAATTTGTTCATATGCTATTGAGTATAATAGTAAGCTAAATGCGTTATTATATTCATTAAGAGGAGTTTCTTTAATTCTTTTCAAAGAATCTACGGCGGCCTGAGGATGATTATATACAGACTCATCAATCTTTACCAACCGATTGGTAATGTCCTGTTGAATGCCATCCTCACCGGCAGGAGAGCAGGAGAGAACTATGCACAGCAGAATGGCAACAGAGTAATGTCTCATTGAATGGTAATTTAATAAGCCCTGCAAATATAGTAATTAATAATCTGTTCAGCTTGATAAAGATAACCTCTTCCAAAAATATTCAGATGGTTAAGTATGTGATAAAGTTTATAAATATTTTCACGAAATTCCCATCCGGGCAGAAGAGGATATTCACTACTGTATGAGATATAGAACTCTCCCGGGAATCCTCCGAACAGATGTGTCATGGCAAGGTCCGATTCGCGATTACCATAGTAGACAGCAGGGTCAATTAAAACAGGATCTCTGTTTTCATTACACATATAGTTACCGCACCACAGGTCCCCGTGTAAAAGAGAGGGCAACTCGTCGCTTTCAGGTATAATTGTATGTATATTTCTCTCAATCTTAACCATACCATCTCTGATAACACCGGTGGCAAGCCCATTCTTTTCAGCCATTCTATACTGGAAAAGAAGACGCTTGTTAAAATAGAACTCACACCAGTTATGGCTCTCCCGTTCATTTGCACTGTTAATCTGAGGAGAGGTACCAATGTAATTATCTTCATAAAAACCAAAATATTTGCCTTTGTATTTATGTATTAAGGCGAGTGTCTCTCCAAGTTTACTGAAAAACCTGCTCCCCGGTGATGTTGTGCTGATATACTCTGTTAAGAGAAAATTTGTACCAAACCCGGCAACAATAGGAACATTAACTCCGTTGACATTGGCAAGTTCCCGCAAACCATTTGCTTCACACCTGTATGCAGAACATACAGGGCCGGTTTTAAGAAAATATTTCTTGCCAGATTCTGTAGTTAAAATACTGGTAGTAAAAACAGTGGTCTCTTTAACTATGTGTGGAGAAACTACTGTTTCGGCTACTATTTTTTCTATTTCCTCTTTTAAGTTCATATACAAAATTGACAAAAAATAATTACTTTTGAGCTAACAATTTTTTTCTTTATGAGAATTAGACTTTTCAGGTACGCCGCTTTTATTATGATATTTGCGGCTATGGTACTTGTAGTATCGTGTGAGAGAAATCCTTCGGGAAAGGGTGATTATAAAAGAGTGGTTCTTCTCTATATGGCAGCCAATAACAATCTTAGCAGTTTCGCGGAGTATAATATTTCGGAGTTAAAGGCAGGCTTTATCCCCGACGAAGAGAGCAAGGATATTTTACTGGTTTATGTACACCTTTCGGGCAGGAATCCAAAACTTGTGCGTCTTTTCAAGAACTCCGATGATATTGTTGTCGAAGATGTGGTGGCTGCATATGATGATCAAAACTCTGCAAACGGAGATGTACTTAAGGCGGTACTCAATAAAATAAAGACAATTTTTCCATCTAAGGAGTACGGATTGATTTTATGGTCTCATGCAACCGGGTGGTTACCACAGGGCTACTATAACTCAACTTTTCAGGGGACATACTTCGAGGATCCATACAAAGATTTAGTTAAAAGCTTTGGAGAGGACAGAGGCGTTGAAATGGAGATAAAAGAGCTGAAATCTTCACTGCCGTATCATTTTAACTTTATTATTTTTGATTGCTGCTTTATGGGAGGAATCGAGACTGTTTATGAACTTAGAAACAAAACAGATTACATAGTTGCCTCACCTACGGAGATTCTTGCCAACGGCTTCCCGTACAGAGATATAATGAGTCCGCTTTTTCAGCCAAAGGCAAACCTGCAGGAGGCGTGCAGGTTGTTTTATGAGTTCTATAATGCACAGTCGGGGGTTCACAAATCTGCAACTATTGCTTTGTATAAAACCGAAAATCTAAGACAGTTTGCAATTGTTGCAAAATCTATTTTTAACAACCACAGAAATTCGATTTCCGGATTGGATATGTCACAGATTCAGCCCTATTTCAGATTAAATAAAAGGTGGTTCTGGGACCTAGGTGATTTAATTGAGAAGATAGCAACACCGGTAGAGATACAGACTTTTAATGTTGCTCTTAATAATGTTGTAGTTGCAAAATGGCATACTGAGTATTTTATTGATATCAAAATCGATAAATTCTCGGGATTAAGTACATATATTCCAAATCCTTCAAATGCATTTCTAGATAATTTTTATCGGGGATTCGACTGGAATGAGGATAGTGAAATGATTAAATAGTAAAAGGTTGTGCACCTATTATTTTTTTGTATCTTTGCCCCCTCTAAAAAAGGAGACTTTTTTGGTGCAATGGGGTCCGGTGATTGCCGGATTGAGTAACACATTTTAAAATCATTTTATGAAAACAATTTCATTATCAGGTAATTCTAGAGAAATTACAAAAAAAAGCTCGGTTAAAGCAATGAGAAGAGATGGCCTGGTGCCATGTGTTCTTTATGGTCCGGATACAGAGAACCTTCACTTTTCTCTATCGGCAAAAGAGCTCATTAAAATTTTAAACACTGCCAACTCATACATTATTGAGCTTAATATTGACGGAAAAATCTATCCGGCAGTCTTTCATTCTGCACAGTTTCATCCTCTGACAGATGAACCAATTCATATAGACTTCCTGTCGGTATCAGAGAAAAGACCTGTGGTAATAAGCGTTCCAGTAGTGATTAAAGGAAACTCCGAAGGTGTTCGCCAGGGAGGTAAACTGATAGTAGTTACAAGAAAGATTAAGATTTCCGCTGCTATTAAAGATCTGCCGGATAATATTGAGGTAGATATCTCATCACTCAAAATTGGCAAGGCCATCGCAGCAGGAGATATACAGATTGATAATGTACAGATACTTACACCAAAGACAAATATTATCTGTATTGTTAAGATGACAAGGGCTGCCATTGGTGCTGCCGCTGCTGCTGCCGCTGCTGCTGCAAAACAGTAAAAAACCTGGGTATGAATTATCTGATTGTCGGTCTTGGAAATATCGGATTTGAATATACAGATACCCGTCACAATATCGGATTTACAGTATTGGATGCCTGGGCCGGGGCGTCCAATATTGTTTTTAAAAGCTGTCGTTACGGATATATCGCAGAAGATAAACACAGAGGAAGAAATCTGACACTTCTAAAACCCTCTACATACATGAATCTCAGTGGAAGGGCAGTACACTACTGGATGATAAGAAACAGAGTGCCGCTAAGTAATTAGCTGGTTTTGGTCAGTATGGCCGGTAACTTCTTTACCAATTAGGCT
>CAZPFI010000007.1:0-31572 GCA_964585795.1 uncultured Muribaculaceae bacterium | reverse complement strand
CCAGATCCTAAGTCTGGCGCGGCTACCAATTACGCCATGCCCGCTTCTTTGAGGACTGCAAAGGTAAGACAAAAAATTATTTCTGCAATACCTCTCCGAAAAAAACTACCCTTTAATATATTTCAATACAGCCCAATCATTCAATGAATTATGATAATACCCCGAGAGACCGCAAGTGACAGATTCCCTTTGGATTTCATCAACATCACCATTATAAAAACCACTTAAAATCAACAGGCCTGCCGGTTTAAGACCCAGGGCATAAATGTCTAAGTCTTTCAGTATTATATTCTTGTTGATATTGGCAAGTATAATGTCGTAACTCTCTTTCTCAATAAATGATGCGTCACCGGTAAAGGCCTCAATTTTTCCCTGTAACCTGTTCTTTTTTGCATTCTCTTTTGATGATTCAACTGCAACCTCATCTATGTCAACCGCATAAACAGGAAGAGCAGCTCCCATTTTGGCAGCCAGTATGGCAAGTACTGCTGTACCGCACCCCATATCCAATACCTTTTTCCCGTCAATACTCTCTTCCAGCAATGCCTCCATCATTAGTCTGGTGGTTTGATGGTGACCGGTACCAAATGCCATTTTGGGGTCTATCAGAATATTGTATTTACGAGGTTTAATCCCTTTATGGAAACTTGCTTTAACAACACATCTGTTGTCAATAAAAACCGGATCGAAATTACTCTCCCATAATGCATTCCAGTTACAACTCTCTATTAATCTGGTTGTGGTGCTGATGTTAACAGAGGGTATATTGAAATTTGAGATATTTGCCCGGAGGAGTTCATCTGAGAAATCATCCTCTCTTATATAACACAGAAGATAAGGTTCTTCTATGTTGTAGCTTTCAAATGGAAGCTCGTCGAGGATAGCCATCGCAATCTCTGCAAACTCCTGTGTAAATGGCTTAATTTCGATACAAACTTCTATGTATCTCATCAGATAGCATTTATAATTGCAGTGAAATCGTCTGCGCTAAGGGAGGCTCCTCCTATCAGTCCTCCATCCACATTCTCTTTCGCAAAAATTTCTGCAGCATTAGATGGTTTGCAGCTGCCTCCGTATAAAATAGATATATTGTCTGAGATGGCAGGAAACTTCTTGCCGATTACCTCACGAATATGTTTGTGCATCTCTTCCGCCTGATCTGCCGTTGCTGTTTTGCCTGTACCTATGGCCCATACCGGCTCGTATGCAACTACCACATTAGCTGCCTCTCCCTCCTCCAGCATACAAAGTACCTGCTCTATCTGTGACGAAACAACATTAAAGTGATCACCGGACTCCCTTTCACAAAGCTTCTCACCAACACAATATATCGGGCACAAATCTGACGCAAGTGCCAGCTTAACCTTCTTTAAAAGCTGACTGTTGCTCTCACCGAAGTACTCTCTCCTCTCCGAATGGCCAACAATCACATATTTGCACGAAAGTGAGTGCAGCATCGAAACTGACACCTCCCCGGTATATGCTCCCGAAATCTCCTCTGCACAATTCTGAGCCGACAATTTAATTATATCCGACTGTTTGTCAAGTTTTTGAGAAACAGCAAAAAGATGTGTGAACGGGGGTGCAACAACAATTTCGGCATTTATCTTTAAATCTTTAATCTTTGACTCTAACTCACTCACAAGTTGTAATCCCTCTTCAACTGTAGTATTCATCTTCCAGTTTCCGGCAACAATTTTCTTTCTCATAGGGTTGAATATTAATCTTTAAATACGGACGGCAAAATTACAAAAAATTAAAATAAAACAGTTTTATCTTTTTCCACTATCTTAGGGGGATAAAAAAAGCAACAATCCATGAACAGAGGCAAAACCTACAGAGGCAGCTACTTTGCCATTTTCTCAACTCTGCTTCTGTTTTTGATACTAAATCTTACACTGGGTTCGGTAATTTTCCCGGTAAAAGACCTTATAGCAGCAATTACAGGCGGAGAGGCACCTCAGTATGTGAGAGACATCCTTTTCTCTTTTCGTCTGCCAAAAGCCATTACAGCTATGCTGGCCGGTGCGGCTCTCTCGGTATGTGGACTTCAGATGCAGACGCTTTTCAGAAATCCGCTGGCCGACCCTTTCATCCTGGGAATAAGCTCCGGAGCAGGCATGGGTGTTGCAATCTTTGTGATGGGATTCTCGGCATTCGGTGTATCTTTATCATCATCGCTGCTCTCCTCTGCCGGTGTAGCTGCATCTGCATGGCTTGGTGCCCTTGGCATAACTCTGCTGCTTCTGCTTGTATCCTCAAGGTTTAAAGACAATATCTCTCTTCTCATATTCGGCATAATGCTTGGCAGCGTTGTAAGCGCATTGATATCTCTTCTTCAGTATCTTTCATCTGCATCTGCTCTTAAAGTTTTTGTTCTGTGGACTATGGGGAGTTTTTCCGGCTTAAACACATCTCAGCTTTCAATTCTGGCAATACTTGTATTGGCCGGGTCTGCACTCTCTGTTTATAACATTAAAGACCTCAACATTCTACTTATGGGCGAAACATATGCAAAGAGTCTGGGGGTCAATCTTGAGAATACGCGTAAAAGAATCCTTGTAGCAACTACCCTGCTGGCCGGGAGTGTAACAGCATTCTGCGGCCCTGTCGGATTTATTGGAATTGCCGTACCCCACATAGCAAGGATGATTTTCAGAGATGCAAATCACAGAGTTCTCTTGCCGGCAACAGCACTCCTGGGTTCTGCCATTATGATATTTGCCGATACCATTGCCCAATTGCCCGGACAATCGGGTGTAATACCAATAAACACTGTCAGTGCTCTGATAGGGGTTCCTGTAATTTTTATAATTATATTAAAAAACAGGGCGGTATAATATGATACAGAAAAACATCAACCCAAACAAGATTCTCTCCCTGGATAAATTACAGTTGGGATACGACAAGGTTATCTATTCGGGGATAAATGCAACTGCATCCAAAGGGGAGATGATAGCAGTCGTGGGAGCAAACGGAGTGGGTAAAAGCACTCTTCTGCGGTCTATTGCAGGCATTCTTAAATACCATGGCGGCTCTGTAGCAATTAATAACAGACCTGTGGAGAAGTACTCCACCTCTCAGTTATCGGCCCTTATCTCGTATGTGCCGTCGCAAAGCCCCAGGACAAGAAATCTGTCACTTTTCGATATGGTTGCTGCAGGCAGCTACAATCGATCAAACTGGTTAGGGACGATTGACAGCATCGAAACATCCCGAATTAACGAGGCGCTGAATAAGGTTCAACTGCAGCACTATATAAACAGAGACAGCAGTATGCTGAGTGACGGTGAGTTTCAAAGAGCTGCAATTGCAAGGAGTCTGGTTCAGAACAGCAGCATTATGCTGCTGGACGAACCCACAGCATTTTTAGATATAGTTAACAGGATAACTGTTGTTAAACTACTGAAAGAGATTGCCTTAAACGAAGAGAAAACAATTATATTCTCCACTCACGATTTACTTCAGGCAATTAAGCTGTGTGACAAAATATGGGTCATGGGACACAGCAGTTTCTTTGAAGAGAGCCCTAAAGTTCTTATAGAGAGAGGAGTCTTTGACCAAATGTTCAAAGACTCCTCTCTCAGGTTCGATCCTTCAATTTTTACCTTCGTCTGATTCAGAATGTTGAAGGTGACTCAACAGGTTTTCTGTCAAACATCTTCCTTATGGCTGTTGCCAGTCTCTTTACGCCCTCTTCTGTCCGCTCATCATTCATAAATGAGAAGTTGATTCTCATTGTGTTCTTTCCTGATCCGTCGCAATGAAATGCCTCACCAATAACAAAAGCAACATTCTCTTTTATTGCTTCATTAAACAGCTCGGTTGAATCATATCCCTCCGGAAGGGTAACAAATAGAAAGAGGCCACCTTCCGGCTTAGTCCAGGTAACTCCTTCCGGCATATACTTTTGGAAACAGTTGAGCATGTGATTGCGCTTTTTTCTGTACAAATCAACGGTTTTACCAAGATTCTTTTCGAAGTATCCCTTTTCGAAATATCTGGCCACAACCGCCTGGTCGAATACAGGTGAGCACAAATCACTCGATTGCTTGGCAACAATTAGCCGGTCAATTATATGAACAGGTGCAATTATCCAGCCGATACGGAACCCCGGCAATACAGTCTTTGACAGTGTTCCAAAAAGAATAACTCTTTCATTATCCATCGAATACATAAGCGGCTCGGGTTCACCCTCAAAACGCACCTCTCTGTACGGACTGTCTTCAATAATTAACAGGTCGTACTTACGGGCCACTTCCAATACCATTTTCCTCTGCTTAAGATTCATCGTGACTCCCGAAGGATTCTGAAAATCGGGAATTGTGTATATAAACTTCGGCCTTTTACCGCTTGATATCAATGTACGAATAACAACCTCCAGCTCTTCGTCCTTTGGCACTCCGATAGGTTTTGCCTGATACGACCAGAATGATTGCAGGGCACCAAGATAGGATGGCAAACCGCAGACAATTGTATCCCCGGGATTTATGAATATCCTTGAGGTAAGATCTATGGCCTGCTGAGACGAGGTTGTAATCATAATATTATCCTTTGTAATATCCAGACCCTGATCTCTGTATCTTTGTGCAAGTATCTCCCTTAACTTACCGTTTCCTTCAGTTGGTCCGTATTGAAGCGCCGAGGTACTCTCAACCTGCAGAACTTCCTGCATCAGCTCTTTTAACTCCTCAACAGGAAAAGTATCAGGATTTGGAAAGCCACCTGCAAAAGAGATTACCTCCGGTTTGTTTGCAACGCTCAGAAGATCTCTTATTGCAGACCTTCTCATGCTCTTTGCATTGTCCGATAAAATGTTTTGAATATTTATTGCCATATCTGGGGTTTTGTTTCTACAAAAATACTAATTCGTAAGATTAAATCAAATTTTAATTCAATATTTTATAAAAATAATTACAAACTCTAATTAAGTAACAATTTTAATCCATTTATTATTAAGATTAGAAAGCATGAATTGGCCGGAATTCTTAAAAAATATTAATACTTTTGTAAAAAAAGCATGTCAATAATAAGAGTAACCAAAGAGTTTCGCTTTGAAGGTGCTCACGCACTAATGGATTATGACGGCAAGTGCAGACACATTCACGGACATTCATACCGGCTTTTCGTTACCATAAAAGGGAGCCCCAGAGAGCTTACCGGTCACCCCAAGTCGGGGATGGTAATCGATTTTTCGCAGCTTAAAAGTATTGTCAACACTCTTATTCTGGAGCCGTTCGACCATGCTCTTATATTACGCCAGGACTCACCGATGGCTATAGAGATAGCAGATACCTATAAAAATGTTGTAATTGTTGATTTCCAGCCGACCTGCGAAAATCTGGCGCTCTATTTTGCCGGGGTTCTCAAAAAAGGTCTGCCGGCAGGGCTTACACTATACTCCATAAGATTGTATGAAACTCCAACATCCTATGTCGAGTGGATTGCAGATGACAACAAATAAATTCCGGGTATGAAAAAATTACTTCTTATTGATGGCCATGCGCTTATCTTCAGATCTTATTACGCATTTTTAAGAAGACCTATGATAAACTCCAAAGGAGTGGATACTTCCATTCTTTTTGGATTTACCAAGACCATACTGGAGCTGATAATGAAAGAGAGGCCGACCCATTTTGCTGTCGCTTTTGACCCGCCTTGCAAGACTTTCCGTCATGAGATCTTTCCAGGGTATAAAGCCAACAGGAGTGAAACACCCGAACAGATTAAAGCTGCACTGGATCCGCTAATTCAGTTGATGGATGCTGTATCGGTACCGGTTCTCATGAAAGATGGCTTTGAAGCAGACGATGTAATAGGAACCATTGCTACAGAGGCATCCCAAAATGGCTTTAATGTATATATGGTAACTCCCGATAAAGATTATGGCCAGCTGGTTACCGGTAACATTTTTCAGTACAAGCCGGCCAAAAACGGCAACGAACCTGAGATAATGGGGGTAGAGGAGATCTGCTCATATTACAATATCGAAAGCCCCCGACAATTGATTGACATACTCACAATCTGGGGAGATGCCTCCGACAATATTCCGGGAGTTAAAGGGATTGGTGAGGTTAGCTCAAAGAAGTTAATCGGCAGGTACAAGTCGGTAGAAAATATATATAACTCTCTGGAAGAGCTTCCCGAGAAGCAGAAAAACGCATTTGAAGAGGCAAAGGGACATATTGAGCTTAGCAAGAGACTTGTCACCATAGATAAGAGTGTTGATATCAACTGGGATGAGGAGAGTCTGCGTCTGGCCACACCCGACTTCAGCAAAATAAAAGAGCTGTTTACACAGTACGAATTTGGCTCTCTGTTGAGGATGCTTCCTCAGCTGGAGTCACTGTTTACACTTACTCCAAAAAGTGATGATGGCCGTCGCATAAAGGAAGATGCCGGCAGAGAAACAGAGTATTCGGTTACCGGCATTGATGAGATTATCAAAGAGGCGGAAAAAACAGGAGTTCTCGCTGCTAAAATTACTGAAAACAAAATACTTATATGCTCCAATAACCTTATAAGTTCTCTCAATCCTCACTCTGCAGAAGAGGTTTTAAGAGTAAAGGGTATAATGGAGAATTCTGGAATAATCAAGTGCGGATACAATCTTAAGCAGATAATTAATATGTTTCGCACACACTCTGTTCAATTGAACGGAACTCTCGGAGACATAGAGCTGATGCATTATCTGCTTATGCCCGAACGATCTCACAAAATTGAAATTCTTGCAAGAGGATTTCTTGGCATTGAAATTCAAAGTGATGATGATAAAGCACCAAAAGATCTGTTCAGCGAGGCCGAAAACTCTGATGAGCAAAACGACACAAGAGCATATAAAGAGTGTTCGTTAATAGAACCACTATATAATAAACTATCTGCAAGCCTCGAAAACGAAAAACTCACCTCACTCTACTCAGAAATTGAGATGCCTCTTTTAAAGGTACTTGCCAATATGGAGAATTGCGGTATAAATCTGGATGTTAACCTGTTAAGAGAGTACAGTAAAACCCTTACCGCACAGCTCGACTCAATAGAACAAACAGTGAGGGAGATGGCGGGAGAGAGTGATTTGAACATCTCTTCACCCAAACAGCTTGGCATATTGCTTTATGAAAAGCTGAACATTGTAAAAGAGGCAAAAAAAACCAGCAAGAAAAATTACTCCACTGATGAAGAGACTCTCAATGAGATATCTCACCTTCACCCAATTATCGGACAAATTCTGGAGTACAGAGCAATTAAAAAGTTGTTATCGACCTATATCGACCCCCTTCCGTCAATTGTAGATCCAAAAACACATAAAATTCACACTACATACAATCAGGCACTCACTGCAACAGGGAGATTAAGTTCGGTAAAACCCAACCTGCAGAACATCCCTATAAGAACCCAGCGCGGAAAAGAGATAAGAAAAGCATTTATTCCCGGTTATGAGGGCGGCTGCATTATGTCTGCCGATTACTCACAGATAGAGTTGCGGCTTATGGCCCACATGAGCGGTGACGAACATTTCATAGAGGCATTTCGTATGGGTAAGGACATCCACTCAGCCACAGCATCAAAAATATTCCAGATTCCCGAGGAGCAGCTTACAAGAGAGCAGAGAGGGAAAGCCAAGACTGCAAACTTTGGTATTATATACGGCATATCGGCATTCGGGTTATCCCAGAGACTGGCAATATCAAGGGCAGAAGCCAAAACACTTATAGGTGGTTACTTCCAAAACTATCCCAAAGTAGAGAGTTATATGCAGCAAATGATACAAAATGCCCGTGAGAACGGCTATGTTTCTACACTATACGGAAGGAAGCGTTACCTGCCCGATATTAATTCAAAGAACCCTGTGGTGAGAGGTCTTGCAGAGCGAAATGCAATTAATGCACCCATTCAGGGGAGTGCTGCGGATATAATAAAGGTAGCAATGATAAGGGTATTTGAAAGGATTGGCAAAGAGGAATTAAAGAGCAGGATGGTGCTGCAGGTTCATGATGAACTTGTTTTTGATATCTTCCCCGGAGAGGAAGAGCTTATGACACAGATTGTAAAGAAGGAGATGGAGGGTGTTATCGAACTGTCTGTTCCGCTTACAGTCGATTGTCAGTGCGGTGCAAACTGGCTTGAAGCACATTAATGGTTGCAGCTATGAAGATTAGTGAAGCAGGAGAGAGAGAGATTATTCAAAAAGCTCTTGAAGGAGATGAAGAGGCATGCACAATGCTGGTTTCGGGTTACAGAACCCCGGTACTATCTTTTATAAACCAGATTGTTCCCAATGCTCAGGATGCAGAGGATATTTGCCAGGAGACCTTTCAGAAGTGTTTCAAATCTCTCTCCTCATATAAATTCGAATTCGCTTTTTCAACCTGGCTCTTCACAATTGCTCAAAACACAGCCCTGGATTTTCACAAAAAAAGAAGAGTCCCCCTCATACAGGAGATCATCTCTGACAGACAGGAGAGTCACGCAACAATAAGCAGCACGGTACCAAGCCCCGAAGAGAATCTTATTAACGAACAGGCATTTGAATATCTTATTAAATCTATTCAGCACCTTGATGTAAAATACAGAAAAATTGCTGAATTGCGTTTTATTCATGACTATCCTCTTGAAGAGATTGCAAAAGAGCTTGAATTGCCGTTAAATACTGTAAAAACAAGAGTAAGCCGGGCAAAGAAAATATTAAATAAAATATGGAAGAGCTGATATATAAATATTTCCCAACATTATGCACCACTCAAAAACAGCAATATGCAGCACTTTACCCACTCTACAAAGAGTGGAACCAAAAGGTAAATGTGATATCAAGAAAGGACATAGATAACCTGTACCTCCATCACATTCTGCACTCTCTTGCAATTGCAAAATTTATCTCATTCCCCCGGAACTCACAAATTCTGGATGTGGGAACCGGCGGAGGATTCCCGGGGATTCCTCTGGCCATTATGTTTCCGGATTGTACATTTACACTGTGCGATTCAATATCAAAAAAGATAAATGTGGTAAATTCTGTTGCAACCACCCTTAAACTTGATAATCTGACAGCTGTTGCAAAGAGAGCAGAAACATTAAACAAAAAATTTCACTTTGTAGTATCAAGGGCAGTAGCCGATCTCTCGGTTTTTCTTCCTCTTGTCCAAAATCTGGTTAAAAATGACAGAGCAACTGATATGCAACCTAATGGCATAATTTGTCTTAAAGGAGGAGCAATAAACCAGGAGATAATGAATGCAGTAAAAAAGTTAAATATGTCTGAGGATATTTTTTCGGTCAGAAATATCAATATTTGGTATGAAGAGGAGTGGTTTAAGGAAAAATACCTCATTTTTATAAAACGGTAGCTCAAATATTTGCTATTAAAAACATTTTACATATCTTTGCACTCCCTTTTTCAAGTATAATATTAAAAGATCATCCATATTATGAAACGCACTTTTCAACCATCACAGCGCAAGCGACGCAACAAGCACGGCTTTCGTGAGCGTATGTCTACACCAAACGGACGCAGAGTACTGGCTGCCCGTCGTCGTCGCGGACGCAAGAAACTTACTGTATCATCAGAAGATCGTTTCTAAAAGAGAGTTTTCATATGCAAAACCAAATCAAGGCGCCCAAAGCGTCTTTTTTTGTTATATTTGACACAATTAATACTAATAACGCCAGTTTACCAAAAAGATGATGAGTGAGAGAATATGCAGGGAAGAAGCAATTAAGTTATGGGAAGAGAGAGATTTGAATCTCTTCTCCCTTAATGCAACACATTTAAGAGAGAAGATAAACGGCAATAAGGTCTTTTACAACAGAAACTTTCACATTGAACCAAGCAATGTTTGTGTTCACCATTGTAAATTCTGCTCCTTCAGAAGAGATTGCGATACCGATGATGGTGCATGGTCGATGGATATTGCACAGATAAGAGAGTATTGCAGGGAGAAATATCACCCCGGCATAACAGAAGTTCATATAGTGGGCAGTAACCATCCGGTTAAAGAGTTCAGTTACTACACCTCGCTAATTGAAGCTGTAAGGGAGGAGTTGCCTGACGAAGTGACTATCAAGGCATTTTCTGCAGTAGAGATAGATTACATGACAAAAATATCGGGTTTACCGGTTAAAACCGTTCTTTCTGAATTGAAATCCAGGGGGGTGAACGCTCTTCCCGGAGGAGGCGCGGAGATTTTTGATGAAAGAATAAGAAGAGAGATATGCCCCGATAAGACCGGCTGGCAAAGATGGATTGAAATCCACAAAACGGCACACGAATTGGGTATAAGAAGCAATGCTACTATGCTGTTTGGTCACATAGAAGATATCAGTCACAGGGTAGATCATCTGCTTGCAATAAGAGAGCTTCAGGATACAACACAAGGTTTTGATGCCTTTATACCCTTGGTATTCAAACCATCCAACAATCAACTCTCACATATAAAAGAGGCCGGTTATATTGATATTCTCAAGACATTTGCAATGTCTAGATTGGTACTGCATAACATCCCCCACATTAAATCTTACTGGCCCATGCTTGGCAGGGAGCTGTGTCAACTCTCCCTTTTGTTTGGTGCAGACGATATTGACGGAACAATAAATGACAGTACAAAAATATACAGCATGGCCGGAGCCGGAGAGAAAAAACCCTCAATGAGTGAGCAAGATCTTCAGGAGATAGCTATGGAATGCGGTTACATTGCAGTTGAGAGAGACAGTTACTATAACCAGGTTATAAAAAAGTAGTAATTTTGCCAAAAATTTTCATAAAATGAAACACAATAAGTGGATAGTTGCAACCCTTTTAAAGGGGGGAGCTGTTGTAATGGTGCTGATTTTTACAATAATAATCACACTCAAATTTATAACACGCCATAATCAGGAGCTTGAGGTTCCCGACTTTTCGGGGATGTCCTTTTATGAAGCACAAATTTTAGCATCTAAAAATCATCTGCGGCTTGATGTTACCGACTCAGTTTTTATTCCCAGGATGGGAAGAGGATTGATTTTCAGGCAAAACCCAACAGCAGGCAGCTTTGTAAAGAAGAACAGAAGAGTACTTCTTACAATCAACTCCCTACAACCAAAGAGAGTGAGTATGCCCCTTGTTACAGGTTTCTCATTACGACAGGCGAAAGCAGAACTTACTGCCCGTCAGTTAAATGTAGGAAGATTAATATATGTGAATGATATGGCCACGAATAATGTTCTGGATCAGAGATACAGAGGTTTACACATACCTCCCGGTACTCAGATTGAGACAGAGAGCGAGATTGATCTTGAACTTGGCCTCAGCAGCGACAATAATCTTACATCAATACCATCTCTTGTTGGTTTCTCCCTAATAACAGCAAAAGATATCATTATCGACAACTCACTTAACGTTGGACGGCTGACATTTGATCAATCTGTGAATAGTTACACAGACACCCTCTCCAGTTTTGTAATAAGCCAGTTCCCGGCACCTTCAGACAGACTTACAACGCTAATGGGAAGCAGAGTAGATCTGGTGCTAAGTACAGATAAGAGTAAAATTGATGCTGTAAAAAATAACTGATATTAATGGAGGAGTACATTGGTAATGAAGAGCTGAAAATGGCAGAGTTATCCCCGGAAGACGAAGATCTTCTGCCGGAAGATGAAACTGGTGACTCATTTGAGCACTTCCGGTTTGTCTCCGATAAGGGTCAAAGCCGGCTTAGGGTAGATAAATTTATTACCAACAGAATGGAGAAGACCTCCAGGCACAGGATTCAGCTGGCAATTGCCGCCGGATATGTGCTGGTTAACAATGTAGTGGTAAAGGCAAATTACATTGTAAAACCAGGTGACACCGTAACCATTGAGTTGCCGTACGAAAGAAGAGGATTTGAAGTAAGACCCGAAAAAATTCCATTGGACATTTTCTATGAAGATCAACATCTGCTTATTGTAAACAAACCCGCAGGATTGGTGGTACATCCGGGACACGGACACTTTTCGGGCACCCTGGTCAATGCGCTTGCTTATCATCTGGACATAAGTCAGCCCCCTGACACAAAAGATGAAAGGATGGGAATTCTGGTTCACAGAATTGATAAAAACACCTCCGGATTGCTCCTTGTGGCAAAAAACGATGCTGCACAACTACATCTTGCAAAACAGTTTTTCGATCACACAATTGAACGCAAATACATTGCTCTGGTATGGGGAAATGTAAAAGAGCAGAGCGGTACAATAACAGGAAACATAGGACGCGACCCTAATGACCGTATGAAATTCAAGGTTTTTACAGACCAATCATCGGGCAAACACGCAGTTACTCATTACAAAGTAGTTGAAAGATTTGGATACACAACACTGGTTGAGTGCACACTCGAAACCGGAAGGACGCACCAGATAAGAGTTCATATGGATTATCTGGGGCATCCCCTGTTTAACGACGACAGATACGGGGGAGATAAAATAATAAGAGGAACGATGTACGCAAAGTATAAAAAGTTTGTTGAAAACTGTTTCCAGTTGCTGCCCAGACACGCGCTTCATGCAAAAACCCTCGGTTTTATACACCCCTTCACAAAAGAGCACATGTTTTTCGAAAACGAAGTACCCTCCGATATTCTTGCTGTAGTTGAGAAGTGGAGAAACTTCTCCAAATCAACTGTTTAAAAACCCATGTGCATTCTTCCCATTCCCGATCCTCTGAACTGAGGCCTTCCTCCCGAATCTCTGCCGTCTCTTCCACCAAATGAACCGAAACGGAAAGTGAAACTAAGCATGAAATATTGCTGAAGTGTATTATTCTGAATATCCTCAATGTAGTTGTCGGTTGTGGTTCTCCACATATTCTTCGATTGGTTTAGAATGTCAAAAACCCTTAATCTCAATGTTGCAGCATTCTTTAACAACAGCTTAGATATCTCTGCGTTCCAAACTGTGGATGGTTCGTTATAGCCCTCTCCAAAACCTATGTAAAACCTGTGTTCAAGATCTGTTACAAGGTTAAATCCGGCAGGCATAGTCCAGTTTATATATGTAGATACAGAATTGGTCCATGTTGCAGGTCTTGTATTCTGCTCAATTGTATACCAGGCATATGAGTATGACGCCCTCCCTCCAACACTTGCCTCAATTTTTTCACCACGGTATGTCAACCTCACACTCTCGGATAATGACAGACTTGTTGTGCGGTTGCGTATTGCATTGGAGTAGTTAATACCATTATTTAGCGATGTACGGGTAAAGTTGGAGATGTAGAATTTCGATTTTTTTATTGGTGTATTATACATCACATTGGCAGAGACAGAGTAAACCCCGTTTTCGTTAACAGGCATGCTGTACTGAACCCCGCTTTCATCGTAGTATGTCTTGTTGACAATTTTATCGAATGTATAGCTACCATCCATCCTTATCCTCAGAGAACGGAAGGTTGTTCTGTTGGTATTACCATATTCTATATTCAGGCGGTGAGAAAACTCAGGTAAAAGATCGGGATTTCCCTGTTGTACAAACAGAGGATTTGAATTATCCGGTACCGGTTGAAGCTGATTTATTGAAGGTTGATTGGTATTACCCCTGTATCTTACCCGGATATTCTCCATATCGGAAAAACGGTAATCGAACTGGGCAGAAGGAGAAAAATTGACTACACTTCTTGATATGTCTCTCTCTCCACCCACACTTTCGGTGTAAGAGGGCTGAGCATTAAAACCCAAGGTATAGCTGTATTTATCGCTGTTTTTGCGAATATTTACCTCTGCCTGCTGATTGATGAAAATGTTGCGGAACGAGTTGGAGTAGGTGCTGTCATAAATATCCCAATACCCGGTAATATCATTGTAGTTGTATGCCTCTCTGTCGGAGTTGCTCAGTTGGTAACGGTATCTGTATGCAAGTTCCATAAAGTAGTTATTGCCCAACGGCTCGGTATATGAAGCCCGTGCCCCCAGAGAGAAAGAGTTGCTGTTTAGACCAAACTTCTGGTCGAGTATTGTTGTAGATGGTCTGTTTCCGTAAACATTTGTCTCCGACTGGTTTCTCCCTTCAAGGTCGTTATTGGAGTACGAGTAGGTAACATTAACAGAGAATGTTCTCCCCGGTTTGCCAAGTCTCTGCCTGTAAAGAAGATCTCCCGATAAGCTTTGTGAAGTGTTATCTCCTGCCGATCTGCTGAAACCATCATTTATTTTTGTTCTGTTAAGCCCGTCAGTAGAGAAATTTCTTCTCTCATCAAAAGAGCCCTCACCTATTGAGACATTTGGGCGGAACAGAATTGATGCCTTATCGGAAAGTGTCCACTCAAGCTCCATTGCAACACGGTGGTTGTTGGAGATATTCTGGCTTCGGGAGGTGTCTCTGTTAAAGAAGCTGCTGTCGGGCAGAAAATTCTGTCTTACTCGTGTGCCCTCGGCTATATTGTCGGTTCCTCCATAGAAGTAGTTACCTCCAATTTTTAATTTACCGTCATACAATTCGGTGTTTGCATTTATGCCACCCATCCAGGATGTTGTTATTCCGCTTCCGCCAAAACTTAAGGTAGTTCCTCCCACCCGGATTCCTCCGCCTCCGCCTCCGCCAAAACTACCGCCACCCATTGAGCCGCGCATGCTTCTCATCATATTTCCTGCCAAATCGCTGAAAGCCCTGTTGTTTGTATTGTTTCCGTTGAGTATAACACTTATCTGACTTTTGGATGTGAAGTTACCTACCATACCTGCTGCCTGGAAACGCTCGTCGGTACCATAACCCCCTGTGGCATTACCAAACCATCCGTTCATCATCCCCGGTCTTATTGTAAGATCAATAACTGTTTCTTCATTACCATCATCTATTCCGGTAAATCTTGCCTGCTCCGATTGACGGTCAACAACCCTCACTTTATCAATTATTCTTGCAGGAAGGTTTTTGGTAGCAAGCTGTGGATCGTTAAGAAAAAACGGCTTCCCGTCTATCATAATCTTATCAATCTCTTTACCGTTTGCCGTTATTTTGCCGTCTGAAGAGACCTCGATTCCGGGCAGTTTCTTCAACAACTCTTCTAGCATATCGCTATCTGTAGTTTTAAAAGATGAAGCATTGTATTCTATAGTGTCTTTCTTTACAATAACCGGATTACCCAATGCAGAAACAACTACCGATTCAAGCAGATTCATCTGTTCTATCATTCCGATATACCCAAGATCCTCAACTCTCTGTGAACCGAAAACAACGGTTCTTTCCACCTTGTTATACCCCATAAATTCAATTCTTACGGTATACTCCCCTGCTGTGATACCTGTAACCTCAAATTTTCCTTTGCTGTCAGACAATGCATATTTTGCAGGAGTATTGGACCCCTTAGGAATTACAGATGCAGTTGCAAACTCTATATACTCATTTCTTATACTGTCAATCAAAGTCCCCCTCAACCTGTAATCTCTTGATTGTCCATAAATTAAACTATTAGTTAAAAAAAATAACGATACTGTTAAAAATAACCTTACAGCGGATTTCATATTATGTAAATTGTACTAATTAGACACTATATTAAATTAAACACATCTTTGACTGCAAAAAGCGTCAAAAGTTAAATGGTTGATCAAAAAAATAATAGATTACTTAACTCTTCCGGGATTATTCCTGACAAACGATTCCCAACTGCCTCCTCTAACGGGTTTTATTTTTGGAGTTTTACCATTATCAGAAACCCTTTGTAAACCCGTAACCACACTGCTGGTTAAAAAATGGCAGAATGCAACAGCCAGTCCATCAGTTGCATCGAGAGACTCCGGCATCTGTTCTACAGAGAGTATTTTTGAAATAACAGATGCCACCTGTTCTTTGGATGCAGAGCCCTTACCGGTGATGGAGAGTTTTATCTTTCTGGGCGCATACTCTGTAATTGGCAAATTGTAGCTCAAAGCTGCAGATATTGCAACACCCTGTGCCCTGCCCAGTTTTAGCATCGATTGAACATTTTTCCCGTAGAAAGGGGCCTCCACAGCCAGCTCATGAGGTTTAAACCTTTGAATAAGAGACGAAACCTCCTTAAAAATAAGATTCAACTTTGTATGATGATCATTGTCTCTCTTAAAGTCAAGCACACCCATAGAGATAAACCGTGCATTAGAGCCATAAATACCTATAACCCCCCACCCCATAATTCTGGTTCCGGGGTCAATGCCCAATATTATCCTATCGGGAGACATCAGTCAATTAATGTAAAACCGGTATATTTTGTAAGCACTTCGGGAATGTGAATACCCTGAGGTGTCTGATAATTTTCCAGAATTGCTGCAAGAATTCTTGGCAGAGCAAGTGCACTGCCGTTTAGGGTATGAGCCAACTGGCTCTTTCCATGTTCATCCCTGTAACGCAGCATAAGTCTGTTTGCCTGAAATGTCTCAAAGTTTGAGACAGAACTAACCTCAAGCCATCTTTGCTGAGCAGCAGAAAAAACTTCAAAATCGTAGGTGAGAGCAGAGGTAAAACTCATATCTCCTCCACACAGCTTAAGTATTCTGTATGGAAGTCCCAGTGAACTCACCAGTCTCTCTACATGATTTACCATCTCCTCAAGTGTCTGATAAGAGGAGTCCGGGTGTGTAATCTGTACAACCTCTACCTTATCAAACTGATGCAGTCTGTTTAATCCCCTAACATCTTTACCGTATGAACCGGCTTCTCTTCTGAAGCACGGAGTGTAGGCAGTGAGCTTCTGAGGCAACTGCTCCGGTGACAGGATCACATCGCGGAATATGTTTGTTACGGGTACTTCAGCCGTAGGGATCAGGTAGAAATTATCCAGTACAACATGGTACATCTGCTGGCCTTTATCGGGCAGCTGACCTGTACCGTACCCCGATGCTTCGTTAACCATAAGCGGCGGCTGAACTTCGGTATAACCCGCTTTTATGTTCGAATCCAGAAAATATGTGATGAGTGCTCTCTGAATTGCAGCACCTTTCCCCTTATAAACAGGGAAACCGGCTCCGGTGAGTTTAACACCCAGGTCAAAATCTATTATATCATATTTTTTTGCCAGCTCCCAGTGTGGCAGAGGATTACTCAGAACAGGTATTTCTCCGTTGCCCCGTACAATAACATTGTCATCGGCTCCTTTTCCCTCCGGTACAGATTGGTGTGGCAGATTTGGCAGCAACAGAAGAAGTTCGTTAAGTTCATTTTGACAGGCAGCCATTTTTGCCTCTATCTCCTTTGTGGACTCCTTTAAAACTGCAACCCTCTCTTTTGCCTGTTGTGCTTTAGCTGATTCACCCTCTTTCATAAGTCTCCCTATGTCCTTTGCAATGGAATTCTGCTGAGCAAGGAGCGAATCCGACTCTGTCTGCATACCTCTTCTTCTGGAATCAAGTTCCAGAATTGTGTTTATAATCTCTTTGGCATCGAAATTCTTTACGGCAAGGCGGTCTGTTACAAAACCGGGGTTTTCTCTCAGGAGTCTAATGTTTAACATCGTGAATTATTTGTGAAAAAATAGCTGTCAAAGTTAAAAAAATAAATCCTCTATATAAATGAAAAGTAGAAAAAAATTAAAATGAAGGAAACTTTCTTTCAAATCATATAAATTGGATTTTCAATGTTTTAATTAACCTTTTGGTTGTTTAGTTTTGGAGTAAATAAAACGAGAATGAAAAAATTCCCAATTGCTGTTTTAGCATTTACTACGATGCTCACAAGCTGTAATAAATATAATTTATCGGAGCCACTTCCCTTAAAGAGCGCTTCAGAGGCCATCTTTAAGTCATCTGCATCCATTGGTTTAAATAGTGGTGCCGGGATAAAATCGGTGGTTTATATACTTGGAAGAGACACTCAGTGGCCATTTGCGGGTTCTACCCCGGTAGCTGCAACAGTGTCTGTTAACGGTGAGTTTGTAACCGAGTGGCCGGTGTATTTACCTGACGGTCTTTTCGATTTCTACTCACTTTCGTATAACACAGATGAAGTGCCCTTTATTGATTCATACGGAGTTACAACTGAAGTTCAAAACGGGAAGGACTACCTGTGGTCGGGAATATCACCGCCTTTGGTAAATGGCAACTATAGTATAACATTCATTTACAGACATATTGCAACCAAAATAAAGCTTAATCTTGACTGCCAGATTGCCGGCGTAACTTTCACAGTTAACAGTATAAGTTTTACTCTGCCAAATGCAACAGGTACAACTCTTAACTTAAAAACCGGAGTAATCACTCCTGCCTCATCAACTCTTCCTTTATCTGTAATTCCGGGAACCGGAAGTTACAGGGAGTTTTTTACCATTCCCTGCATTACGGCAGTGTCAATAGAAGCAGATGTAAACCTGTTTACAGTTAATGGCAGCCAGGAGAACAGAAAATTTTCCGTACAGCTTAATGAGCATTTAACAGCCGGTTACTCATACATTATATCTCTGTACCTCAATCCAAAAAATGAGGGTCAGGTAACAGTTTATAAAACAGAACTAAACAATTATTTTAACAATATACCTTTTGAATACAAGAAAGGGATTACAAAACCAAATTATTAATCTTTTAAAAAATGATTCTATGAAAATCGCAAAAATTGCCAAACTGCTATTGCTTTCAGCAGTAGTATTTCAATCTTGTCAAAAAGAGCAGGCAGAGGTAAAGGAGGGAAGTGAGATGAAATTTTTTGCATCTTTTAACAAGAGTGCGGCAACCAAAGGTGCAACAGAATTTCCCTCAGGTAACAAAGCTACAATATTCTGCTATTCCGGTGGCTCAAATCCATCATCTGCATCCCCTGTTTCGGGGACTCCTCTTGAGGCAACTGCAACCAGCTCGGGATCACTTACACCCCAGACACCTCTGTACCTTCCAAAGGGGAGTTATGATTTCTACTCTGTATCATCCAACACATCCTCCTCTCCCGGTTTGACATTCAGCGGAGGAGTTTCACAACAACTCTCAAACGGAGTGGACTATCTATGGGCGTCTCAAAGTTCTGTCAGCGAAGGTGGTATAGTTTATTTTCCCTATCTGCACAGGGCTGTGTCTCTGGAGATTTCAGTAGTTGCAGGAGAGGGTGTCTCGTCAATGAGTGTTACTTCAATAAAATTTACCCCTTCAAAACCCTCATCCAACACAAAGATGAATCTGTTAAATGGTGAGATTGGCAGTGCAGTCCAGACTGATGCACTTACATCATTCCCGGTAGTAGCCGGCAAAGCTTCTGCCATTATGCTTCCTCTCTCTAATCTGCCCATAAGTGTTGAGGTAACCATTAATGGTACAATCGGCGGTGTTGCTGTTAGTGGCAAAACCTACAGCACTTCGCTGCCTGCCAGAGAATACTCAGGTGGCACAATGTATCTTGTACAGCTGACAGTTTCGGCGAATGCCATAACATTCTCCGGCAGCACTATTGAGGAGTGGACAACTCAGACAATAGACGGTATCACACTAACAGAACAGTGATGAAACTTAGGTTTCCGGCAATAGCTTGTACATTGCTTTTATCTCTTCTCACTCTTTCCTGTACAAAAGAGAGTTTAGTAGCAGATGTTAATTGCAGGTTATATTTTAAACCAGAGCCTGGATTGATATTCAAATCCGGAGGGAGTGCTATTATTGGCAATCTCAATGTTCTGGTTTATGATAGTAACGGGCAGTTGATTTTAAACAGATACCACACGCAGAATGAGGAGATAAACATACAGTTGCCGCTGGGTATAATAACAATTGCTGCTGTTGCAAATGCCGGTCTTCTAAATATAAGTGAGTTTGAAAACATCAATCTTCTACGGCAATATCGTGGATATCAGATGAAAGGCCATAACGGCATGGATATTCTAACAGGCGAGCAGAGCTTAGATATAAAACCGGGTATAACCGGTATAGGGATAGATATGCGTTCTCTCTATTCAACTATCACCTTTGTATTTGACAAGAGTGGTCTCTTTTCGGACATGACAGTTGATATAGAAAAAATTGAACTGGTAAATGTACCGGCTTCATGCAGTTGGTTCGTTGCAAACTCTGTAACAGAAGAGGAGATAATAGAAGGGGGACCTTCCATAACCACTAATACAGAGCCAGCAGATCACAGTTCAGCTACTCCGCTTTATATGTTCGAAAACAGACAGGGTTATATAAGTAACGGTAATCCATCCGGTAAGTTTCCGGCAAACCCGTCCAGAACCACTTATGTTCAGATTACTACGCACTATAACAGTCTGTTGTGGACAGGCCGGTTAGTATTAAGATATTACCCCGGCGAAAACAGTACAAACAGTTTTAACATCAACAGAAGCAGCCATCTGTACGAAACGATAATGCTGAGGGGTGCCGTACTTTATGAACATTCCTGGAGAATTGACAGAAGCAAACTGAAACCAGCACCTATGTAACATTACACCTGATAACAGGTAACATACTTCCGGCAAATGTGTAAGTAAGTTTGTATGTAAGTAAGTAAGTAAGTAAGTAAGTAAGTATGTATGTATGTGAGTAAGTAAAATGCTCCCCATCCCGGGCTGGTCTTCTGCATATATTGCATAAGCTTTAATAAAAAACAGGTGCCCGGAAATTACTCTCCGGACACCTGTAAATTTCTAAGCTATTGAATATTACACAGGGCTGATTGCACCAACGGGGCAAACATCCGCACATGTTCCGCAATCTGTGCAGACATCAGGATCAATTACGTAGATGTCGCCGGGTGATATTGCCTCAACTGGACATTCATCAATGCAAGAACCGCAAGCGGTGCAGTCTTCTGAAATTTTGTAAGCCATTATTACTAAATTTTAAATTGGTTTGATTGTTGCAAAGATAAAAAATAGGTTGGAATAGAACAAATACAAATTGTATCTTTGTAAAACTGATTCTAAAGTATATGGCAAATAAACTGTATAATACTGTATTGACTACTCTTCTGTTTCTCATTGGAGTATCTTTTGTTAGTGCGCAACCCACCACCGTAGAGTTTGATAAAATGGTACACGATTTTGGCGATATAATGCTAAACTCCGGCCATCACAGTTGCACTTTCACTTTTAAGAACATCAGCAAACAGCCAATAGTAATACAAACGGTTATTGCATCCTGTGGCTGCACAACTCCTGTCTGGACAAAAAGTCCTGTACCTCCGGGTGGAACAGGAAAGATAGATGTTACCTTTTTAAATGATCAGGGGCCATTCCCTTTTGACAAATCATTTACCGTTTACATTACCGGAGAGAGCAGGCCTGTAACGCTTAGAATAAGAGGTGTTGCTCACGACAAACCCAAAACATTGAGAGAGTTGTTTCCTGAAAATTTCGGCAGTGTATCATTCAGGCGCTCATTTATAGATTTCGGGAATATTGCACAGGGAGATACCAGAAAAGAATCGGTAGAGGTTGCCAACACATCTAACAGCACCATTACAATAAGTTTCAGAAACTTAACACCCGGATTATCCCTTGAAGCAACACCGTCCAGGATCGCCCCGGGAGGCAGAGCTCAGGTTAGCATAACACTAGATACAAAAGCACAGGTAAACTGGGGAAAGACAGATTATTATGCTACTGTAGCGGTTAACGGCACACCTGTAACAGCAAAACAGTTGAGAATAACAGCAAACATCCGTGATAACTTTACATCGTTAACCAAAGAACAGACCGAAAATGCACCTCTGCCAATGGCATCAACAAGTTCCTATGACTTTGGCAGTATAAAATCTGGTACACAGGTGCGGGCATCTTTCACAATTCGCAATCTTGGCCGTACTCCTCTTCTGATTCATAAAGTTGATACGGGAGACAAAAGGGTCTCCGTGAGGAGTCCCGGGAGAATTGAACCCGGCACTTCAGCTAACCTGGATGTTACCATAGACACTAAAGAGGATAGCGGCGATAAAGGGTACATACTGTCTCTTATCACCAACTCTCCGTCAAGACCTGTACTTAATCTTTTAATTACCGGAAAAATTATAAAGTAGAGAGTATGCACCACAACAAAAAAGAGAGTGCCCTTAAGGTAAACCGTGGTGTAGATCAACCTCCGGCAGTAAATCCTTACATCGATAATTTTTATACCAAAAAGAGATATGGTATTCTCACCGAAGACGAATATGTAAATGGCATCCTGGGAGGAAATATTACAATTCTAAGCCAGGCGATTACTCTTATTGAGAGCTCAAAACCGGAGCATCGCGAAATTGCCCAGAGAGTTATTTCAAGGACACTCTCAAATAGCAACCAATCAATGAGAATTGGAATAACAGGAGTTCCAGGAGCCGGTAAAAGCACCTTTATCGAGTCATTTGGCTCTCTTATTACCTCTCTTGGTCATAAGCTTGCAGTACTGGCTATTGATCCAAGCAGTGAAAAAAGCAAAGGGAGCATTCTTGGCGACAAAACCAGGATGGAATCTCTCTCCACAGACCCTAATGTTTTTATAAGACCAAGCCCCAGCAGCGGTTCTCTGGGAGGCGTTGCAAGAAAAACCAGAGAGAGTATAATTTTATGCGAAGCAGCCGGTTTTGATGTTATCTTCATTGAGACAGTAGGTGTCGGACAGTCGGAGACTGCAGTTCACTCAATGAGTGACTTCTTCCTGCTTTTAATGCTTGCAGGTGCAGGAGATGAACTGCAGGGAATTAAAAGGGGGATAATGGAGATGTCCGATCTTTTAGCTATAACCAAAGCAGACGGGACCAACAGAGATAAGGCACTTCAGGCAAAAGCACTCTATACAAATGCACTTCACCTTTTCCCTCCTGCAGAGTCGGGATGGAGACCCGAAGCAGTAATTACTTCTGCTGTAACCAGAGAGGGGCTGGAGACAGTTCTGGAAAAAATTGAGGATTACTTTGAATTAACCAGGCAGAACGGATATTTCCTTCATAAAAGGAGAGAGCAGTCGAAATACTGGATGTACCAAACCATAAAAGAGGAGTTGAACGCACAATTTTTCGAGGACAAAACAATTTCTGGGCAGTTAAGGGAATACGAACAGATGGTTCTCAAAGGAGAGATGAGCTCTTTTGCTGCTGCCAATCAACTTATGAGATTATACAGTAAAAAATGAGCACAATATTAGAAGCACTAAAAAACAGCGTTCTTATCACAGGTCTTGTAATGATAATGATGCTGCTGATAGAGTATGTCAACATTCATTCTCACGGTAAAAGTTTTGTAAAACTGAAGAGATCGCCATTCAGGCAGATTCTGCTGTCTGCTTCACTGGGATTAATACCGGGTTGCATTGGAGGTTTTGCAGTAGTCTCTCTTTACACACATAAAATTGTAACATTTGGAGCATTGATAGCAATGATGATTGCCTCCTCGGGAGATGAAGCATTCATTATTATGGCAATGATACCCAAAACTGCTATAATACTATTTTCCAGTCTTTTTGTAATAGGAGTTGTTGCCGGTCTTATAGTTGACAGATTAGTCAAAAAAGAGGGTGCTCCCTTTGACTCCGGTCATTATGAAACGCATGAAGATTGCTGCGGAGAGGAGAAAATCAGAACAAAGGTGTTCTCGGGTAGTATTGCAGAAAATATTAAAAAAATCTCAAGAGAACGGCTCCTGATTATCGCAGGAATTTTAATTTTTATAGTTGCAGTTGTTGCAGGACTGCTCGAACACGACCACAGCCACCATTCCGGTCACGATCATTCGCATCAAACCAGTGTAACCACTATCAGTTTACCACAGGCACATATTCACGATAACACCTGTATTCACGACGAGACAGATGATCATACCAATGAATCTGTTGTAAGTCATTTACACGATCAAAAATTTGATATATTCACCGAGAGGTGGATAAATCTTATTTTTGCAGGTATCAGTCTTATTACTCTAATTCTTACAGCCCGGGCAAGTGAGCACTTTATTAAAGATCATCTCTGGGGACATGTGGTAAAGAAACATTTTAAATCGATATTTCTCTGGACATTTGGTGCCCTTCTGGTGATACACTTTGGCATGGGTTATCTGCACATAGAAGAGTGGATTGCGCAGAACATTATTGTAATGATTGTACTGGCTGTATCTGTGGGATTAATACCTGAGTCGGGCCCGCACATGGTTTTTATAACCCTGTTTGCAGGAGGAGTCATTCCATTTAGTGTGCTTATTGCCAGCTCTATTGTTCAGGATGGTCATACTGCACTACCTCTGCTGGCAGAGAGCAAGAAAAGCTTCGTCAAAGCGAAGCTTATAAATCTTGTTATAGGATTGGCAGTGGGGGTGCTGTTGCACCTGGCCGGATTGTAAAAAACCGGGGTTACTCTCCGTTCATTGAGAGGAGAAACTCCAGGTTGTTTTCTGTTCTCAGCAGACGACTCTTCATAAACTCCATTGCCTCCACAGAATTCATGTCTGCAAGATAATTTCTGAGAATCCAGATTCTGTTAAGCACCTCTTTATCAAAGAGTAGATCTTCTCTTCTTGTACTGCTGAGTGTAACATCAACAGCAGGGAACACCCTCTTGTTGGATAGTTTTCTGTCGAGCTGAAGCTCCATATTACCGGTTCCTTTAAACTCCTCAAATATTACCTCATCCATTTTTGAGCCGGTTTCGGTAAGAGCCGTTGCAAGAATTGTAAGAGAACCTCCATTCTCGATATTTCTTGCAGCACCGAAAAATCTCTTAGGTTTATGCAACGCATTTGCATCAACTCCACCGCTTAGTACTTTACCTGATGCCGGCTGAACCGTATTGAATGCACGCGCCAGGCGGGTTATTGAGTCTAGCAGAATAACCACATCGTGTCCGCATTCAACCAATCTTTTTGCTTTCTCGAGTACAATGTTGGCAACCTTTACATGTCTCTCTGCAGGTTCGTCAAAGGTAGATGCAATAACCTCTCCCCTAACACTTCTTGCCATATCTGTAACCTCTTCGGGACGCTCATCAATGAGCAGAACTATCATATATACCTCGGGATGGTTGTCAGCAATAGCGTTTGCGATATCCTTGAGCAGAACTGTCTTACCTGTTTTGGGCTGAGCCACTATCAACCCTCTCTGACCTTTGCCGATTGGTGCAAAAAGGTCAACCACCCTTGTAGATAAATTGTTATGTCCGTTTGAAGTAATATTGAATTTTTCATCCGGAAACAGAGGTGTTAAGAAATCGAAAGGAACCCTGTCTCTGATAAACTCGGGACTTCTGCCATTTATCTGTTTTACCTTAACAAGAGGGAAGTATTTATCCCCCTCTTTCGGTGGCCTGATCTCACCAATAAGAGTATCACCGGTCTTAAGACCATATAGTTTAATTTGTGACTGTGATACATATATATCATCGGGT
The DNA here is from genome assembly GCA_964585795.1 of uncultured Muribaculaceae bacterium. Lineage (GTDB taxonomy): Bacteria > Bacteroidota > Bacteroidia > Bacteroidales > UBA932 > Bact-08. The sequence goes on along the minus strand of CAZPFI010000007.1, from coordinate 6,348 downwards.
GAGTTTAAATAATTGTAATCCGAAGATCGTAGGAAGCCGTAGCCATCCGGCATAATTTCCAGAACACCGGTTGCCTCAACAACTCCTTCAAATTCGAATTTAACCTTTTGCGGCTGCTCTTTTGTCTGAACATCATTCTGGTGCTTTTTGGGCTGATTGTTTTCCGGATGCTTTGTTTCAGCTGTCTCTGTGGGTACAGTAGCGGTTTCTGCAGAAATTGTATCTGTCGCCTTAATCTCTTCCAGTACCGCAGTGACTGCAGCAACTTCGTGCTCTTTTATACTGTCCTGATTGGTCTCCTTTACGGCATTGCTTTTTCTTCCCCTGCGTGGTCTTCTCTGTTTATCCAACTGTGCAGAATCCGGATTACCCGGTTGTTTCTGCTCCTGATTATTACTCTTAGGAACCGTTTGGTTTACTGCTGTATGTTTTGGCTGAATTTCTGCTGCCTGTTTTGGTTGAGAGTTGTCTGTTTTGACATCTCTTGTTGTCTCCTTGTGTTGTGCCGGTTTTTGTTGTCCCGGCCCGCTCTTACGGTTTTCGTTTGAACTGCCTGCGGGGTTATTGTTTTTCCCGGAATTAACATTGGAAACTGCTTTTTGCAGTGTATCCTCTGTAGTTGCTTTAAACAACTCCCCGGGACTCTGCTCCTTTTTGTTAAAACTGCCTGCTTTTTTCTCAGGTCTGCCTCTTCGCGGTTTTGTATCGCGTCTTACAAGAGGCCTTTTTGATATTGGTTCGGTAGATTTACTACCTATGTTTGCCTGCTCATCGAGTATCTCGTATATAAGCTCCTCTTTAGTGAAACTTTTTGCTTTGCCTATTTTAAGATCTTTAGCAATAGCAAGTAAGTCCTCCTGACTTTTTTTGCTCAACTCTAAAATGTCGTACATTGAATTATTGTGTGGATGTGATTTATCCTTATAGAAATGGGAAATATGGTACAAAAATAATATTTATACCTGAAAAAACCAAACAAATAGATAAATTATACCTGTACTATTGCTTTACAGCAATTACATCTATCTCTACCATAGCACCTTTGGGAAGTGCTACAACTGAGTATGCAACTCTTGCCGGGAATGGCTCGGGAAAATATTCTGCATACACCTCATTCATTGCTGCAAAATCATTAATGTCTGTTAAATACACAGTCGATTTTACAACATCTTTAAAGCTGCATCCTGCCTCTTCCAGAATGTATCCTACATTCTTAAGCGCCTGATGGGTCTGTCCCTTAACTCCACCATCTGCAAATTTACCTGTTGCTGCATCTATAGGCAGTTGCCCCGACACAAAAACAAACCCGTTTGCTTCAATTGCCTGACTGTACGGCCCCACTGCTCCGGGGGCTTTAACAGATGAGATAACTTTTTTCATCTTATCTTTCTTAAAAAAATATTAAAACTAAATATTGTTACCAGATCAGAATCCGCCACCTCTGTCCCAGTAGCTGGCACTTTTCTTAAATTTAAGAAGATCTGCAAGCGCCGAGGCCTTTGCATTTATTCTGAAACTCCAGCTCTCCCACATTCCGTTAGGCACCCAAGAAACTGAAATTAAAAAACAGTGAAGATCGTATGTGGCACTCAACTGGGTAGTGGTTAAAGCCATTTTGGTAAGATCTACCCCGGTATTGATATTTACATTCAAATCCCTGCCCATTCTCAACTGAGCAGAGACTCCGAGAGTCTGCATATGGTTGTGATTTGTATTGAGTACACCTGCCACATATTGATAAGAGCGACTGTAACTGTAGTTGTAATTGATGTTAACTGACCAGGGATTATCGGGATCGAGATAGTAAACCCACCCACCCGGAATATATTCACCGGTAACCGGATGGTTGTAAACTCTTATGTAATCGGAGTTGTTTCCTGATTTTCCCTCGGGCAAACCTTTTCCGTCACCTCTTCTTTTTCCGTCTCCTGAGAATTGATATGAGAAGGACATACTTGCATTGGTAAGACGCGCAAAGTTGAGCCATCCCTCCTGCAGATAATTTAATCTGTTGTATCTGACCCCAAATTCATTTATGGCATAAGGGTCCAGATTTGCATTTGCATTTAAGGCCAGGGAGCCGAATATTGTCGTGCTCATTGACACAGAGATGTTTGAAAGCTTCATAGAGTCTGCCAGAAAATTATAGGAACCGGCCATAGAGAGATTGTCAATAAGCTTTATCTTTTTAATGCCTCCGTTTGTGGTATCTCTGTCACTTTTAATTTTTGCCTCAAAATTGTTCCCCAGAGAGAAGTTCATTGCCGCAGCCCTTCCCTTGGATGGAAATCCGTAAAGAAGCCCTTCATACTGATTGTACTCTGCCTGGTGCTGCACACCGTTATTGTCAATATAATTCAACACCCTGTAACCGTTTGCCGGAGTACCCAGTTCGGGCGTATAGCTAATGCTAACGGATGGTTTTACCATATGTCTGATGGTTCTTAACTTTCCTCTCTCACTTATGTTGAACATACCATAAAGAATGGTGTTTAGAGATAGTGATGCAGAAAAATCCTGAGTAACACCAAAATGGCTGAATATATCACTTATATTATTCTCTATTCTGTTTGTCTCTGCATTGTAGAATTTGTCGTTTTTCTGAAAATGCCAGTTCATACCGTACCTTATACCTGGAGAGAACTGCAGATAGTTGAAAAGATCGAAAGATGGAAGACCTATGGTGAAGTTGTGCTGCATTCCACTCCTGAATTTCGAAAGAAAATCGGGTTGTCCGAAATCACTGGCCTTGAAATTTATCTTGTTATCTAATGTTGTACTGTACTGAAGCGAAATATCCTCGTATATCTTACTCTTACCTGCCGCATCCTTGCTTTTAAACGGATATATGCGGTTCATCGTAAGAGTCATATTCGGCAAAGTGAATGCATAGGAGCTGTCCAGAGAGTTCTGGCTGTGAAGCATATTTACCGACAGTGAAAAAGGTGAATCGGCAAATGTTTTACCATAGGATACCGAAGAAGATATTTGGTTTTGAAGACTCTGCTGAATATCATAAGAGTTGAACCTGTTATTCATAGGGGTTGCAAAATTCACCGATGCCCTGAATGTTGTTCCGGGGCGTGATTTAGGATCCTGTGAGTGGCTCCATTTTACAGAGAAATCCTTTGACTGATAAAAATCGGGAGCACCCTTCTCCCCTACCTGGTTAACAGAGTAATTCAGATTTACAGTACCATCGAATTTATACCTCTTCTTGTATCGTGAAGTGAGTACTGCATTCCATGAACCTAACGAGTAGATGTCTCCGGTTATAGAGGCATCGAAATGGTCTCCAAACACAAAGTAATAGCCCAGTCCCTGAAGCGCAAACCCTCTTGTGGCCTCTTCTGTAAATGTTGGTATCATAAGCCCGCTTGCCCGGGTAGCCCTGTCGGGTACAAATCCGAAAGGGAGGGCAAAAGGTGTAGGGACATCCTCTACTACAAGGTAGGCCGGACCAAATACTGTGGTACGCGGATTATTTGTAATTTTTGCTTTGGTAAGCTGCAGATAGAAGTGAGGATGCTCGTGATCGCAAACTGTATATCTGCCACCGGACATATTTATTGAGTTGTCCGGCATCTTTTTAAGCAGTTTTCCGTGAATAATCCCTTCGGCCTCTTTGGTTTTCATGTTAGTTATGCGCGATTTGCGGGACTCGAAATTGTGGTAAATGGTCTCCATTACATACTCCTCTTTTCCTTCACGCATAACAGGATTACCCTGCAGCACACCGGCTGTATCCTTAATCCCCGATGCAAATACCGTCTTGGTATTCATATCATAGGCCATGTATTCGGCTTTGAGTTCGAGATTGCCGTATTTAACACTTACATCTCCGTAATAGTATATCATCCTCTTTCCGTCGTGAAACTCCTTTACAACCGAATCTCTTGCCTTAGAAAAGGCAGGATAGTTAAGAAAGCCCTTAGCTTTAAGAGAATCTGCAGTTAGTGTAGAATCCGGCAAAACAGAAAGTGAGTCCGAAATGAGATTGAGAGAATCTGGTAACTGAGCAAGTGAGTCACGCAAAACAGAGAGAGAGTCCCTCTGCAAGCCGACACTGGTATTAGCGCGAACAAACCCCGACATAACAGTCAGAAGTGTAATAAGAACAAACCAGACAAGCGAAGGAAACCGTTTTCTCAAAACCAAAATGGTATAAGGTTTAACAAAAATGTGCTACATTTGTGGTGTGCAAAGTTAATCATATTTAGCAACAATTATGCCTTACAGAACAGTTTTAGCCATAATTTTATTGCTGTTTACAACATCTGTCTTCACAGCTCAGGAGAGGTCTCTGGTACAGTTAAAGACCGTGGTAATTGATCCTGGTCACGGAGGTCACGATCCCGGAGCAGTGAGTCGTGACGGAAGAGTAAAGGAGAAAGATATAACGCTGCCTGTTTCACTAAAACTGGGAGAGTTAATTAAAAAAAACTATCCCGATGTAAATGTCATATTTACAAGAAAGACAGATGTTGCTGTTCCGCTTGACAAAAGATCGGAGATAGCCAACAAAAACAAGGCAGACCTTTTCATATCAATCCATGTAAACTCTGTAGAATCTCGTCAGGCCAATGGGTCAGAAACCTTTGTTATGGGTATGGAGCGTTCTGCATCCAATCTCGAAGTGGTTATGCTTGAAAATAGCGTAATATTACTGGAGGGTGACGACTACAGCACACGATATGAGGGATTTAACCCCAACGATCCGGAATCATACATTGTTTTTTCTCTAATGCAGAACGCACATTTCGAGCAGAGTTTTATTATGGCATCCCTTGTTCAGCAAAACTTTAACAATGGACCAATTCCCGTTAACAGAGGAGTAAAACAGGCCCCGTTCATTGTTTTGTGGAAAAGCGGAATGCCGGGTATTCTTGTGGAACTGGGCTTCATCTCCAACGCCAATGACCTTAGGATATTGAGTGACAGAAGAAACCACCCATTGTTTGCCGAAAAGATATTCAATGCATTCAGTCAATTCAAGGTGCAGTACGAAAAGGGTAACAGTCAGGTTTCGGATTTTGAATATAAGACCCCACCTGCAGAACAAACCGTTACACAAAGTGGCAATAACAATTATCACTACCGTGTACAGATTCTTTCCGTATCTAAACAGCTTAACCCCAACGCACCTGAACTCAAGGGGAGAAGAGATGCAAAATTCATTCGCTCGGGCAATCTGTACAAATATACACTGGGAGAGTATCCTACCATGGAGAGTGCTCGCGAGGCCAGAAACAGTTTATCTTCTCTCTTCCCGCAAGCTTTTGTGATAAGGGTGGAAAACAACGCCATAGTGCCTCTCCAATAACAAGTTACAATTGAAGACATAAAATAAAGGTGATGAAATTAAAACTCAATCGCGAACAAAAAATAGGATTATTTGCAATATTAACCCTTTTCTCAATATATGTGGTTATAAATTATCTGCGCGGGAAAGATCTGTTTGGCAGCAACAATACATATTATACCTTCTATCACAATGTAGAGGGTTTGAATACAACCGGCCCTGTATACATAAGAGGACTAAAGGTTGGAACTGTAGAGTCTGTAAAATATGTTGCCGGGAGAGATCTGTTTCTTGTAAAGCTTAAAGTCAACTCTCAATACAGCATACCGGGTAACTCAGTCGCAGAGATATACAGTGCCGATCTGTTGGGTACCAAAGCTTTAAGGATTAACATAGGAGATGAGACCAGGTACCTCAATGACAGGGACACTCTCACTTCCGTAACAGAAGTTGCTCTCACCGATTTGTTGAAAAACGAGCTTTTACCTTTGAGCGATAAAATTTCACAACTGGTAACTACATTAAACACCACTTTCGACAATGTAAACCAGGTTCTGGACATTGAGGCACAGGAGAAGATCTCAATTACGCTTGATCAGCTTGCATCAATGGTTAAAGATGCCAGGCTTTTAGTATCGGATGTACAGAAAAGCTCTCCTGAGATTACAAATATAATCTCAAATTTATCTTCGGTTTCAGATGATCTTAATGCCGGGACAAAAAGAATTAACCACACCCTTGACAACATAGGGACAATAACCGACTCACTGAAAACAGCGGATATTGCAGGTACAATAAACTCCCTTAAAGAGCTGCTCGGGCAGATAAAAGACCCCGGCGGATCGGTGGGAAAACTGCTTTATACCGACTCACTGCACACTTCAATTGAACAGCTGTTAAGGGATCTGGACCAATTGGTGAAAAACATCACCGAAAACCCAAAAAAATATATAAGAGTTAGTGTTTTTTAAAAAAAACTTTTATTATATTTAGCTGATTTTAAATATTTTTATCTTCGCAGTATTGTTTTTAATTTTTTTCATCTT